>JAHZIE010000022.1:27459-39468 GCA_019419895.1 Clostridiales bacterium | reverse complement strand
ATATTCTGAATCAAATTCAAAAGTTTTATCTTTCCATGTCGGAGGTGGAGAGACGGATTGCCGACTATATTTTAAAGCATCCTCAAAAGACGGTCAATATGACCATGCGGAATTTAGCCCAGGAAACAGGCGTGTCCCAGGGAAGTATTGCAAACTTTTCCCTTCGTCTTGGCTTTTCTGGATATTCGCAGCTCAAGATACAGATTGCCCAATCCCTGAGCACCCATAATGATCTGATTTTTAATAATGTTGGGGAAGAGGACAGCGTTAAGGATACGATGAAAAAAGTGATGGATAACGCGGTTTCCGCCTTTCAGGCAACTTATGCCGTCAATTCCCGGGAAGACTTTGAAAGAGCCGCTGACCTTCTCATGGGGGCGAAAAGGAAAATTGATCTGTACGGTTTGGCAAGTTCTTCCGTCCTTGCCTTGGACGCCTATTATCGAATGATGCGGCTGGGGCTTCCCGCCGTGGCGGTCACGGATTCCATGATCTGCCAGATTTCCGCTTCTATGCTGGATAAAGAATGCCTGGCCATGGCTTTTTCTTATACAGGACGGACAGATGACCTGCTCAAGGCTATGCAGGCTGCGAAAAAAAGAGGGGCGAAAACCATATGTATCACCAGCTATGCGGACAGTCCGCTGGCACGCCTGTGTGACGTCACCTTGATTGCCGCTTCCAAGGAAAGGGAGATACAGAATATTTCCATGACCTCTCGTATGGTGCAGCTGTTGCTGCTGGACAGCTTGTGCGCCTATATCGATTTTCAAAAGAAGGAATTCACCATTAGGAAGCGCTTGGAAATCAATGAGATGCTGGATGATCAATATCGGCTGGACTAAATCAATTCAAAAACAGGTATGATCTGAAAATTTGCGGCGTGTTCCTGAATGGATGCTGAAAAAATAAATTAGAAAGGCAGGGGATTTGAGTGAAATACTACACATTATCAAGAGAAGGGAATTTTTATAAGGGCAATCTGCATACCCACACCGTTGTAAGCGATGGAGAGCTGACGCCTGAAGATACGGTGGAAAGATACAGAAAAAACGGGTATCATTTTCTCGCCCTTTCTGATCATTGCCACTACGGATATTATCCGGAGCTGGAAACGGAGAATTTTCTTAATATCCCTTCCATGGAGGTTCAGACGAGTAACGGTGCCACATGGGTGCACCATCTTTTGGTCTTTGGAGATCCGGCGGTGACGAAAATAAAAAATCATACCCTGTTTCCCGACAGGGATCATGCGGAATTAACCATTCAACAGCTGATTGACAAAATGAAAGCGACGGGCAATCTCGTCATGTATAATCATCCCTCTTGGTCTAAATGCGATATCAACGAAATTATCGGGCTGAAAAATCTGGTGGGGATGGAAATTTATAATTATGGCTGCGATGTCCCTTGGAAATGGGGGAGTTCTGAGGTATTTTATGAACATTATCTATGGCACGGGAATTATTTGTGGGCCATTTCCACCGATGATGCCCATGGACGCTCACAGGACTACTGCGGAGGATATATTGTGGTGAAAACAGATGATTTTTCCCACAGGGGAATTATCAGCGCCATAGAAAAAGGGAGCTTTTTTTCCTGTGCCGCACAGGAAGGGGAGGAAGCGCCGAAAATATTGGATTTTTATGTGGAGGATGGCATTGCGAAAATCTGGTGTGAGCCCTGCCGGGATATCTTTCTTTTTGCGGGAAGGGGAGAATATCCCAGGGTGGGGAATGACTCCAGCCATGTTCATGCCAAGCGGCAGGAGCCGGCAACCTATCTGGAGCTGAAATTGAGCGGGGATGCAAAATATGTTCGTGCAACCTTGCGGGATTTTAATGGCAACATTACTTGGGGACAGCCCATCCGGCTGAAATAGCTGGACAGGAAATTAATAAAAAGGCAGGAGAAGAGATATGAAGCAGTTTACACTTTTTCGGGACGGCAGTTTGTATAAAGGCAACCTGCATACCCATACCACTGTCAGTGATGGAAGATACTCTCCTCAGGAAACTGTGGAACGGTATAAGAAAAATGGATATGCTTTCCTGGGCATAACGGATCATGCCCATTACGGTTATTATCCCGAATTTGAAACAGAAGATTTTCTAAGCATCCCGGCGGCGGAGATACATACTCGGCACGGCGCAAAGTGGTGGCATCATCTGATCGTTTTTGGCGATCCGGAAACTACAAAAATCCCTAACCATACCACGTTGGGGGATCGGGCTCATGCGCATTTGACCCTTCAGGAACTGGTGGACGGTATGCGCGAACGGAACAATCTGGTTATTTACAACCATCCCTATTGGAGCAGGACAGATATTTGTGATATTGTGGATTTGAAGAATATTGTGGGCATGGAAATTTATAACCATAATTGCGAGGCCTCGTGGAAATGTGGAAATTCAGAAGTATTTTATGAGCATTTTCTGTGGCATCAAAATTATATTTGGTGTTTTGGCACAGATGACGCCCATGGTGGAACCGAGGATTACTGCGGGGGCTATATTACGGTCAAGACAGATGATTTTTCCCATAAGGGAATCATAGAGGCCATTGAAAAGGGCAGCTTTTTCGCCAGCGCGGCGCGGGAAGGGGAGGAAGCGCCGAAAATATTGGATTTCTATGTAGAGGATGGGGTGGCGAAAATCTGGTGCGAGCCCTGCCGCGATATCTATATGTATTCCCCTGTCAATTCATATCCGGAAGATGCCTCTTATTCCTATATGCCGGTACATGGCACGCCGGATAAGCCGGTTACCTATGCGGAAATGAAGCTGCGGGATCACGCCCAGTTTGTCCGCGCGACGGTTCAGGATTTCCGGGGCAATACCTCTTGGTGCCAGCCGATTGTGCTGAAATGATGTGTAAAAGGGGAGTATGTATGGAGCAGTCATCCAAACGACAGCCTCAATCACCGATCCTTCTGGGAATCATGTGCTTTTTTGCCTATACCATCTGTTATGACGGAAGAAGTATTTTAAGCGCCATTCTTCCAGCAATGACGGAAGTTTCTGCCTTCGACAAAGAGTCGCTTGGGCTGATGGGGTCGGCTTTTTTTCTCACCTATGGGATCGGGCAGATTATCAACGGTCTGATTGGAGATCACGTCAGGGCGCGATATATGGTTTCTATTGGTTTGCTCGGAGCGGGGGTCTCTCTTCTTTGTTTTCCAGTGATAAGCTCGGGAACTCTGGGGATTTTCCTGTGGGGCATTTGCGGCCTCCTCCTCTCGATGCTGTGGGGGCCCCTTTCCAAAGTAATTGCGGAAAATGTCCCCTCCAACAGGGCAAGATATTATATGACCGGGCTGACGGTTGCTTCCATTCTTGGAACCATGGCGGCTTCCCTGATTGCTACGG
The DNA here is from genome assembly GCA_019419895.1 of Clostridiales bacterium. Taxonomy (GTDB): domain Bacteria; phylum Bacillota; class Clostridia; order Oscillospirales; family Acutalibacteraceae; genus JAHZIE01. Next base: position 36,100 of record JAHZIE010000022.1, on the reverse strand, counting down.
CCGCGTCAGCGCGGCAAAAATGGCAGGCGGCTTTTTATATTTCCGGTATTTTGCTGATTGTGTGTGCCGCGGCATGGTTTGTGGTGCTGGGATATTTGGAAAAACAGCAGATAGTGCGTCCGATTCAAAAAAAAGAAAAAGAAAACCGGGGGATGGGAAGAGAAGTTTTTTCCATCCTGTGGAAAAATGCGATTCTTCCTATGGCGTTTGCGGCCATCGTCAACGGCATTATCCGCAATGCGGTGGCCTTCTGGATACCGACCTATATCGCTGAAAAGTTGATGATGTCCTCAACAGTCGCGGCTGGACTTTCAAGCATACTTCCTATTGTCAATTTAGCCGGCACATTTACAGGACTGTTTTTGTTTAAAAAGATGAAATGCAGAGAAATGCGGGTCTGCATAATCATGTTTTCCTTTGCCACTGTGATGTTTGTTGCCATGTGGCTGATGGACGGAAGGTATGTCCTTCCGACTATCCTTGCGCTTTTCGCGGCAAGCGCCGCCATGAGCAGTGTCTGCAACATGCTGTTCAGCGCATATTGCATGCGTTTCCGCGACACAGGCGCCGTTTCTTCCATCAGCGGTTTTCTTAATTTTACCAGTTACGCTTCTTCCTCTATCGCCAGTGCGGTATTTTCATCTGTTGTCACGTCGTCCGGATGGAATACGACCGTTTTGATTTGGGCGGGGCTGACGATCGCCGGAGGCGCGGCTGCTATCTGGGCTTTGGTGTTTACCAAGCGGTATCACACCGACCGTCCTGCCCTTGACACTGAAGGATGAAAAGACAGGGGACTGATTAACAAGGAAACTGTCTGCCCATCATATTGTAAAAAGATGAAAGACACCTCCCGCTGTAAGCGTCATATTACTGCGGGAGGTGTCTTTTGCTAATATTCAGCTGGAAAATACAAGGAGAAATCAGGTTAGATAAAAGGCCCGGCAAATTGACTGATGAATTAACGGAAAAAGAAGAGTGGCCTTGTAACCCCGCAAAGAAGAAACTACAGGGCGAAATATGAGCAAGGCTGCATCCTTACCAGTTTAAGAAATGGGAGAACAGGGCTGATTTGCCGGCTCAGGGAAGAAGTTAAAAGGAAATTTTTCATCCCCTTTTGCAAGAATAACAGGGAATAATACTTTTAGCCTTTGAGCATATCCCCATTTATAAATCCAACATACTCGGTCGCGCTTCTCTATTTCAAAATAAACGCACTTTCCCAACTGGGGATGGCTCAGCTGAAAGCGCTTTGATTGTCTGATGGTACGAAAGAGTCCCTTGGAAAATATAGGAATGAAGCTATTCCTTATCAGGAAGCACATATTTTTTCCAGCGTCCCATCTGTACCGGATCCAGCATAGCGGAAAACCGAAAACCTTCCGGCTCATATGTTTCTTTCAGCAAAAGGGCTTCTTCACGGATTTTGGAGGCAATGCCCCCTTCAGAAAAGGGAATCAAAAGTTCAGCCCGCGCCTTTTGAGGCAGATGATTTTCAATCTCCTGAAGCAGAAGGGGGATTCCGTCCCCTGTTACGGCGGAAATATGGATGCTTCCGCTTGAAAATGGGATGACATTGCCAAGGAGATCACATTTATTCATCACTCGCAGGACAGGTCGCCCCTCACAGCCCAGCGACTGAAGCAACGTTTCGGTGACTTCTAAATGGGTGAGCGCTTCTTCGCTGGAGGCGTCACAGAGATTCAGAATAACATCCGCCTGCGCTGCTTCCTCAAGGGTGGATTTGAAGGCATCGACAAGGTGATGGGGCAGACGGCGCACAAGCCCCACGGTGTCCACCAGCATAATTGTAGTACCGCCTGGAAGCTTTAAGGCGCGTGCAGTGGGATCCAAGGTGGCGAAAAGCTTGTTTTCTGCCAAAACACCAGCCTGGGTTAGATAATTCATCAGAGTCGATTTCCCAGCGTTGGTATAGCCGACTATGGCCACCGTAAGGATGCCGTCCTTTTGGCGGCGTTTGCGCAGTTCTCCCCGCCTTTTTTCAACCTGCCCCAGTTGTTCCTTCAGCGCCTGAATCCGCCGACGGATATGACGCCGGTCAGATTCCAGCTTGGTTTCTCCGGGCCCTCTGGTTCCAATGCCGCCGCCCAGACGGGATAAAGCAGAGCCCTGCCCCGCCAGTCTGGGGAGCAAGTACTGCAGCTGAGCAAGCTCTACCTGAAGACGGCCTTCCTTGGAGCGGGCGCGTGAGGCAAAGATATCAAGAATCAGCATGGTACGGTCAATGACACGTTTTCTGGAAAGCTGTTCAATGTTCCGCAGCTGGCTGGGAGAAAGCTCGTGGTCAAAGATCAGAATATCAATCTCATTGATCTCGCAGAAAACGCGGATTTCTTCCATTTTCCCTTCTCCAACACAGGTGGCGGCGTCAGGAGAGGGACGCTTCTGCAGAACGGTTCCCGCCACCTTCGCACCTGCGCTTTCAGCAAGCTCACACAATTCATTGAGAGATGCTTCCGCGTTAAAATCGCCTGTATCCACAGCGACAAGAAAAGCGCGTTCTTTTTTTTTGTCTTGGGCAATCAATTCCATACAATAGTCCTTTCGAAAATGCTGGTGTAACCGGTGTAGTGTAGTAAATTAAATGAAAAGAATCATCAAAGGGCGGAAGCTCTTCCACCGGAAAAATTACAGCGTCAGGTTAAAAATTTAAAAAGAAAATTTATTATTCCACAAGGGAGGAATTTCTCCGTTTTATTGTTCTCTCATTTCTCCGACTACCCGGTGCCAAAATTTTTCTATCCTCTATAGAAATTATGAACAGGACTGAGTAGTCCAGCCAACACCGCCGATTCGTGCTAAGAAGGTTAAGGATATCTTAACTACAGAAAAGGAATGTCATTCTATCAGAATATGGGTTTTAGCCAAGCCGGCCCTCCGAAAAATCCTGAAGGAACCAAATATCCTCAGTAGGGGCGGAAAAGCTTTTTCCGTCCAAGTAATGGAGCAGACAGTCTTGAGGAAAATGGAAGGTAAGACGGCAGGAATGGAGGGCCTGCGCTTTATAACCGGTTCCCTTGTTCAGGTGATTGGTACCATATTTTCCATCGCCGAGAAGTGGATGGCCGATAGAAGCAAAATGGGCGCGGATTTGATGGGTGCGTCCGGTGAGCAATTCCACCTCAGCCAGGGAAAAGCGTCCCTTTTCTTCCAGTATACGGTATTTTGTACGGATAGTCCGTCCTCCTGGTATGGGAGCGCTGTGGACATACACCCGGTTCAGGGACACGTTTTTTTCAAGGTATCCTTCCAGGATGCCTTCTTTTTTTTCAAGCCTTCCGTGGAGAACACATAAATAATATTTGTCAATATTTCGTTCCTTTATAGCTTCATTGAGCAGACGGAGGGTTTCCGCGTTTTTGGCGGCCATGACAAGGCCGCTGGTGTTCCTGTCAATACGGTTTGCCAGGGCGGGGGCAAAGGCTCTTTCCTGGTCGGGAAGGTATTCCCTTTTTTCAAACAAATACCGCTGGATGCGGTCGATGAGGGTGTCTCCATAGCTCTTATCATCGGAGTGGACAATAAGCCCCGCGGGTTTGTTGACAAGGAGAAGGTTATTATCCTCATAGACCACCGATAGTCTTTTGGATGCCTTTAGGAAGGGATATTGCTGGGGAACTTCGGCAAGGAATTCATCCTTCACATAGAGATCAACCCGATCTCCTTCGATAAGCTTGGTGGATATTTCGCACCGTTTTCCATTGACCTTAATATGCTTCGTCCGAATGTATTTATACATAAGGGAGACCGGAAGGTTTTTAAAACCTTTGGTCAGAAATTTATCCAGACGCTGTCCCGCGTCATTTTTTCCTATTATCAGGGTTTTCATAGGGAAAACTGCCTCCATTTATCAATCGCGTGTTTGAAAATATCAACCGTATAAAATATGAAATGTATAGGCCGGTTGAAATACAGGAAACGGGATGGCTTTCATCAGCATTATAGCATGAAAAAAGAAAACGGAAAAGAAAAATTGATAAAAATAAAATTACTTTTCAAATCGAGGAAAATATACTATAATAAACACAAAGTGTTAAAAACAGAGGGGAAAGGTGAGGGCACTGTGGCTGACAGGGTGCATGATGGGCACCGTCAGAGACTGAAGGCGAGGTTTCTGTCGGAAGGACTGAGAAATTTTGACGCCCATGTGGTATTAGAGCTTCTTTTGTTTTTCGGCATCCCTCAAAAGGATACCAACGAACTGGCCCATAAGCTGCTCCAACAGTTTGGATCCATCGCGGGAGTATTTGACGCTCCTTATGAGGAGCTGATTAAAATTGACGGAATCGGCCCGGCTGCCGCCACCCTGCTTCATTTGATTCCTGATTTAAGCCAGAGGTATCTGGATGAAAAATATTCGGAAAAGTTTATTATTTCGTCTACCAAGGATGCGGGAGAACTGTTGCTTCACCGGTATTCCTGTATTAATACAGAGACGCTGATGCTGATGCTTTTGGACGGTAAGGGAAGGCAGCTGTTCTGTGGTACTGTGATGGAGGGGTCTATTCATTCGCTGGATATCAGCATTAAGAGCATTGTCAAAATTGCATCCCGATACCAGGCTTCCGCCGCCATTATCGCCCATAACCATCCCAGCGGAATTGCGCTTCCTTCCTCTGAGGATCTGAATACCACTGAGGCGGTGCAGCAGGCGCTGGAGCTTCTTCATATACGCCTGCTTGACCATATCATCATAGCGGATCGGGATTATGTTTCCATGGCGGACAGCGGCCTGATTGACGGAGGGGCGTAATAGAACACAAGACTCGCAAAAAGAAAAACCAAGCCGCAGGCAATGGCTGCAAAGGCCTTTCCAACGCTATGGCCTTAGCTGCCGCCGTTTGCCGGATGACTTGGTTTTTCTTATGCAAGTTTGTGCCCGGAGAGAATATCTCCGGGCGGCTGTCGGCTGAAGGAGAGTTTGTCAGCCGGAAATAGCACCTTTTTCCGTATATTCCTTTAAAAGCTTCAGGTAAACGCGGTAGTTTTCCGTTGAAACATCAGGAGGCGTTTGGTGATCCACACTAGGAATAAAGCCGCCAGTGCGCATCACAGGCAGAAGGCGCTCAAATTCCTGTCGCATGGCGGCTTCTCCCTTGTGCATGATAGTTTTATCATAGGCGCCGATCAAACGGAAATCAGGATACATTCTGCGGATCTCTGCCACATCTACTCCCGCCTGCCGTTCCAAGGGAAGAATTCCTTCAATGCCCACTTCTCTCAGCCAAGGGATAAGCTTTGTCACATCTCCGTCAGTATCTACCATGGGTATGATGCCCTTTTCTTTGATTATGGGAACTGTTTTCAGGTAATATGGTTTTAAAAATTCATCAAACGCTTTCTTGGAAAGCATAGGGCCGTTATTGTAGGACATATCCTCCGCAAAGGTCATAAAGTCGGGCGTCAGGACCTGACACAGCTCTTCTATGCAGGTAAGAATGTAGTCGGACTCCTCCTGGTTCATTCGGTGCATGAGTTCGGGATAATCATAAAAGGCATAAAGATGGTTCTCAATGCCGAACAAGGTGCGGGGAAACCAAAAAAAGCCATCAAAGCTCAGCCAGATGGAAATTTCTCCCCTGTCGTGCAGAGGTTTCCATTTTTTTAGCTGCTCGACGTATTTTTTGATGGGTTCCTTTGGAAAAAGATAGGGGTGGAGTTCTTCATAATCCTTCTCTGTTTCCATGATGCCGGAGCCATGAAAACGGGGGGTGGGGCAGCCGGAAGAGCGGGGAGCGCACCAAATTTGTTTAAGACCGTCCAGTCCCCAGTAGTCGGATATTTTTTCATAGGGAAGTTCGAATGGCAGATCCTCCCCCTTCCATCGCTCTATGGTCTGCGTCCACCAGGAAGCCCATTCAATACGCGGCAGGCGATCGACAGGGCGGAAGTGTAAAGTGTTGACAAGACGTTCACGGTTGGTCATAAGAGCATCTCCTTTCCATTGTTTATAAGTATAGAGAGAAGATATAATTTCAGCAACCGTGATTTTTTGCGGAAATCAGGGGTGATTTTGATATGAATCGAATTAGAAAACAGGATGTATTTTTTTCAGCTCCTCATATATCGGCGCAATATGTCCCCATCTCTGGCGTGATAGAGGAGCATACTCATGATTTTTTTGAGATCGCTTATCTGGTTGAGGGAAGGGTTCTGCATGTGCTGAATGGCAGGCAGGCGGTTCTCTCCAAGGGGGACTTTGTTTTTTTGTCCGGAAGGGCTTCCCATAGCTATGAAAGGCTGAAAGAGGAGGAGCCGTTGCCTTTGGTGCTGAACTGCCTTTTCCGCCCGGAAGCTTTGTTTCCTCTATTAGACGGAGAAAACTCCATGGAAGAATTGACTGCGGCCTTTCAGAAGAGGTTTTCCGCGCCGCTGGGCGGTATATCAGACGGGATGATTTTTCAGGATGAAAAAGAGGAAATTTTTCGCTTGATGGAAAAAATGGAAGGGGAATGTTCGCGGAAACATGATGGGTATTCCTGGATGCTCAGGGCGGTTCTTGAAGAGCTTTTGATGGAGATTTTCCGCATGATCCGGCAGGGAAGAACGGGGAAATTTTATCCTGGAAGGGAAAGAGAATTTGCGGAGATCCTTTATGAATTGGATCATCACTATTTGCAGCCGGTTTCGGTGAAAAAACTGGCTGCGCGGTTCCATATGAGCGAGGCGCATTTATGCCGGAATTTTAAAAAACGGATGGGAAGCACTATTTTGGAATATGTGCAGAAAAAAAGGATTGAAAGAGCCAAGGCCCTTCTGGTTGGGACGTCTCTTTCTATAACAGAAGTGGGGTATCAGATCGGATACCAGGACACCAAATTTTTTTATCAGATTTTCCGCCGGTATATTGGAATGGCTCCTCAGCAGTACAGGCGGGAAAAGACAAGAGTGATAGATGAAAGAGCGGAATTTTTGATTTATCCTAAATATTGAGGAAGAGGCGCAAAATCCGCAGCATATATATTTTTTAAGGAAATTTGATTCGAGAATATATTTAGGGAGGATCGCAGTACATTGATGAGAAGTACCCGGACGCGGATTGTGTTCTGGTACTTCTTGTTTTTTGAGATGAAGGAAACTATGGAAAAGCGCGTCGCGGATGTAGGGCGCTCTTTTGAAATTACCAGCCTGGGTAGTGAAACGGCGGGGATAAGAATGCCGCGTTCCGTGCGGGAACTTAGCAAATTATCATTAAATTTTTGTTTGAGAAAGCATGGAATTACTTTTCATAGAGAAAAAGAGAATGAAAACGATTACCTTTTCTGAGGGAGAAAAGTGCCGTGATTCACTGTATGTATAAAAAGAACCATTTGCTGACTCTAATCTGTCCATGAAAAATCCTCTGAATGAATCCGTATTAAATAAAGAATTATTTAAGATTACGGATAATAAATCTCTGTTTTATAAGAAAAAGCTTTAATCCGGCCATGTGACAGAAGGTCATGCGCCGACATACTATGATAGTGGAGAGCATGATTGGAGGTGATGCATATGTCTTCTATATGGCTGAAGAGACTGAGCAATCTACTATGTGTCAAAAGTATAGTGACAATGATTTTATCAGTTGTATTTGCCTATCTTGCGATTACAGGGGAAATTTCCAGCCGGGATTTTCTTACGATTTTTTCTGTTGTAGTCGCTTTTTATTTTGGAACCCAAAGCGAAAGGTTAAATGATAAAACAGTAGAAGAAGGTGCTCAGAAGAAATTGCCGCCTTCTGAAAAGGAGTAGCTGAGAATAACCCTACGAAAGGAAAGAGGCATAATGCACTATTATAACTGCAATAAATATTGTTCATGTTCAACACCGGAGGAAAATTATACGGTGATTCAAGGGCCGGTTGGGCCCCAGGGCCCCCAAGGGATGCCCGGGCCTGAGGGCCCTCAGGGGACAAGGGGAGAACGAGGTCCTCAGGGGCCTCAAGGCCCCAAAGGAGATCAAGGATGTCCGGGTCCGGCGGGTCCCCGTGGTTTGGCGGGACTGACCGGACCTCGAGGGCCTCAGGGAGTGAGGGGAGATGCTGGCCCAAAAGGTGATCCAGGAATTATGGGCCCTCAGGGAATACAAGGAAATACCGGTCCGCAGGGCCCACAGGGAGATCCCGGCCCGGTGGGACCTAAGGGAGATCCTGGTTCCATGGGGCCGGCAGGTCCACAAGGGGAAAAGGGAGATAAAGGAGATAAAGGAGAAAGAGGGCTGCGGGGAGAACAAGGGCCCCAGGGAGAACAGGGCCCGCCAGGGGAACGGGGGCCGCAGGGGCCTCAAGGAGAGAGGGGATGCCAAGGTCCCCAAGGAGAACAGGGACCTGTAGGAGCAACAGGGGCAAAAGGAGAAAAAGGAGATCCTGGTCCTCAGGGAGAGAAAGGCGAGAAGGGGGATACCGGAGACACAGGGGCTCAAGGCCCGATAGGAGTTACCCCCAGCATAGAGATAGGAGAAGTGACCTCGGGGACGGATGCCAAGGTGACGGCCAATCCCACGGGAACGGGAGTAACATTGGACTTTGTCGTTCCTGTAGGACCGGCGGGCCCTCAGGGAGCCCAGGGAGAGAAAGGCGAGAAGGGGGATACCGGAGACACAGGGGCTCAAGGCCCGATAGGAGTTACCCCCAGCATAGAGA
>JAHZIE010000022.1:3183-27359 GCA_019419895.1 Clostridiales bacterium | reverse complement strand
TTCCTGTAGGACCGGCGGGCCCTCAGGGAGCCCAGGGAGAGAAAGGCGAGAAGGGAGATACCGGAGACACAGGGGCTCAAGGCCCGATAGGAGTTACCCCCAGCATAGAGATAGGAGAAGTGACCTCGGGGACGGATGCCAAGGTGACGGCCAATCCCACGGGAACGGGAGTAACATTGGACTTTGTCGTTCCTGTAGGACCGGCGGGCCCTCAGGGAGCCCAGGGAGAGAAAGGCGAGAAGGGAGATACCGGAGACACAGGGGCTCAAGGAATAGCAGGAGAAACTCCTATTATATCAGTATCAGAAAATACCCCGGCGACTTATAAAGTTAGCTTTAAAACAGCCGCGCAAGAAATTGTGAGCCCCAATCTTAGATCTAATATTCAGGCGTATAATGTTGATCTGAGCACAACTGGTAGTTCTGTTGACATTCCTCTGGAAGGAGTGATATTAACAGCACAGAACACATCCACTTCATCCATCCGTCTTTCTATACGTGCGGCAGACGCAAGTGTCCCCGTATTATGCGATATTAGGCGAACCAGTATTTACGGGGGAGGTTCTGTTGAAACACAAACCAATAACAATACCTCTATATCCTCCAGAATCACATTGGATGATATTGTTTACAGCAACTCAGAGGAGTCCCATTGGCTGAGAATCAGACAGCAGAATCCAAGCAGCAAGCTTTGGTCGCTGTGTGATGTCAGTACCTTTTCTTCCCAGGGAGGCGCAAGAACTTCTGTATGGATCCAGTGGATTTATATGGGAGTATCTTTCAGCAAACCCTAAAAAATTTCAGCCTATTCTGGGAAACTATTGAAAAATTGAGACAGTCAGCTGATGGATTATCCAGTTATCCATCTATGACATTCTATCATTTAGACATGAAATAACGCCTTGGGAAAAGCCGCTTTTCCAAGGCGTTGCTTTATGAACAGAGCTCTTATGATCCTACGTGTGAAGGGACAAGAATCAGCATGATTTCATCTGTAAACATTTTTTAGGGCAGCTGGAAACACAGATACCGCACGCGACACATTTTTCTTCCTCCAAAGTCCATGTTTTTGCGGCGCGATCTACGGCGATTGCTTCCTGTGGACATTTTTTGGCGCAAAGCGTGCAGAAAACGCATTTGGAAGTGTCATTGACCGGTTTGCCCACGGCTTTGGGGACGGCATCTGGAGAAGCGGAAGGCGCAGGCCGGGTAAAGGTTTCACTGGATTTCTGTGCCTGCGGTTCAGTATATCCAGGAACCATCTCCAAGCATTTTTTAGGGCAGACGTTGGTGCAATTCCCACATTGCACACAATCAAAACGATATATGGTCCAGGTACCGGCTGTCCGGTCAACCTGGATTGCACCGGGAGGACAGGAACGGGCGCAGATGCCGCAGGAAATACATTTTTCAATTTCGATTGCTACATGGCCTCGCATCCGTTGAGGAAATTGAGCTGGAATAAAGGGATATTCCTTCGTCGCCGGCTTGGAAAACAGGTTTTTTAAGGCTGTGCGGGTATATGTGAAAAATTTCACATTAAATTTCACATTAGACATGGATTTCACCTCTCAGTACAGCTGATACAGGGATCGATAGTCAGAATCAGCAGAGGAACATCGGCAAGCTGACAGCCCTTCAGCAAATTCAGCATGGGGGGGATATTGCTGGTAGTAGGGGTACGCAGACGGAAGCGGTCAAGAAACTTTGTACCATTGCCCTTTACATAATAAATTGCCTCACCACGGGGCTGCTCAATGCGCATAAAATATTCTCCCTTCGGATTTCCCTTAACAGGCACCTGAATATCTCCCTCTGGAATTTTGGAAACCGCCTGCCGGATCAACTGGAAGGATTGGTAGATTTCCTGAATTCTGACTTGACAGCGGGCATGGGAATCCCCTTCTTTGGCGGTGACCGGTTCAAAATCCAAATCGCCGTAAGCGGCATAACCCAGCTTTCTGGCATCATAGGAAACGCCACTGGCACGCAGCATAGGGCCGACGGCACCCATCAGCAGAGCCTGCGGCCCTGTCAGCGCTCCAAGCCCTTTTAAACGGCTGCATACAGTGCAGTCGGAAAGAAAGGTTTCAGCCACAGGCTTCAATTCTATCTCTATGCTGTCAATCATCTCTTTGAGTTTTGACAGCATGGAAGAATCCATATCCTTAAGGACACCGCCGATACAATTCACGGAAAAGATAATACGTCCCCCGGTGGTCGCGTCAAACATGTCCAGAATTTTCTCACGCAGCCGCCAGGATTCCATGAAGAGGCTTTCAAACCCCATGGCGTCGGCAAGCAGACCAAGCCACAAAAGATGACTGTGAATCCGGCTCATTTCCATCCAGACAGTACGCAGGTAAGCGGCGCGTTTCGGAACTTCAATTCCCATAACATGTTCAATTCCTTCACAATACCCCATGCCATGGCCAAAGCTGCAAATGCCGCAGACACGCTCCGCGATATAAACATATTCCTTAAAGTCCTTGACCTCCACCAGTTTTTCCAGACCACGGTGGATAAAGCCAATACTGGGAACAGCCTCCACGACTGTTTCATCTTCCAAAACCAAATCCAGATGGACAGGCTCCGGCAATACCGGATGCTGTGGCCCAAACGGAACTACGCTTCTCTTTGCCATATGCTCATCCCTTTTCCTTAAATGGTGTTTCTTTGTCAATGCGGTACAGTCGGTGATGATAATCCTGCGTGATATTTTCAATCGGGACGCCGAAGAGTTCGGCCACTTCGTTTTCCTGAATAAAAGCACAGGGATAAATTTGTGTAATGCTGGAAACTTTTTCCTCCAATCCGGTGACAAGACGCAGGGTTATCATGTCATATTCCCGGCAAAAGGAATAGCTCAGCTCATATTGTTCTGGCAGACGACTTGCGCAGAGCTGCACAAACCGCCAGCCTTCCATTTTAAACTGAATGATCTGTGGAAGAAAATCCTCCATGGCGATGGGGCGGATTTCATTTTCAAATTCCATGGCAGCCATCCTCCTTATTTTTTCTTTTTTTAGAGAGACTGTACTCTTCCTGTTTTTTCTGAAGGAGCTCCACCGCCTTGACCACGCCGTCAATAATTGCTTCCGGCCGGGCGGCGCATCCCGGAACATAAATGTCCACGGGGATGACGGTGTCGATGCCGCCCTTAATATTATAGCATTCTTTAAAGACCCCGCCGGTGCACGCGCAGATGCCAACGGCAACAACAACCTTGGGGCTTGGCATCTGGCTGTAGATTTGTTTTACAACAGATTCACTTTGGCTGTTCACGCCTCCTGTAATCAAAAGGATATCTGCCTGAAAGGGATCGCCGGTATTGATAATGCCGAAACGTTCAATATCATACATTGGAGTCAGGCAGGCTAAGACCTCTATATCACAGCCGTTGCAGCTGCTGGCATCATAATGAAGCAGCCATGGAGATTTTGCAAGCTTTCCCATGAACTTATCCCTCCTTAACGTATCAGCATGAGAATCAGCAGATTCAGGCCGCCGGTCAGCAGAGTGACAACCCAGCAGCTGCTTAAAAGATGATTCCATTTCAGCCGGGCGCTGACATTGTCCCATAGAATTTCCAAGAAGTAAAAGAGAAGGCAGACAACAATGGCCAAAGACCAGCTCCACCAATTCTCATTGACAATGAAAAGCCCGGCGATTCCCAGAAGAAGAATCATCTCGTAATATTCCGCAATGTTCATGATTGCCAATGTGGGCCCGGCCATTTCTGTTGTAAGCCCCTTGACCATTTCCTGATGGGCGTGATGGCTGGTAGACAAGTCAAAAGGAGATTTTCTCAGCTTGACAGCGGAAATAAACAGGAACCCGATGAACATTCCGGGCATGGCAATCATGGAGCTGTGGACGGAAGAAATGATATCACCGACATGAAAAGAACCGGTAGCGAGATAAAAGCCGACGGCTATCAGAAGGGTGAGGGGCTCATAGGCCATCATCTGTATCATTTCACGGTTTGCACCCATGGTGGCGAAGGGGGAGGAATCGCTGGAGGCCGACATAATCAAGAACATGTCGGCCGTTGAAAGGATAAACAGGCACATCAGGATGTCCATGCCCCCGAACAGCATGGCGCCGGCCACCGCGAGAAAGACCAAATAACTCAAATTTAAAAGCATCTGCACATTGTTGACAGCGATCATCTGCTTGGAAAAAAGCTTTTTCAGATCATAAAAGGGCTGGAGAAGAGGAGGCCCCTTTCTGCGCTGCATACGCGCGGTGATAATGCGGTCCACACCCTCCAGCAGTCCGCCGAGGAAGGGGGCAAGGATTAGATATCCTGCGACAGATAAGAACTGAATCATACGGCACCTCCTATGATCATACAAATCATCACAATCAGCAGGCCGGCAGAAATGATTTCCGACGGCTTCAGCAGACGGCGCATACCGAACTGGAACCGCAGATACCAATTGGTCAGATAAAGATGCTCTGATTCTCCATAGCTGTTGACGAAATAGGTGTTGTCACCCTCATTTGCGCCGCCCATATAGATGGGAACATAATGCCGGCGGGCGGAGCGGGTGACCAGAAACATGGCAACGGGAACAATGATAACAGACAAAAGCATGATGGCCATGGTGGTTAGCACGCTCATGGAAAGAACAGGATATACATAGCCGAACAGTTCGTAAATAATTGGATTGACTACCGACACCGCCAGGAAGGGGAAAAGTATGCAAAGGAGAAGCATGCATCCGGCATGGATATACATGGAAAGATACTGATCCTTATATGTGAGATCATGAACCTCCTCCTTGGTATGGTGGAGGGAAATAAGCTTGGACAGCCACTTTGTCCAGTACAGCATGGTAGTGGCGCTGCCGAAAGCGAGAAAGATAACCAGCACTACATTGCCAGCGTCTACAAAGGCCTTGAGCGCTACCCATTTGGAAATCAGCATTCCAAATGGGGCAAGATACATGCCGGCGATGCCGATGCCCATAATATAGGTCAGGGAAGGCAGACGGAGCAGAAGTCCATGCATATTTTCGATATCACGGGAACCAAGGCTGTTTTCTGTAGCTCCTACTGCCTGGAAGAGCATGGACTTGCTGACCGCGTGGAATATCATCAGGAGAATGGCGCCCCAAATAGTTTCTTCCACGCCAATGCCAGCGCAGGCGACGATAAGCCCTAAATTCGATATGGTGGAAAAGGCCAAAACCTTCTTGCCGTCATTCTGGGCAATGGCCATCATGCTAGCGGCAATAAAGGTAAAGCCACCCACCAGTGAAACCATGGTGCCGGTCAGAGTTCCGGACATGGCAGGAGCAAGACGGATAAGGAGAAAAACGCCGGCCTTTACCATAGTGGCGCTGTGAAGAAGGGCACTGGAGGGAGTAGGGGCGACCATTGCCCCGAGCAGCCATGTGGAAAAAGGAAGCTGGGCCGATTTGGTGAGTCCGGCAAAGGCAAGGCAGGTAATCGGGATAGCGGCCCGGCTTTCCACCACATCGGCCAGCTGGACCGTACCCAACTGGAACGCGGAAAAAGCGATCGCCGCTGCAAAGCCCAAACCGCCCAGAAGGTTCATCCATAAAGCGGTGAAGCTGTTTCGGATGGCTTCCTTGGTTTTTGTGTAGCCGATGAGCAGAAAGGAAATGACACTGGTGATTTCCCAGAAGAAATACATCCAAATGAGGTTGGCGGACAGCACAAGCCCCATCATGGCTCCTAAAAATAAAAAAAGCATGGAAAAAAAGAAGCCGCTGCGATCCCTGTATTCTGTGTGATGCGTGTGATAAACCCGCATATAACCGACCGCGTAAATGCAGATAAGGCCGCCGACAAAGGCGACAATAATGCACATCAGCATGGCAAGACTGTCTACCTGCATATGTACCTTTTCAGTAAAATCGGCGGAGGTTTCCACCCAGATTTGAAGTCCGGTCTGAGCTACAGAAAGTAAAATAATCCCATATTTCCGGTGAATGGCGCAGAGAACAACAATCAGCAGCATCAAAAGAATTTCCCCGGCCATCATCAGATGATCCACCAGGGGAGTGTGCTGGAACAGTGTTAACGTAGGCGATCCATGGCACAGCCAGACAATCAGAAATCCAGCGGCCAGGGCCATCACGCCCCCAGCGCCGGCATAAACAATCGCGCCGCGCGCACGGTCCGATTTGACAAAAGGAATGATAGCCGCCACCAAGATCGGGACGGCTATCATGATTGGAACCAACCCCATACTGAATTCTCCTTCACATTTTTTTAACAAAACCCAGCATACATTATAGGCCGGTTTTCCGACTTTTACAAGAGAACGTTCACAATTTTGTTATATATTTTACTAATCCCGTGGAGCTATGGCTTTTTTTTTCGTTTGGTGTTACAATAAAGACAAATTACATTCCAAAGGGAGACCTCATATGCATGAATTGGCTGTCACCCAGAGCATCTTGGAAATTTCCCTGAAAGCGGCAAAGGAGCAGGGAGCTTCCCGCATCCGTGCCATCAGGCTGTGTATGGGGCCTTTTTCCGGCATTGTGCCCGAATGCGTACAAATGTACCTGGATGTCCTGGCCGAGGGGACTGCGGCGCAAGGGGCCGTTGTGGAAGCGCGGACGGTTCCTCTCAGGGTGCTCTGCCGGGACTGCGGCAGGGAAAGTGAAATTACCAGGGAACATATTGCCTGCCCCTTTTGCGGCAGTATCCGGCTGAAAACGCTTTCGGGAAAGGAATTCTTGGTGGAAAGCATAGAAGTAGATGAATTGTAAAATTGAAAGGTCTGGTTAATGATGGAAATTAAGGTGATGCATCAGGTAATGGAATGGAATCAGGATGTAAGCGAG
Source organism: Clostridiales bacterium (assembly GCA_019419895.1). Classification (GTDB taxonomy): domain Bacteria; phylum Bacillota; class Clostridia; order Oscillospirales; family Acutalibacteraceae; genus JAHZIE01. The sequence continues at coordinate 20,532 of JAHZIE010000022.1, read as the reverse complement.
CAGGTGAGAAAAAGCCTTTCGGAACATAAGGTGTGCCTGATCAATGTGATGGGAAGCCCGGGCGCGGGGAAGACAAGCTTTATTACTGCTTTAATCGAACGTCTGAGAAAAATATGGAAAATCGGCGTCATTGAGGGGGATATCACCGGGCAGATTGACGCGGAGAAGATTGCCGCCCTGGGGATTCCCGCCGTGCAGCTGAATACTGACGGCGCTTGCCATATTGAGGCAATGAGCATTCAGCAAATCCTTCCCCAGTTCAATCTGGAGAATGTGGATGTGCTGTTTGTGGAGAATATAGGAAATCTGGTCTGTCCGGCAGAGTTTGATATTGGGGAGAATTTCCGCATTACCATTTTGAGCGTGCCGGAAGGGGATGACAAAGTGGCAAAATATCCTCTCATGTTCACTGATACAGACTGCCTGGTGATTAATAAATACGATATGCTTCCCTATTTTGATTTTGATACTGGGCGGGTGGAAAAAGACTATCGGGGAGTGAATCCGTCGGCGCCGCTTTTTTGTATCAGCAGCCGCTCCGGCGAGGGAATGGACGGGATGGCCGCTCATTTGGAAGAAAGAATCCGGGCGGCTCTTGCATGAATAGAAAACGGGTTCATTTTGAAATTGGCGGTGTTGTGCAGGGGGTGGGCTTCCGTCCCTATCTTCACCGGCTGGCGGAAAGGAATAGATTGACCGGATGGGTGCGTAATACCCAGTCGGGGATCGAGCTGGAGGTACAGGGGAGAGAAGAGGATGTCGATGCCTTTCGAAATCAGTTTTCCACAAATCCCCCTCCTCTGGCGGTGCTGGAAAAAATCGTGGCGGCCTCTTTGGATGTGATTCCACAGGAACAGAGGTTTGACATTTTGCCCAGCGATTCTGAAGGCAGGGGGGAAACCTTTGTTTCGACGGATATTTCTATTTGTGATGACTGCCTGAGGGAACTGACGGATCCCCATGATCGCAGATACCGCTATCCTTTTATTAACTGCACAAACTGCGGGCCGAGATATACCATCCTCCATGCACTGCCCTATGACAGGGAAAATACGGTCATGAAGGCTTTTCCAATGTGCGGGGAATGTGAGGCGGAATATAAGGAGCCAGCTACCCGGCGCTATCACGCCCAGCCGGATTGCTGCCCTGAATGCGGGCCCCGAGCCTTTTATTTGGACGGGGAGGGGAAAAAAGTGGAGGGAGATCCCTTTTTTCTCGCCCAGAGGATGTTGTCGGAAGGGAAAATCGTGGCGGTCAAAGGAACCGGAGGCATCCATCTGGCCTGTAACGGCCGGGATGAGAAGGTGGTAGAGCGGCTGCGCATCTGTAAGGCTAGGGAAGAAAAGCCGCTGGCTGTGATGTGCCGTTCTTTAGAGACGGCGGAGGAATTCTGCCGCGTTTCTCTGGGGGAAAAAGAGCTGCTGGAAAGCCCATGCCGTCCCACCGGCCTGTTGGAAAAAAAGAAACAGGGCGGTTGGTTCTGGTTGAGCGGCACCAACCGAATTGGAATCATGCTGCCCTACACTCCCCTCCATGTCCTGCTGTTAGACGGTGTCTTTGACGGGCCGGACTGTCTGGTGATGACCAGCGCCAACCTGCCGGGCAATCCGGTGCTTCTTGAAAATGAGGAAGCGGTCGGAGCTCTGCATGGCATTGCCGACGGGTTCCTGCTGCATGATCGCCCCATTGAGAACCGGTGTGATGACTCTCTGGTGATGGAATGGGAGGGGCGTCCTTATTTTTTTCGCAGAAGCCGGGGATATGCTCCGGGGCCTGTTCCTCTTTCGAAGGATATGACAGGGCTTTTGGCTTTTGGCGCTGAACAGAAGGCGTCCTTTGCCTTTGGAAGGGGCTTCTATGCCTTTCCCAGCCCTCATATCGGAGATCTGAAAAATCTGGAAACGCTGGATCATTACCAGTCCGCTATGAAAGGGTACCGGCGGCTTCTTCATATGGAGCCCTGTTTCCTGGTGTGTGATGAACATCCGGATTATGAATCTACCCGGCTGGCGAAAGAATGGTCCAGAGAAAAAGGTCTGCCGCTGCTTCAGGTACAGCACCATTGGGCGCACATGGCGTCCTGTATGGCCGACAACGGGCTGGACAGCCGGACTTTTGGAATTATCTGGGACGGTACCGGCCTGGGAACGGACCGGACGGTCTGGGGCGGGGAATTTTTAGAAGGGGATTTTTCCAGCTTCCGCCGGGTGGGAAGCATCCGTCCTATTTCCCTGGCCGGAGGAGACAGGGCGGTGAAGGAGCCCTGTCGGATTGCCGCCGCCCTGCTGCTGGACGCCGGGCTGCCTTTGGACAGAGCTCCCCTTAGTCAAAGGGAGGCGGTTTCTACCATGCTGCGGACGGGCTTTCACTGTGTCCGGGCCAGCAGCGTGGGAAGACTGTTCGATGGTGTTTATGCCGTCCTGTCCGGCAGGGGAGAGGTTTCCTATGAGGGGCAGGGCGCAGCGCTTCTGGAGGCAATGGTTCAGCCAGGGACGGAAGAGCGCCGGTATCCCCTCGCGTTTTATGTAGAAGAAGGGATCCGTTGGTTTGACTATCGTCCTATGATTCGCGGCATTGAGGAGGATTTGGATCACCAGATCCCGGCGGCGGCTATCGCCGGGGGATTTATGGACGCCCTCTGCCGTATGGCCCTGGAACAGTGCGTTGCGCTGAATCCCAACAGAATGCCAGTGGCGCTTTCCGGCGGAGTATTTCAAAATTATTATCTGCTTTCAAAGCTGGTCCGGCTCCTGCGGGAGGGCGGATTTCAGGTGTTTACCCATAAAAATGTTTCCGCCAACGACGAGGGCGTCTGCCTTGGCCAGCTGGCAATTGCGCAAAGGAGAAGAGAGAATCATGTGTTTGGCTGTTCCGCTGAAGATAACCAGGATTGAGGGAAAATCCGCGATTGGAGAGGCAGGGGGACTTTCCCAAAAAATCCGTATTGATTTTATCCCTGACGCGGCGGTAGGGAATTATGTTATGGTGCATGCCGGCTTTGCCATTCAAAAGATGACGGAGCAGGAGGCAAAGGAAAATCTGGAATGTATTCAGGAGGCGGCCGATGCTGTATGAACATGCCTTTCAAAATCCGGAAGGAACCCCGCGGCTGCTTGCGGAAATAGAACGGCTGGCAGAACGGATCGGGCCTGTGCGGCTGATGGAGATTTGCGGCACGCATACCATGGCCATTGCCAAAGGGGGACTGCGCAGCCTTCTGCCAGCCTCCGTCCGGTTGATTTCCGGCCCCGGGTGCCCGGTCTGTGTGACCTCTGCCGGAGATATTGATGGGATTTTAAGACTCTCATCCAGGCATGGACTTCTTCTGGCAAGCTATGGGGATCTTCTCCGGGTGCCGGGTTCGAGCAGGGGAGACACCCTTTTGAGAAGAAAGGCGCTGGGGGCAAAGATTTTTACAGTTTATTCCCCTGTGGAGGCTGTGGAGCTGGCGGTTTCCAATCCGGATAAAGAGGTTGTTTTCCTAGGAGTGGGATTTGAAACGACGGCGCCGGGGACAGCGGCGTGCCTTATGGAAGCGAGGGAGAGAAAGGTGAAGAACTTCTCTGTCCTGAGCCTTTTGAAAAAGACGGAACCGGCCCTGCGCGCCCTGATTGCCGCGCCGGATTTTGCCGTGAACGGCATGATTTGTCCGGGACATGTGGCGGTAGTGACCGGGGCGCAGGCATTCACCTTTCTGCCCCGGGAATACGGCCTTCCGGCGGTAATAAGCGGATTTGAGCCGGGGGATATCCTGTTTTCAGTTTACCGTTTGCTTCAGATGTTGGAGGCAGGGAAACCCGCTTTGGAAAATGAATATACAAGGCTGGTGCGAACGGAGGGGAACCATGCCGCCATGGAAGCGGTCAACCGGGTATTCCTGCCCTGTGAAGCTGCGTGGCGGGGGATTGGATATATTCCCGAAAGCGGATATGCGATCAGAGAGGAATTTTCCTTTTGGGACGCGTCGGTACGATATGATTTTTTACCGGAGTCGTGGGCTGAACCGTCCGGATGCAGGTGCGGAGATGTCATTCGGGGCAGAATTTCACCCAGGGAATGCTCCCTTTTTGGCACGTCATGCACACCGCAAGATCCTGTCGGTCCCTGCATGGTGTCGGGAGAAGGGGCGTGCGCGGCCTATTACCGGTATCAGGCCTGAGTATATTGAAAGGAGATGCTGTTTTTGGAGAAGATCATTACATTGGATCATGGCAGCGGCGGGATCCGTACATCGCAGCTGATAGAACAGATGCTGCTTCCCGCCTTTCAAAATCCCGCTCTGGAAGATCTGGGAGATGGCGCTCTGCTGGATAATATGGGGGAGGAACGCCTTGTTTTTTCCACCGACAGCTTTGTGGTCTCACCATGGTGTTTTCCAGGAGGAAATATCGGCAAGCTGGCCGTATGCGGCACAGTTAACGATATCTGTATGGCGGGCGGGCGGCCGCGCTATCTGAGCCTGTCCTTTATTTTGGAAGAAGGATTTCCCGAAAGCGCCCTGCGGGAGGTGGTGGCTTCCATCGCGGAAACAGCCAGAGAAGCGGGGGTTGAGATTGTAACCGGAGATACCAAGGTGGTGGAACGGGGAAAGGGAGACGGGATTTATATCAACACGTCCGGCATTGGTTTTTTGCGGGCCCAAGGCTTGGGAAAACAGGCCATACGTCCTGGGGATGCCGTACTCGTCAGCGGCAGTATTGGATGCCATGGAGCGGCGGTAATGATGGCGAGGGGGGAGCCGCCCTGCGAGGGAACCCGGCGGCCCGATCGCCGACCCCTTCACAAACTGAGCGGTAAGGTGACACAGGCAGGAGAAATACGTATCATGCGCGATCCAACCCGTGGCGGTGTAGCGACCACGCTGAATGAATTTGTAGAAAAGACGGAGCTGACAGTTGAATTGGAGGAGGACAAAATTCCAGTGGATCTCCCGGTGGAAGCGGCTTGTGAGCTTTTAGGCTTGGATCCTCTATACAGTGCCTGCGAGGGAAGAATGCTGGCCATTGCCGCCCCGGAGAGGACGGAAGCTGTGCTGGAGGCAATGCAGAGAGAGCCCGGCGGAGAACGGGCGGCCTGTATTGGATATGTCACCCAGTCACGGCCGGGAAAGGTTGTGCTAAAAACCCGCCTGGGAGGGAGCAGACTGTTGGGAAAGCTTGCTGGAGCACAGCTTCCCCGTATCTGCTGAAAGCCGTTGATAGAAATTCGTGGAAAAGCAGCCATATTTCATATTTCCGGGAATGCTTCTTTTTTATGACGATTCATATAGATTTCAGCGAAATCAGTGTTGTTTTTCCGGATTCAGCAGGATATAGTCCCGGTTGGGAAACGATTTCCCCAAGTCTTTTGCTCCGTAAACTGAATTTTTTACAAAGCGGAATCCGCATTTTTCGATCACCCTGCGGGATTGGAGGTTTTCCTCAAAATGCCCGACGGTCAGAGCGGCGAGAGAAAGCTTTTCAAAGCAAAAACGGATCACCGCTGTGACCGCCTCCGGCATAATGCCCTGTCCCCAGTAATCCTTTGACAGGACATAGCCAATCTCCTTAACGGCGTATTTCTGATATTCCGGTTCGCTGGATGCCCAGGAAGGGTGAAGCCCGAGGGATCCAATCACTTTGCCAGTTGGCTTCCATACCAAAGCAAATATATTTTTTTCGCTGATAAAGGAATCGAGAATCCTTTTTGATTCCTCCATGGAAGCATGGTGTTTCCAGCCGGCCATCTCGCCCACCCCGGGGACGGAAGCGTATGCATAAAAATCTTCCAAATCCTCCTGACGCCAGCAGCGAAGATACAGCCGGGGCGTCTCCAGTATGATATTGGTCAGGTCAATTGCAATATCCATAAGAGTCCTCCATTTCTACCAAAATAGAAGTATAAAATATCAAAAGGTAAAAATACCTTATGATGTATGCGGCGGCTGTGCCGTACAGCTTCCTGCCAGCCCAGCCTGAAACTGGTATCAAACTCAAAAATCTGCGTTTTCATTTTTAAATACAGACCAAAGCTTTGAAAAAGAAAAAACGATTTCAAATGGACTATTTTCTGCAGAAAAGGGGATACTATGGTTATTACCGCCGTTTTGCAGAAAAGGGGAGCTTTCATGGCGCTGATTGAATTAAAGGATGTTTGTAAAATTTACAACCAAAATGGGCGAAACGAGGTTTATGCCCTTGATCATATCAGCCTTTCCATAGAGAAGGGGGAGTATGTAGCGGTTGTAGGGCAGTCCGGTTCCGGAAAATCTACTCTGATGAATACCATTGGATGCCTGGACGTCCCCACGAGCGGCCAATATCTGCTGGAGGGGGAAGATGTTTCCACCTTTTCCGACAGGAAGCTTTCTGTTTTGAGAAATCATACCATCGGCTTCATATTTCAGGGGTTTAATCTCATTCCCAGCCTGAACGCGGTGGAAAATGTGGAGCTTCCGCTGATGTACAGAGGAGTGCCGGGGAAGGAGCGAAAAAGGATTGCAGTCGCTTCCTTAGACAAGGTAGGGTTGGGAAACCGGATGTTTCACAGGCCCAGCCAGATGTCCGGCGGACAGCAACAAAGGGTCGCGATTGCCCGGGCGGTTGCCGCAAATCCTTCTCTGATTTTGGCGGATGAGCCGACGGGAAACTTGGATTCCAAATCGGGGCGTGATGTCATGGATATTTTAAATGAACTCAACAGCGAGGGAAACACCATCATTTTAATTACCCATGACAGCAGGATTGCGGATATGGCAAAAAGAAAAATCCAAATTCATGACGGAAAAATAAAAGAGGATTAAAACGAAAAGTTTTAATCCTCTTTTTCGTTTTCTTCCAAATAAATCCGGTTGGCAAATTTTGCCTCGGGAGAATCCTTATCCACATATTCCAAAATATCTCCCGGCTGACAGTTAAGCTCGCGGCAGATGGCGTCCAGAGTGGAAAAACGGATCGCCCGCGCCTTGTTATTTTTTAATATTGAGAGGTTAGGAAGGGAAATCCCTATTTTTCCGGCCAATTCAGACACTCCTACCCTGCGTTTTGACATCATGACATCCAGATTAACAAGAATCGGCACAAATCCCGCCTCCAATAACGTTTAAATCAAATGGTCAGGTCGTTTTCTTCCTTATATTTTGTCGCCACGCGGAACGACTCCCCAATGACATAAAATAAGAGAGCCGCCATGGCGAAAGCCAGAACGATAATAAAAGAAAAGATGGAATCAATAAAAAATACCGAGCAGAAGAAAATAAGAGCAATGATTAGGCAGCACAGGGAAATAATTTTGAGCAGTTTGACATTTTGCAGGACAAAAGCCCGGTTGTGGTTGATGTTTCTCAAAAGGCGCAGAACACAGTAAAGAAGAATGAGACAGCCCAGACCCGAAGGATACAGGGTGCACAGAATAATAGTATAATAATCTGGTGAGGTAACATTCCGCCAGCGGATATATCCTTCTACCCAGAAGGGAATGGTAAGATAGGCCGCAATCCCAATGATGAACACGACGGTGGTAATGATTGTTGCGGCTTTGCAGAGCATTTTTGTACGGGATGTATTCAAAAAGCATCACAACCTTTTATGTAGTGAAATCAGTGATTTCTTTTATATTTTTAGCGAGAAACAGAAAAAAGAAAATTTTTAGAAAAAGGTTTTTAAAATTACAATAGTAATAGGATACCATAAAACACAAAGAATTTGCAATTGTTTCCTGATATTTTTTTAGAAAAATGTGAAATTTCCTTTGGAATGCAATAGACGGTTTTATCCGGAAATAAAATAGAAAGGAATAGGGGGATGAGAAAAAACAGTTGATAAAATTTGTATTTATTAAATATAAAAATAATAAAATAATGTACTAATTCTACAAAAAATAATTCTCATTTTCATTGACAAATATCCGAGTGGTTGATATAATAAAATTGGTGAAAAAGAAATGATGTAAAAGTCACAAGATTACAGACGGCGCATCAAAGGCTATTATGAAAGGATTGATTAGAATATGTCACCAATGATTGAACTCCATAATATCGATGTTCCTGCTTTTTTGAGTGTTCTTGACAAATGTGTTGGAAATGTTTACTTGGTAACCCGTGAGGGGGATCATCTGAATCTGAAAAGTAAGCTTTGCCAGCTGGTTGGCCTGACCCAGCTGATTGAAGGCGGAAAAATCGCCGAGGCATATATCGTCTGTGAGAATCCTGAGGATGAAACCAGATTGTTCCGGTTTAATCTATATGGAGATACAGGGGAATCAAAATAATCGGGGATGAAAGCTTCCTTCCAAGCCGGTGCTAAGAATTTGCATAAAAGCTGTCTGCGTTTTCACCTCTTAACCACCGATTTGATTTCTGCTGGAGATATGATTCCGGAGCCTTTTAGGGCTCCGGATTTTTATTGCCTTTTTATGGTTGCCTTTGAATTATTGGAGCCTGCGGCTGTCGCTTTCCTGCCGTAGGGAAAGGCGGGCTTCTCCAAGAGAGAGCCTTTCCTCTACCGTTTCAATAATTATCCGCAGTGTTTCCAGCCTAGCGTGTTTTTTATCCACGGACGGAATAACGTGCCACGGCGCCCAGGAAGTGTGGGTGTTTTTGAACATATCGTTGGCAGCCTGTTCATACAACTCCCACTTTTCCCGATTGCGCCAGTCTTCTGGTGTTATTTTCCATTGTTTTTCCGGTGTTTGCTGACGCTCTTCAAATCGAAGAAGCTGCGTTTTTTTATCTATCTGAAGCCAGAATTTCAAAAGGATTGCGCCGTTTTCCCAAAGCATTTGTTCGAATTCATTGATTTCCCTGTAGGCGGCTTTCCATTCTTCCGGCGAACAGAGCTCCTCCACCCGTTCTACCAAAACCCTGCCGTACCAGCTGCGGTCAAAAATAGCGATATGTCCGGCCGGAGGCAGCTTTGTCCAAAACCTCCATAAATAGATTCTCTCCTTTTCAAATTTTTCCGGGCCTGAGATTGGATATACCTCATATCCTCTGGGATCTAGCGCAGAGGATATCCTGCGGATGGTTCCCCCTTTTCCGGCGGCATCCCAGCCCTCAAATGCGATAATGACAGGTACTCTTTTTTTCCAAAGAAACGGTTGAAGAGCTTGAAGCCTTTTTTGCAGCTCCTTGAGGATGGCTTTGTATTCTTTTTGATCCTGCATGAATGGAAACGTTTTCTCTGCCAATTGGGGAAACTCGGGGAGCGGTTCTTTGACGGGGAGAGATGGGGAGCTATTCTTCTCGGGAATGTCTAAATGAGAGGAAAGGGTGCTGCAAAGAAGGGAAAGACAGGAATATCCCGCCTCTTTTTGATTTGCGGCAGGAATGATGTGCCAGGGTGCCCATATGCTGGTCTTATCCAAAAGCTCGTCAAAAAGATCAGAAAAAGCGCGATAGTGCCCTTGCTGCCATGAAGCATTATTAAGGACAAAATAGGGAGGCGCGCTTATCTGACGGCTGTTGTCTCTCAGCTTCTTTTTTTGCTCTTCTCCGGTGAAAGAGAGGAATATTTTTAACAGAAGATAACCGCGATCGACCAGAAGCCTTTCAAAGTTATTGATATGGCGGATGCGTCGTTCTTTTTCCTCTAAGGAAATTCGGCCCTCGGCAAGAGAAAAAACGGTGGCCTCTATCCAGCCGGTATCCAAAAAGAGCATTTTTCCGGCAGGGGGAATCGCTTGGAGATACGGCCACAAAAACGGTTTGGAATTGTCACAGGGGGAGAGAATAAAAGGAGAAACAACCTGAAAAAAACGCGGATCCAGGGATTCTATCATTTCAGAAATGCATCGGGATGGAGCGCTTCCTTGAAAGCCTTCCAAAAGGATGATCACAGGGCGTTTGGCTCGGAAAATGGAAAGCTGGAGCTTGGCAAGTTCCTTCTGAAGTGCTTTTTTATCCTTTGGAGAAAAGGCAGCCGGTATTTTTTCATAAGTGTTTTTTATTTCCGTCATGGCAAAAGTCCCCTTTCTATTTCTAAAAGCAACACTGAGGCGTTGAAAGCTACAATTTAGTATATCCAAAGAAAGGGAAATCATTTGTAAAAATAAGGTCTGAGGATGCTCTGTAAAGGGATGAAACTTATGCTTTTTGGAATTAAGGCAAAGGAAATGCCAGATCTGGGAAGGAAAAGGTGTCCAAGGGTATACGGAGGTTAATTCCGATCGGTAATTTGCTCATAGAGAATAGAACGGCCCTGTTTACCAGAGCGGCGGACGGCTTCCATAGAGGAAAGTACATTCAGTGTAATCTGGGCGGAGGATAAGGTGATACCCGCTGATTTACTTAAATCCGCTGAGGTGAATTTGTCGGGCAGCGAGGGGGGAAGCAGGGCGGCAAAATCTTTGATGCCACGGAGAGAAAATTCATCCAAAAGAGAAATGGGAATCCGTTCCTCACGGGATGAACCCTTTTTCTTTTTTTCATCCCAGCCGTTCAGATTTCGATATTCTTCGATTTCCAGAAGCAAAAAACGGAAGGAAAGGTTTGGGTGAAGCAGCAGAGGTTTGATTTTATAAAGCTCGCGAAAGGCGTCAAATACGGTACCGGTCTTTGGGGAACGCCGCCGTTTGGAGACCTCCCCTGTTTCCTGATCGATCCATAGGAGCCATTTTATTTTTGCGATGGGATAAACGACGGTGACGGAGCATAGAGGGAGAAAGACGGCGAGCTTTTTCCGAAGCCTGTCAAACTGGCTGGTCTGAATCTCAAAGAGCCCCTCCTCCGCCGCGATGTCGGCTACATAACCGCCGATTTTTATTTCATGTGTGTCTGGAAAGGGGGAAATATAGCTTTTCAATATGGCGTGAAGCCTTTTCTCGCCCAGTGTTCCAATTCCTTTGGGCGGTTGAGCGGAAAGATTATCCCGGCAGATTTTTTCAAATAGAGTTGTATCCATATAAACTCCCTTTGATGAATTCATAATTTATTCATAAATTTGGGCGTAATATAAGTTATAATAAAAAAACTGTTTTGCTGCGAATCCGGTCAGATTGGCAGATAGACAACGTTTCTTGGAAAAAGTTTTTTCTTGTGATTTGATAAGATTGAAGAGAAAAACGGCAGGAAGCAAAGAGACACAGATCTGGAAAGATGGAAAACTGATCAGGATTAGCTTTTGATGGAGGAATGATGAAATGGATATCATTGCTTTGCTTGGAATTTCCGTGGGGCTGGCGATGGATGCTTTTGCGGTGTCAATTTCCAATGGCGCGGCCTTCCGACGGGCAGGCGTGTGGGATGCGCTGAAAATGGCTTTGTTTTTTGGGGTATTTCAGGCGGTTATGCCAACTATCGGCTGGATTGCCGGAAACGCTTTCGCGAAGGTGATTTCCAGTGTTGATCATTGGATCGCCTTTATTTTGCTGGGATTCATTGGAGGAAAAATGATATGGGAAGCCGTAAAATCTCATAAAGAAGAGACGGAAACGGAAGAGAAAGAGCGGTTTGTATCCACTAAAACTCTCTTTCTACTGGCCGTAGCCACCAGTATCGACGCTCTTGCGACGGGAATTATCTTGCCTTCGGCTGTGGGAGCTTCCACATGGGGACTGATGGCGGTTTCTGTAGGTGCCATCGGAATCATCACTCTCATTATCAGCTTTTGCGGCGTTTACATTGGAAAAAAATTTGGAGAAGTATTAAAAAATAAAGCGGAAATTTTGGGCGGAATTGTTCTCCTGCTGATTGGGATTAAGATTCTCGCGGAACACTTGGCAGCCGGATGATGGGATCAGCCAGGGCAATTATATAAGAAAAATCCGGCGTAGGCATTAAGACATGAAACGAAAATAACCCCTCGGAATGATTTCCTGAGGGGCTTTTTTATTATCCTTGAATGATTTCCATGGAAAAATTTTCGGAAAATTAAACTGATAATGCCCCGCAGAGAATAATTGGAATCCCTTCGCCTGATAAAAGTCGGAAAAAATTTTTGAGAAAAGCCCCTGATACATATGTTTAAAAAGGCAAAATAATCTCCAGTGCGGAGCAGAACCTTTTTATCTGTGGTATTGGAAAATGTCACGGGAAAGGAGCCATAAAAAGACAACCGCATGAAAAAAGTGGGATTCCACAAGATACAAATATTAGAGACGCTTTTTGCTGAAAATGAAATTTACGGCACTTTATCTTTAAGGGAAAACGGAAAGCTCGAAAGGAAAAACTGTTTCCGTCATGAGAAGGGGGATTTATTTTTTACCAATAAATTTATACGATGCTGTAAGAAAAGAGTTCCCGTTTCAGGCGTGTTCCTTCTTCAATTTCCCCGGGAAGAAGGGCGCGGGCCACCTGGTGTTCCACCTTCTGTTCCTCAGAAAGAAGAATGGCGTAATCACCGTCAATACGCAGCACAATGAAATAAGAAGGTCCAAAATCCATAATTGTCACCATCCAGATTACAAAAGTAAGGGAATACATAGAGTCCATTTTATTGGACATGTCGCATGACAAAATAGAACCAGGGAAATTAGAATCAGAAATAGAAAGTAAGAGAAATGGGCTGTCAGAAAATGCAGAAATATGCAGGCCGTCTCTCCAAAAGACAATGAAAAAGGAGTTTTTTCTTTTCCAGCTTCTTTCTGGGCTTTGTACCGCGGCAGCCGGTGTATTTTTGATGTACGCCACGGAAGAAGCGAGGTGAAAATGCTATCACTCACCATGAGCCTGTAAAAGTGCTTTTGGAAAAGAAAAAGTTGCAAAAGAGCGGCGGGAAGGCTGGAATGAGGGAAAAGCTCCAGGAAAAAGGGGGCTGCCTCTTACCATATGATAATCCCGAGAACCGCCGCATAGATCTAGACTATTTGGTAATTAAATAGAGGTTATTGTCAGAGGAAAAGCCTTTTAGGTTATAAAGGACAAGAATTTCGTTAATCCCGTTTTCCTGGATAAATTGGGACAGGCTGTCCTTCATATACCTCAGATCGATTAGATAAACCTCCTCATAATCCTCAGCGGCAAAGGGGGCGAAGGCGTTGGCGTAAGAATCCTTAATCAGGAGAAGGCGCCGTCCGTTATGGTTGCCGGTGGCAATTTTTGTTACCGGTTGGTTGCCGTTGAGAAAAACAGAATATTTGTCTTTGGTCGCAAGATAGGAGGTTTCATAAAGGATATCTGTTTGAGTGATTTTGTCTCCTGACTGATAGGTGACGTTCACATCCGATTCCTGAGCAGGATGAAAGGCGAGAATGGTATCTGGGGGAGTGGTATAGAGGCAGGCCTTGGAATAGGTAGTGCCATAGAAGGCAGAGGAAAGCACTTCCTGACTGTAAGATTCCAGGGCGGTTTGAGACAGTCCAGCGATCTGGCACCACTGCTGATAGACATAATATACACCGAGAGAGGTCCAGTGATGGTCGGTGCGGTAATAGATATATTCGTCCTTATGATTTTTCAAGGTGTCACGGACATCCACAAAGTTGGGAAGCTGTTCCATAGCGTAATCCAGCAGCTCGTCCTGGCTGACTTCCGGAGCATGGGATGGAAGCTTGTCGCTTAAGGTATAGCTGGCAGTGGGAACCAGCATGGTGTGAACATCCAGTCCCTGCTCGCTTTTCATTTTTTCAGAAAATTCCTTGAGAAAGGCGATGTTTTTTTCATATTGCTTGTTGTCGACAGTGTCGAACATTTCGATGAGGTAATCGTCCTCGGCAAAATACACGCCTCCGGAATCACGTTTTTGCAGAAGCTTTTCTGCTTCGGTTTTCATTCCCACCCAGCCGTCGCGGTAGACAAACTGATCCGTGATGAAGCTTTCAAATTTTGTGGTGAATTTATCCTTATCCTCCTCGGCAAAAAGGGAGGATAAGGAAAACTCCGGCATTTGGGAAAGATAACGGTTTTCATTCTCAGAGTATTCCCGTTTGGGCATAATCAGGTTGAGGACGGATAAAAATCCAAGAACCAGGCAGAAAATCACGACGGTAATTTTATTTTTCATTTGTCCATCCTCCTAAAATCTGAAATACAGGAACGGATTGTAGGTACTGTCGACCAGATAGGCCACAGAAATCAGAAAAATCCCTACAAAAACGACATTTTGCACTACAGTGGCAATAGCAGGGCGCGCCTGAACGGCTGCCATTGCTTTGTTTGCAATTTTGGAGGGCAGGGGAGTGGACGCGAATATCAAAATGATCAGCATAACCATATTGGACAGGATCATATAAATAGAACGATCGTTGAACAAGGGAACCCCGCCGCCGCCAAACATGTAAGTAAGATACTGCCACCCCTGTCCGATGGAATCGAAGGCAAAAAGTACCCAGCCGATGACGACACATAAAAGGGTGTACAGGTGGGAGAAGAAGGTGGGGATTCGGTCAAGGACTTTGAGGAGAAAGAGCTTTTCTAGGAGGAGAAGGACGCAGTAATAAGCACCCCAGGCGACAAAATTCCAGCTGGCACCGTGCCAGACTCCCGTCAGAATCCAGACAATGGCAATGTTTCTGAGCTGTTTGGCGAGGCCGTTGCGGTTGCCCCCAAGGGGGATATAGACATATTCCCGAAACCAGGTGCCTAGAGAGATATGCCAGCGCCGCCAAAATTCAGTAATGCTTTTGGAAATGTACGGGTAGTTGAAGTTCTCAAGAAATTCAAAGCCAAACATTTTCCCCAGACCAATGGCCATATCGGAATAAGCGGAAAAATCAAAATAGATCTGGAAAGTAAAGGCGATGATCCCAAGCCAGGCTCCCAAAACAGACATCTCGCCCATGTCCAATCCTTGGATCTGCGTCCAGACAAGGCCGATGTTGTTGGCGAGAAGCACTTTTTTCCCAAGTCCAGTGACAAAGCGCTTAATACCGTCGGCAAAAAGATCCGGCGTTTCTTTCCTTCCGTCCAGCTGGTCAGCAATGGTGACATACCGGACGATCGGTCCTGCAATCAGCTGGGGGAACAGGGCGACATAGGCACCGAAGGAGACGATATTTTTCTGCACCTTGGCATCCCTGCGGTAGACGTCAATGGTGTAGGACATTGTTTGAAAAGTATAGAAAGAAATGCCGATGGGCAATGGAAGGTTTAATAATGGAATGGAAAGTCCGAAGAGGTTGTTGATATTCTGTATGAGAAAGTCGCTGTACTTGAAAAAGCCCAGCAAGGCAAGATTAATGATAACAGAAATAATGAGAATGACCTTTGCCTTTTTTGTATCCTGATATTTGTCAATCCAAATACTGGAAAGAAAGTTGATAAGGATGGAAAAAAGCATCAGCACTACATAGACCGGCTCACCCCAGGCGTAGAAAATTAAGCTGGCCACCAATAAGATGGCGTTTTTTATTTTTCTCGGTGAGAGAAAATAAAGCACCAACACAATGGGGAGAAAGAGAAACAAAAAATTCAGACTGCTGAAAACCATGAAAACCCTCCATTTTTGCTCAGATATTTTTTATTATACAACATCTGTTTTACACATTTCAACTAAATATATCCAAGAGAGCGGGCTTGTAAGGATATTTTGCGTATCAATTCCGCGGTTAAGTTTGGACAGGCTTACGAAAATAAAAACGCAAACCTTCCTGCTTTTATTTTGAAAAAAAATAGTGTATAGTATACAGCGTAACAAATGAAAATGGGAAATAACAAGCTTCAAAAAATTAGATGCGGCCTGCGGGCAAAAAGTTGGGAAAATTGAAAGGAGAGCGAAAATGCTGTTATTAATAGCCGGGGTGCTTCTGCTTTTTTTTATCTTCCTGCTTCCTTTCCGACGGAGGAAGAAAAAAAATGTAGCGGAAGAGGAGTATCCTTACCGTATGAGGGATGATTTTCTCACAGAAGCCGAATTTGCTTTTTATGTCACGCTTTCCTCCTATATTGGGGACGATATCGTCATCTGTCCTAAGGTGAATTTAGGAGATTTGTTCTTTGCGGTAGGGGATAAGAGCCGGAGGCTGTCTTTTACCAATAAAATTAACCGGAAGCATGTGGATTTCCTTCTCTGTGATGCGGAAAGCATGCAGCCCTTATGTGGTGTGGAGCTTGATGATTCCAGCCATCTGAGGGAGGACAGGATAGAGCGGGATATTTTTGTTGACGGCGTATATGAGGCGGCAGGGCTTCCTTTGGTTCATGTCCCGCTACAGAAGGGATATGCTCCTGAGGATTTGGAAGTGTATTTTGAAGATATTCTCCATTTCAGCTGGGAAACGCGGGAGGAACCACAGGCGGAAGAAGGAGCTGTTATGGAATTAGGGGAGCACACCATTCCCTGCTGCCCCAGATGTGGGGAATTGATGGTGCTTCAAGTATACACTTCCGGTGAGAAAAAGGGATACCGCTATTATGGCTGCCCGAACTATCCCAAATGCCGTACGGTTGTGGATTATGTAACCGGCGAGGTTGGCAGGAGATAAGCTGAATAAATTTGAGCGATGTTGATTGA
Organism: Clostridiales bacterium; assembly: GCA_019419895.1. Lineage (GTDB taxonomy): Bacteria > Bacillota > Clostridia > Oscillospirales > Acutalibacteraceae > JAHZIE01. Next base: position 4,168 of record JAHZIE010000022.1, on the reverse strand, counting down.
TTAAATGAGCAAATAGTTTCAGTTTATCAATTTGAACGCCAGCTATGGACAAATTTGTTCATGAGAGCTATATTTAATATGTAACTTTTGGGGGATTTTTATTATATAGACAAAAGAAAATCTTCCTGCCGACAAAAGAAGCGCTTTTTGCTTTTTATGGATGATCGCGGCGTTTCTGCACTACATCATTTAAGGAGATAATGGTATGCTGAAAGGAATTCCAAGTATTTTACCACCTGAGCTTTTAAAAATTTTAATGGAAATGGGACATGGCGATGAAATTGTCATTGCGGACGGTAATTTCCCGGGAGCCAGCCATGCCCAGCGTTTGGTGCGCTGCGATGGTCATGGGGTGCCTGAGATTCTCGACGCCGTTTTGCGGCTGATGCCTCTGGATCCCTATGTGGAGGCGCCGGTCGCCCTGATGGAGGTGGTCAAGGGGGATAACGTGGTTCCGGTGATTTGGGAAAAGTACCATGAAATTGTCAACAAGTATGAGCCTGTGACAAATCAGTTTGAAAATATCGAACGGTTTGCTTTTTATGAAAGGGCGAAAAAAGCCTATGCGGTCATTATGACTGGGGAAAGCGCGTTGTATGCGAATATCCTTCTGAAAAAAGGCGTAGTCAAAGAATAATCGTTGAGAGGTGAAGGGCATGGAAGCTCAAAAAAACAAAAAAAGGGTGCTGGCCTTTGACTTCGGCGCGTCCAGCGGACGGGCTATGATAGGAAGCTACGACGGCAGCTCCATTTCCCTTGAGGAGATTCACCGTTTCGCCAATGATCCGGTTATGGTCAATGGAAAAATGTACTGGGATGTCCTCCGGCTATTTCATGAGATTAAGCAGGGCATCATCAAGGCCCAGAACAGCGGCGGCTTTGACAGTATTGGGATTGATACCTGGGGCGTGGATTTTGGTCTAATCGACGAAGAGGGCAACCTGATTGAAAATCCTGTCCATTACCGGGACGGCAGAACGGCTGG
>JAHZIE010000022.1:0-3173 GCA_019419895.1 Clostridiales bacterium | reverse complement strand
ATGGAAAAGAGCTTTGAGGCGATTCCGCGGGAAAGGTTCTATCAAATTACCGGCAATCAGTTTATGGAGATCAATACGGTATTCCAGCTGTTTTCCATTGTAAAGCAGCGCCCTTATCTGTTTGATCGGGCAAAGACCCTCCTGTTTATGCCTGATTTATTTAATTTCCTGCTGACCGGAGTGAGAAAGACGGAATATTCCATTGCGACCACTGCGCAGATGATGGACGCCAAAAAAGGCGTGTGGTCCAAGGAAGTGCTGGATGCTCTTCATATTCCCGGGCAGATCCTGACTGATATTGTGCCCACTGGAACAGTGGTCGGTCCTTTAAGCGACGATATCTGCGGAGAGCTTGGGGTTCCGAAGGTCAATGTGGTTGCCGTTGCGGGACATGACACCCAGTGTGCGGTTGCGGCTGTTCCTGCAAAGGAAAAGGATTTTATTTTCATCAGCTGCGGCACCTGGTCCTTGTTCGGAACAGAGCTGCCTGCTCCGATTATTGATGAAAATTCTGAAAAATGCAATGTGACCAACGAGGGTGGATATGGAAATACCACTACCTTTCTGAAGAATATTATCGGTCTTTGGATGATCCAGGAGAGCCGCCGTCAGTGGCAGCGGGAGGGCAAGGACTACAGTTATGCCCAGCTGGAGAAGGAGGCCCTGGCGGCTAAACCGTTCCAATGCTTTATCGATCCGGACGCTCCGGAATTTGTGCCTCAGGGCAATCTTCCCAGGCGTGTCCAGGAATTCTGTCAAAAGACAGGGCAGTATGTTCCGCAGACAGTAGGGGAAATTATGCGTTGCATTTATGAGAGCCTTGCTATGAAATACCGGTTTGCCTTTGAGCAGATTAAAACCTGCACTGGTAAGGAATATCATACGATACATATGGTCGGAGGCGGCACCAAGGACAGGCTTCTGTCCCAAATGACAGCCAATTCCTGCAATTGCAACGTAGAAGCGGGTCCCATCGAAGCGACTGTTTTGGGTAATGTCGCTATTCAGCTGATGTCCTCCGGTGATATTGGAAGCATCGAAGAGGCGAGAAATCTGATAGCGGAATCCCAGGACATTCTCCACTACGCTCCGGAGGATGTGGAGAAATGGGAAAAGGCTTACAGCGTTTTCAGCAAGTATGTGCAGGAGCCCTGAGTCAGTTTATTGAATCACCGCCCTTTTTCTAAATAGGGATAGGGCGGGATATTTCCAATAAAAATCTTTTTATAGGAGTGATTGTAAATGGTATATCCAAAGATTGGCATCCGTCCTACCATTGACGGACGCTGGGGAGGCGTGCGCGAAAGCCTGGAAGAGCAAACTATGAATATGGCGAAGGCTGCCGCGAAATCCATTAGTGAAAATTTGAAATACCCTGATGGAACCCCCGTTCAGTGTGTGATTGCTGACAGTACCATTGGCGGTGGCGCGGAGGCCGCGGCTTGTGCCGCGAAATTTGCCACAGAAAACGTCTGTGCAACCCTGACTGTTACCCCCTGCTGGTGCTATGGTATGGAAACTTACGATATGGATCCCAAAACCATCAAGGCTGTTTGGGGCTTCAATGGCACGGAGCGTCCCGGCGCCGTTTATCTGGCGGCGGTTATGGCTGCTCATGCCCAGAAGGGTCTGCCTGCTTTCTCTATCTATGGCCATGATGTTCAGGATGCGACCGCAACCGATCTGCCAGAAGATGTGGAAGAGAAAATTCTTCGCTTTGCAAGGTGCGCCATCGCGGTAGGTATGATGAAAAACAAGGCCTATGTCAACGTTGGAGGCGTTGCTATGGGTATTGCCGGCGCTTACTGTGACGCGGCTGTTTTCCAGAAATATTTCGGCCTTCGTCCGGAATGGGTGGATATGACTGAAATCCTCAGACGTATTACCTTGGAGATTTATGATCATGATGAATATGAAAAGGCATTTGCCTGGGTAAAAGCCAATTGTAAGGAAGGCATCGATTTCAATGAAGGCAAGAAGTTGCCCGAGATCATCACCAAATCCAAGGTTGTTCCTGCCGATAAGGATTGGGAATTTATTGTAAAGGCAACTCTGATTGTCCGTGACATCATGCTGGGAAATCCCAAGCTGGATGAGATGGGATGGCATGAAGAGGCGTTGGGAAGAAACGCGATTGCTGGTGGTTTCCAGGGACAGAGAATGTGGACCGACTGGCTGCCCAACGGTGACTTTATGGAGGCCATCATCAATTCTACCTTTGACTGGAACGGCGCAAGACAGCCGATTCCCTTTGCGACAGAAAATGATACCCTTAACGGCATCTCCATGCTGTTAGGCCACTTGGTTACCAATAAGGCTCCCTGCTTCCATGACGTCAGGACCTACTGGAGCCCAGAGGCCTGCGAGCGTGTCAGCGGCAAAAAGCCCACCGGCGTTGCGAAGGATGGCTTCATCCATCTGATTAATTCCGGCGCAACCGCTCTTGACTGTACAGGCGCTTCCAAGAATGAGAAGGGCGAAGGCTGCATGAAAGAGTTCTGGAATATGACGGAGGATGATATTAAATCCTGCCTGGAAGCTACCGACTGGCGCCGTGCGAATTATGAGTATTTCAGAGGCGGCGGATTCTCCTCCCACTTTAAGACTGAGGCGGAGATGCCTGTCACCATGCTGCGCGTCAATATCGTCGAGGGCATTGGCCCGGTGATGCAGATTGCGGAAGGTTCCACCTGTGTTCTGGACGAGGATGTCCATAAGATTTTGGATGCTCGTACCGATCCAGGCTGGCCGACCACCTGGTTTGCTCCCCGCTTGACCGGCGAAGGCGCATTCAAGGATGTATACAGTGTAATGGCAAACTGGGGCGCTAACCATGGCGTTACCGTCTATGGACATGTCGGCAAGGATTTGATTACCTTGGCTTCCATGCTCCGTATTCCGGTTGCCATGCACAATGTTCCGGACGCTGATATCTACCGTCCGCACGCTTGGGCCGCCTTTGGTACCGATAATCTGGAAGCCGCGGACTTCAAGGCATGCCAGACCTACGGTCCCCTTTACAAATAATTTTAGTATTGATAGATAAAAATCCCCTGACAACCTTGGGCTGTCAGGGGATTTTTTAGCTTTATAAGAAAGCCTTCGTTTTTTTCTTTTTTTGTAAAAGACAACCACAGGCAGAGCCAGTGGAGAAAAAGGCTTAGGGTAAGGAC
>JAHZIE010000021.1:39546-40118 GCA_019419895.1 Clostridiales bacterium | reverse complement strand
TCTTTGGGACAATAGCCATAGGAGCAGCCGATAAAGGGGATATGATTGCCCCGCGCCGCTTCCAAGTCAAAAATCCGGTCCCCGACCATCACGGCCATACTGGGATTGAGGCGCTCTATGAGCTTGCGGAGGGTATCCACCTTGCTTAAACCATATTCCAAAGGCTGGATGGTATCGATCTTTTCCTTGAGCGAGATACATTCCAGAACACCGTTGATATAGCGGGAGGAAGCGTTGGAACAGACGGCGGTAGTACATCCCATTTGATGAAGGGTATCCAGCATTTCCGCCGTCCCCTGGTAAGCGCCGCTTTTTTTCTTCATAAGCTCCAGTTCCAGCTCACCGGTTCTGCGGTAATATTCCTTCTGTACTTCTTCGCTGGCTCCCGGCATCAAAACACGGGCGCAGTCATATGAGCGGGCTCCGAACATGGAAATAATTGTCGCCGCGTCCAGAACAGGAAGCCCAAGACTTTTCTGCACCTGTTGGTGTACCTCAACCGCGTAAAGATCTGTGCGATTAAGGGTGCCGTCCAGATCGAAGACGACAAGCTTGGTTTGCTGGAAACTCAT
>JAHZIE010000021.1:36653-39536 GCA_019419895.1 Clostridiales bacterium | reverse complement strand
GAAGCACTCCTTTTTTACTTAAATTTCTGTCGGAAAATAAACTGGTTTTATTATAGCACAAACCGGACATGGATGATATGGCGGTTTTCCAAAATCCCCATTTTAGATAAATTACAAGGGTGAGGCTGATTTTTTGTGTGGAATACGGTTGTATATTTTTTGCGCCGCTGTTATAATAAAAACATCACCTTTTTGACAGGAGGGAGAATATGTCTGCAGAGGGCCAGACAAAGGCGGCCTTTTTTGGAGGGCTGCAAAAGAATGAGGTTATCGGTTATTTTGACGATATGGCGGCGGACGCCCGCCAAAGGGAAGAGGAATTAAAGAAAAAGGTTTCCGCGTTGGAGGAAAGCCGGCGTTTACTTGAACAGCAGGTTGAGGAATTCAGTGGGAAAATTCATCTGTTGGAGGAAAAGCTTCAGCATCAGATAGAAGAACAGAAAAAGATGGAATTTGATTTTTCAGAGATTGTTTTTGAAAAACAGTCTATGGTCAGCCATCAGGAGCAGCTTTTAAAGGAACGGGAGGAGGAGCTCGCCCGCTGCCGCCGGGAAATTTGGGATTATATTGAGGAACAGAAACGGCTTAAAGGACAAATCAGCGGATTACAGGCGAAAAGCGAGAAGTATGATGCGGTAAAAGAAAGCCTTGAGGAGCTGAAAATGTCTGCGGAGCTTGAGGCGGCGGAGATTGTGGAAGAAGCAGAGGCACAGGCGATGGACGCCATTTCAGCGGTGGATGAGGTCACACAGCAGGCGAAGAGGCTCAAGGAGGAAACGGAGAAGCTGTCTGACACGCCGCAGGAGCAGAATAGGCTGGAAATGTTTTATGCTTCCATGGAGCAGGTGCTGGAACAGCTTGGAAGAACGAAGGCGCGCTTTTTCGCGAAGCATATGGTTCAGGAGCCTGTCAGACAGGAGGAAAGGGTTCCGGAGGATACTATTGTTTTTGACAAGGAAATGTTCCGCAGGGAACGGGAGCGTTCCAAGGAGGCTTTGAATTATATGGAAAAGCTGCGCCGTGCTAAAGAGGCGCTGGAAGAGGATTAATATAGCGGTTTGGCCTGAAATGAGGCAGGAAAATAAGAAGATAAAGCTTTGCCGGGATGTCGGACTGGGGAAGCTTTATCTTACAGTGGAGGAATCACTTACGGAAAGAAAGGAATTTTTTACATGTGACGCTGTGGAAAAGGCGTCCGAATTAAGGGCTGGAGAGATGATTTATCTCACCGGTACCGTATATACTGCCCGGGATGCCGCCCATAAGAGAATGATGCGGCTTTTGGAAAAGGGAGAAGAACTTCCCTTTCCGATTCTGGGGGCCAGTATTTATTATGCGGGTCCTACGCCTGCGCCGGAAGGGATGCCCATAGGATCCTGCGGCCCAACCACATCGGGAAGAATGGACGTATATACGCCAACGCTTCTGGATTTGGGACTTAAGGTGATGATAGGAAAAGGGAAACGCAGTCAGGAAGTCATTGACGCTATGAAGCGTAACGGGGCGGTTTATCTGTGCGCTATAGGCGGCGCCGGGGCATTGGCCGCCAGGGCAATTCGTTCCTGCGAGGTGATTGCCTTTGATGATTTGGAATGTGAATCTGTCAAGCGGCTGGAAGTGGAACGTTTTCCTCTGATTGTTGGAATTGACGCCTTGGGCGGCAGTATACTTGTGTCGTAAAAAATAATAGGGTGTCGATCGGAAGAAAATACCAGCTTTTGCTTGGGATGGTTACATAAATGGAAAGGATGAAATGGTTTGAAAAAGTTAGTTTCTGTGTTTGCGGCCGCGATTTTAGTGATGTGCTGCATGTTTGGGTGCAGTCAGTCCTCCAGCGGTGTTTTCCAGCTGGAAGGGCCTCAAAAGGGCGATACGGTTGCGGTGATGAAAACGAATTATGGAGATATCTCTATCCGGCTGTTCCCAGAACAGGCTCCGAAGGCTGTGGAGAATTTTGTGACTCATGCCCAGGAGGGTTATTATGACGGACTGACCTTTCACAGGGTAATTGATGGATTTATGATCCAGGGCGGTGATCCAAATGGCGATGGAACCGGCGGAGAAAGTATCTGGGGGGATGATTTCGAAGACGAATTTTCTCCACTTCTGCATAATTTAAGAGGAGCCCTGTCTATGGCCAACGCGGGGACGGACACCAATGGAAGCCAGTTTTTCATAGTCCAGGCCAAGACGGTTCAACAGGCTTATATTGACGCGATGCCGACGGCGCCGGAAGCCTATGGGTTTACGGATGAAGTGATAAAGGCGTATGAGGAAAATGGAGGAACACCTCACCTGGATCAAAAACATACAGTGTTTGGTCAGGTCTTTGAAGGAATGGATGTGGTTGATGAAATCGCAAAGGTCGATACCAATTCCAACGATCACCCTATGAAGGACGTCATCATAGAATCAATTGAAATTAAAACCTGGGATGAATAAATTCTTTTGAACAAAACGTGCAGGCGCTTTTCTACGCCGGCACGTTTTATATTTTGTGGAACAACCACAGTTAAGCCCGGAGGAACGGGGGAGAAAGAAAATGTCGATTCTATAAAAATTCTCCTTTTATTCAATAGATGAGGAAGCCGTACAGGAAAAAGATAGGAGGCCGTTCCAATGGATGAAAAATATTATCGCATACAAAGAGGAGCATATCGTGATAATAATGAAATATCGAACAAAAACAATATATGGTAAACGGCGATCAGATATCGGAAAAATATCGCCGCGTTTTCATTTTCAAATAGATAAAGGGACAGCTTACAAAAAGCCGTCCCTTTATCTATTTATCAAGGATAAAAAATTATATTGTGATGCTGAATATAAGGATGTATTCGCCCAAAACATATCATTTATCTAGGTGGCTTCCGTGTTCCGTAT
>JAHZIE010000021.1:27171-36643 GCA_019419895.1 Clostridiales bacterium | reverse complement strand
ACAGATTTTTTGAGCATGTTTTTCACAGGGCGCCGGATGGCAATAAAAGAAACAGAGCAAATTAGAATGCTGATCCCAATGGCCGCCCCGATGATGATATAGTACACATCATTCACAGGAACATAATATGCGCTGGACAAGATGAGCATGGAGAGGATAAAGGACAACGGAATCCCTGCCAGACATCCGTTTATCAGCGGTACAAGCGTATCGGAACGGATCAGCCGCCATATGGTCGCGTCCTGCGCGCCAATCGCACGCAGCAGCATATAGCTTTGGAAATTGAACCGCAGCTTTACAGAGGTGGAAAGGGATATCGCGAACGCCAGAATCAACAGAAAGACCAGAAGGCTTCCCGCGATTAGCAGCTGCCCGTTTCGAACAGTTTCATCGTACTGTTCTTGTTCCTGAATACGATTGTCCACGGACACATTGGCGGCCGCCGCGACGTATTGGTCGATCAGCGACTCAAGCCGCGCCCTCTTTTCCGGGTCATCTTTATAGAGGTTCTGAATGGAAACCTGCTCATATCGAGCCGATGGATCGACACGCAAAAGATATTCCGCGGAAAGAATCATACATTCATTGGAGAGGTACAAATGATCCGTGTAATCTGCGGGATGATAGGTGGCCGCCACCGTTACCTGATTTGCGGCGAACTTCATCGGATCGTTTTCGCTTTGCAATATAGGCACTACCATTTGAAAGGTATCGCCTACGTTGGCTATAGTATCCGGCGCGATGATTATTTTCCCCGAGACGAAATCTTCTTTCGTAAATTGGGAAACAATTTCTTCCGGCAGCAGCTGGGCAACCGTGTCATAATCTGTCTTCATAAGGGAAGGTTCCACCAGCATGGCGGAGCTGTCCGTACACCCCGTCGCCGCGATAGCCTTCCGCACCTGCGTAGCCGTTTCCTCCGAAATGGCGTATCGGCTGTCGTTGGAAGAGGAGACTTCATTCGGATCCATTCTTTCACCCTCGTCCCGCAGGGAAAGCAGATAGGGGTGGGCGTTGGTACTGCCGTCCAATAAAAAGTATGGGATAGACATTGAGCCCACTTGGGCGCTGTTCACATGTAAGCCATCTGTATTTTTCAATTCATCCAGTGCAGCTTGAGAGATTCCCATCTTGCGCGGCAGAGTTACATACAGGTTCTCTCTGGCTGATGTTCCGCTTCTCAGAAACATCCGGTAATCTTCATTTTCAGGATAAGCGCCCATCACAAGGCTGCTGTGCATGATCCGGGGCATTACCATTACGGCGGCGGTTCCGAATACGGCGATGCAGACACACAAAAACGACAACAGGAAAACGGTCAGGTTTTGGCCAAAATAATTTGCTTTGGTCGCCCGGTGCCAAACAGACCCAACATTATCCAGTTTTGCTTTTCGCTTTTTGGCCTTTTGAGTCCTCTTTTTGCCTGTGTCAATCACGGCGGAACGGAATGTTTTGTTCAAAGGGAACAGCAGAGCCGCCATAATGACCAGGAGCGAAAGAATAAAGACGAACAATGGGCTGAAAAACGAAAGCGACCAGACCATATCAACAGCATAGGCGCTGGGGAGCAGAAGAAAGAGCATTGAAAAAAGCAGGCTGATCACAAGGGAAATCACCGAAGTTACCCCCCAAAGGACCAGCCCTATGGACGCAAAGAGCTTTTTCGCCTGCTTCCTTGTCATCCCGACACACCGGAGAAGCAGGAGGTGACGATTGATCTCCTTCAGGGTGAACCGGCTAATGCTGGTAAGGCCAAATATCATGACAAGGGCAAACAATACGAATAATACGGCTACAACCACATCCACAGTGTTATGGCCGTTTGCAATCGTGGGATTATTGATCATATCGCTGTATTCAAAAAAGCCGCCAAAACGTTCTGTCAGGCTCGAGTCGGCTAAAAAGAGATGAATATATTGGACGGGTTGATTGTCCGGTATGGTCAAAATGGTTGGCGGCGGATAATTGACAAAGGTTTTGGTACCGTTCAGCGCTCGCCATTGCATCTGATATGGCTCCAGAATACCCACAACGCGGTACTGTTCCCCCCTTTGTGAAGGCAGCGTAACAGTATCGCCGACCGTCGCGCCGGGGAACAAAACCCTCAAAGCGTCCTGCTCTACGGCGATTTCATCAGCGGCTTGGGGAAGGCTCCCTTCCAGCAGATCGACCGCCCGCAGCTCCATGACCTGCGGATCCATATATCCGACAAAATAGCTCCTGTCGGCGTCCGGGGAGGACAGCTCCTCGGTGGCGTAAACAGCGCCGCCTCCGGTCTGGTGAAGCTCCTCTATTCCCTGTGCAACCAAATCCGGGGCGGCGTTAAAGACAATGCCAAACTCTTTTCCAACCTGATTCCATGCCTTTTTTTCATAGGTGGCGACAGACATGCTGCGATACCAAAGCGTCGTCAAAAGCGCCGTGACAAAGAGGGAAACGCAAAGGATCATGGAGACGCACTGCCGGCGGTGAGAATGAAAATACCGCTTGATCAGCAAACGAGACAGGGACATTAAATATCCCCCCCAACTGTACCGTCGTGTATCGTAATGATCCGCTGATACTGCCGGGCGATCTGCTCGTTATGGGTCACTACGATGAGGGTGACGGCGGCGGCCTCTGCCGTCTGCCTGAGCAAATCCATGACAGACCGTGTGTTGGCGGAATCGAGGTTGCCGGTTGGTTCGTCGCACAAAAGGGCCGACGGCTTTCCGGCCATGGCCCGCGCGATGGCGACGCGCTGCTGCTGGCCGCCGGAAAGTTCGTCCGGGCGGTGGCTCAGCCGATCACCGATGCCTAAGCTTTGCGCGATTTTCTCAACATACGCTTTCTCCACTTTCTTCTCCGCCAGCAAAAGAGGAAGGGCGATATTTTCATACGCGGTTAATTCGGGCAGCAGATTAAAGGTTTGAAAAACAAAACCGATATGCTGAAGACGCAGCCTGGCAAGCTCATCGCCTTTCTTTTCGGCAATATTTTCATTGTCCCAGAGGATGCTTCCCGAGGTGGGAGTATCCAACCCGCCCAGCAGGTGAAGAAGGGTGGATTTGCCGGAGCCGCTCTCTCCGGTGATTGCGATTTGCTCACCCTGCGATATTTGGAAGGAGCAGTCTTTCACCGCGGAAACCCTTGTTTCGGCGGTTCCGTATGTTTTGATAAGATCAAGAACTTGTATTTCCATAAAGCTATCCTCTCTTATAAGGACAGCCGAGGACCGTTTCCGCCCCCGGCTGCCTTGACTGTTTTTTAAAACACGCATATGAAAATCTAATTTGCTTTATTAAACGTAATTTTGGAAATCTCCGGATGATTCAACATAGTAGTTGCCAGAAATACATTCTTGATAGATATGATAATCTCCTGCAGGTCCGCCATTCCACCATACACGTCTTTTTTCTCCAACCGAAAGTGTTTGATTATCGGGGTACCATTTATCCGCGTAAGGCCAATTATGCCACCATAGTCCAAGCTTTACTGGATAATAACTAACTTTGACATTATCATATTCTTTTTTTTGCTCGTTCAAATAGACGTTATCCCCATTTTTTACACCTTCGATTACATAATCATGGTGATTCATTATTGTTTTACCGAAAGCGGCGGAAAAAGATAACGACAAGGCCAAAATGCATGTAAGGGCAAGAATTTGCTTTCTGAGAGTTTTGTACATTTGAAGAACTCCTTTCATTTTTAAAAATATTTGTTTTTAAGGAACACGCACTTCATGGGATACAACCCATTTATTCTTGCCACATTGGAAACACCTCTTTTTCTAAACTCTTTATATATAAAAGAGCAAATTATACATGATTCAAAATCACATTGGCGTTTTTGCAATCTTTCTTCTTATTTTTTCTCACGATTATTAAATGTATCAAAGATTCATCTTCACTTTATTTCACACAATAATTTTTGTTATAAATATATTTTTTTATTTCATATTAATTATTTGTTATGTACAATATATCACAATATTTTTCACATGTCAACAAATTTAAAATAAAATATGAAAAAATTTTAAATTAATTTATTAGTAAAGCATACCAAAAGCTCACAATAGTAAAGGATGCAAAAAGAGAATAAGGGAATGTAGTTTTTTAAAAAACATTGAATTCCTCTGCATAAAATTGTATTGGGAAAGGCATACTAATGGAAAAAAATTCAACAAAGAAGAGGCTGAAAACAATGGGAAGATCTTTGCCCGGGAAGGGCGAGAGCATGCGGGAAAAATGGAACCAGACAACTGAAAAACAATTTGACAGCTTGATTCAGTCCAATGAAATTGTGTTGGTGGACTTTTGCGGAGAGGGATGCTATCCCTGCGCCGTATTATCCCCGGTGGTAGACAGACTGGCGGAAAAATATGAGAATCTGGTGAGGGTGGCAAAGGTGGACGTCAACAGGGAAGAGGAGCTGGCGGGCAGATTTGACATTCAGGGAATCCCTACGGTGCTGATCTTTAAAAATGGACAAATCATCGCCCAGGAGGTCGGAATTTTGGAACAGTCCATTTATGAGGACATTCTGGATGCCAATCTGCCGGAAAAAGGTCAAACGGTATAAAGGCATTTACACAAAAAATAAATGAATTTTTATTCTGTTTTGCTTATTATTGACATATCAAGGCTTTGGTGTTATAATTAATATATCTCTATTCAGGAGGGGAATTTATGGATCTTACAGTGCTGTATCAGCTTTCTTATGGCGTTTATATTGTCGGCGCGAACGACGGCGGCCGTCCGACAGGCTGTGTGATTAATACCTGCATGCAAATAACGAGTTCGCCTCAAACAATCGCAATCAGTCTGAATAAGGAAAATTATACCTATGATGTCATACGTCGGACAAATCAGTTCAGTGTTTCCATTTTGTCGGAAGAAACGCCGGCAAAGATTATTTCTGTTTTTGGTTATACTTCCGGCCGTGACAAAAATAAATTCGAGGACTGCCGTTATCGTTTGGAAGGAAAGCTTCCCATTGTGGAGGAAAATTGCTGCGGTTATCTTCTTTGCGATGTTCTTTCCATGACGGATATGGGGACGCATGTTGTTATTTTTGCTAAATTATCCAATACGGTTCAGGGGGCCGCTCTGCCGCCAATGACATATGCATATTACCACCGTGTCCTGAAGGGAAAGGCGCCAAAAAACGCTCCAACCTATCAGGCGGAAGCTGCCACACCGTCGGAGAGAGAAGCTTATGTTTGCTCCATCTGCGGTTATGTATACGAAGGGGATATTTCCAAAGAACCGGAAGATTATGTATGTCCCGTTTGCGGAGCCCCAAAAAATCTTTTTGAAAAGAAATAACAAGCTTTTTGCATCTGGCTGAAAAGCGGAAAATGATTTTTCCGCTTTTGCATAAACGCTTTTATGCGGAATTTATGAAGAAAGAGGTTGAGAAAAATGGAATTAAAAGGATCAAAAACAGAAGCGAATCTCCTGACTGCATTTGCGGGTGAATCCCAGGCGCGGAATAAATATACATATTATGCTTCCAAGGCCAAGAAAGAAGGCTATGAGCAAATCGCCGCGTTGTTTACTGAAACGGCCAATAATGAAAAAGAGCATGCGAAAATTTGGTTTAAGCTGCTTCATGACGGAATTGGGGATACTGCTGCAAATCTTCTGGACGCCGCTGAAGGCGAAAATTATGAGTGGACCGAGATGTATGATACCTTTGCCAAAGAAGCGAAGGAAGAAGGATTTGATAAAATTGCTTATCTGTTCTCCGAAGTGGCAAAGATTGAAAAGGCCCATGAGGAACGTTACCGTAAGCTTTTGGCAAATCTGAAGGAGGGGCTGGTCTTTTCCAAGGATGGGGATACCATCTGGCAGTGTTCCAACTGCGGCCATATCCATGTCGGCAAAAAAGCGCCCGAGATATGTCCTGTCTGCGCCCATCCCCAGGCATATTTTCAGGTGTTGGCTGAAAATTATTAAGGATAATCCCAAATATAAGCGCGGCGGAAAGTTTCGGCTTTCCGCCGTTCTTCTTCCAGGAGAGAAATGACGAAAGGAAGAGGGATATACAGCAGGGCAAAGAGGAAGGGGATTGCCTGTTGTTCTTCATCCATACGGCTGGATAAACTGGGATGAACAGGGCAAAGAAGCCTGAGTTCCTCACCTCACAAGAGGCAGGAATTTATTTGTCAAATTTATAATATGCTTTGTAATATATATCAGGAAAAATTTCAGTTTCGGCTGTCAGAGAAGAAGGGGTGGCGGCGCTAAGGCTTGTTAGTGGAGGGAATATTTGGCTGTATCTCCTGCCTCCGTTGCTGGACGAAGCGAATGAATTTTTTTGATGCTTATATTTTTTATGAAAAAGAGGGAGAGAAGCAGTAGAAAATAAAATGAAAGAAAGGAAAATAGCGGATGTTTGAACTGCAAAAATATGAAGGAGAAGTTTTTGCTGACTGTGACTTTCCGGAAGAAAAATCAGAAAAGCTGGAATTTTCTAACTGCAAATTCCGTTGCGTGGATTTCTCGGACAGAGTGCTTGAAAAATGCAGATTTTACCGTTGTACCTTTTTAAGCTGTCAATTTCATGGAGCACAGCTGGTTAAATGCGCTTTCCTCCACGCATCCTTTCGGTTTTGCTCTTTCTTCAGCGCGGTATTTGATAACTGTAAGATGACAGGCTCATCTTTGAGTGAAGCCGATTGTTCTTGCATTTCCATTATTTCTGGTGATTGGTCTTATACAGGATTGGAGGAATTGGATTTTTCCCGCATGAAGTTGGAGGATGTGAACCTGGAAGGGGCGTTTTTAACCGGGGTGGATTTTTCCAAATCGGTTTTGAAAAACTGCAATCTGCGCAGTGCTGTGGTGACGGGGGCCGACTTTACGCGGGCGGATATCAGGGAATGCAGACTGGAAGGAATTGATTTTTTAGGGGCTCATTTTAAAAAGACAAAAATCGATCTGAATCAGGCGGTCTTATTTGCCCAGGCTATGGGTGCGGAATTTGAGCCGTAGGAAAATAAACTGTAATAACAAAAAAATCCAAGAACCGGAGGGAAAACAGGTGGTTCTTGGATTCTTTTGTTATGAGCCTTTCTCCTATGCGGAAAGGATTTCCAGGTGGATATCAGACTGAATTCTAAATGAAAAATATATTCCATCTTTCGCGGAAGGGCAAACAGCCGAAAAAGCGAAAATAAGAACATGGAAAGAATCTTAATGATTTTTTAGCGTTTCCTTTTCCTATCTTAACCTGATATTGATTGTATTTTTTTGTGTTTTCAATATAATGGGGATAACAGAAAGCGCCGAATGATGAAGGCGATTCAAAGGAGATTCCGTTATGAAACGCGAAACTATATTTCAGGGTGCTGGAACCGCAATTGTAACCCCTATGAAGGAAGATCTGTCGGTCAATTATGACGTGCTGGGCGACCTTATTGATTTTCAGTTAACGCACAAATGCGATGCTATTGTAGTCACCGGCACCTCAGGGGAAGCCTCCACCCTGACAGACGAAGAGCATATTGAAGTAATCCGCTATACAGTGGATAGAGTCAAGGGAAGAATTCCGGTGATTGCAGGAACTGGTAGCAACAATACTGTTCATGCGGTAGAGCTTTCCAAAATGGCGGCGGACGTTGGGGCGGACGCTCTGTTGCATGTGACGCCTTACTATAACAAGGCATCACAAAGAGGACTGGTTCGCCACTTTGCCGAATGTGCCAAAGCAACATCATTGCCTGTTATCCTGTATAATATTCCGTCAAGAACGGGTGTCAACATCAAGCCTGAAACCTACCAGGAGCTTTGCCAGATAGAAAATATCGCCGCGGTAAAGGAAGCAAGCGGAAATTTTTCTCAAATCGCTAAAATTGCTGCTTTATGCGGAGATCAGCTGGACATTTATTCTGGAAATGATGATCAGATCACCTCAGCCCTGGCTTTGGGAGCAAAAGGCGTTATTTCTGTTCTGGCGAATATTGATCCAGAGGCAGTTCATAATATCTGCCAAAGTTTTTTTGAAGGAAATTCTGCCTTAAGTGATACCCTGCAGTTAAAGTATCTTTCTCTCATTGAGATGTTGTTTGCGGATGTCAATCCCATACCTGTTAAACAGGCTTTGAATTATATGGGATATCAGGTAGGGCAGTGTCGTCTTCCTCTGTGTGAGATGGATGAAATTTTGGCGGAAAAGCTGCATAAGACACTGATACAGTTTGGACTTTGCGAGGAAGATCATACCTATAATATTAATAGTAAAACAATTATCGCGTAAAGAGAAGGGAAAGAAGATTATGTTTCAGTTTTTAGAATCCGGAAGCAGTCAAAAACCTACCGTTGTACTTTTGAACAATGGAACGGGACGATATCTGGAGGACAGCTCTTTCAAGGAACTTCAGAATCACTATCACCTGGTCATGCCTTTGATGAGGGGGAAGGATGAAAAGCAGGAAGCGGCTGCTAAAGCACATGAAATAGAAGCTTATGTTCAGAAAAACTGTCACGGCCGTGTATATGCCATCTGCGGCTTTTTTGGCAGCTGGGATCTTATGAAACTGTTGCTGACTGAAACAGCGGTTATCTCTGAAAAAACTGTAATTGAAGAAGAGGATGCCGTCCCAGGCAGCCTTATTCTGTCGGAATTGAATTAAAACAAGAAATTATTTTAACGTCTCTCATTTGTGAAAATAAAGCCTGACAGAGAAGGAAAAGAAACAATTGGAAACAGTAAATCCCGAAGGACTTCTTCCTTCGGGACTTTTTGTATCACAAATAACAAGCGACGCCAAATCCAGTTGACGTCGATCTTTGGAGCCTTCGGGTAATTCCAGCCTCTGGTACTGGATAAATCACCAGTGACCAGCGGTAAGAGCTCCTTCCTGCATATGTCGAATTATCCGTTTGCACGGGCCGTGTCGATAAGAGCCTTGAGATTTTCATAAGGGACATCGTCCTGAATTTCCTGAGAGGGACAGGTAATATATCCCCCGTTTTTACTCATAATGTCAATGACACGTTGTGTTTCAGCAACAACCTCCTCCGGCGTACCAAAAGGAAGAACGCCCTGAGTACTGATTCCACCCCAGAAAGTGAGATGTCTGCCATAGTTATCCTTCAAATACTGAAGATCCATACATTCCGGCTGGACAGGATTGAGAATATCCAGGCCCAGCTCTACCAAATCATCCAAGACACGGACAACGCGGCCGCAGGAATGAACCATCACGTCCTTGCCCGCGCTTTTTATCAGATCGTATTGGATTTTTTCGCCATGCTTGATCATCTTCCGCCAAGTCTCGGGGGACATAATCAAATCATTTTGCGTTCCCCAGTCACTGCCTAGGAGAATACCGTCATAATAAGGGCATTTGACGGTTTCCTGAAGCATTTCCATGTTATGGGAGATGATAAAATCCAGAAGCTCCTGGGCGAATTCAGGAAAAGCAGCGATATCAGCAAGAAAATTCTCAATTCCACGGGTAAAATAGGCCTTTTCCCAGTGA
>JAHZIE010000021.1:0-27161 GCA_019419895.1 Clostridiales bacterium | reverse complement strand
TTTTCTTTCAAAAACTTTGCCTTGCGTGTGAATTCTTCCTGATCACCAGTCAAAACAATCGGAGGCATTTCGGTGGGAGGCTCGTCCGGATCGGAATAGCTTTCCGGGTAAGGGCCCCATTGCCACCATGCGGTTGGAACCGCCATCATATAATTGCCGATAGATAAATTGACAGCGTCTTCCTTGGAGATTCTGCCGTTTTGATAGTCGTCCATCACTTCGGGATTGTAATAATCCTTCAGCAGCTGATCTCCATATAGACGGTAAACATCCCCGGTCATCTGAATACAGTAAGGAACTCGATCGCCGCTTTCATGGCGCAGCGCCTGTTTGATATAGTCGCGTTTTGTCATTTGGCACCCTCCTCCGCAATTATCCAAATTTGCCAAAAGAATAGCATAATTTGCAGAGAAAGTCAATTGAAAAGAACCAAAAATCTCAAAATTATTGAGGTGTCTTCAGCAGTATTCAAGCGCCTTCATCGGAGCCGTTACCGGAATCCAGTCCCTCGAACTGCATCCGATAGTAGTGGGCGTAAATTCCCCCCAGCCGCAGAAGCGTCTGATGGTCTCCCCGTTCCGCGATGCCGTTTTCTGTGATGACAATGATTTCGTCGGCGTTTCGGATTGTAGAAAGACGATGGGCAATGGTGATGGTGGTTCTGTTTTGGGAAAGCTCCTCAAGGCTTTTTTGAATATGACGCTCGCTCTCATTGTCCAAGGCGCTGGTGGCTTCGTCAAGAATTAGAATAGGAGGATTTTTTAAAAACACCCTTGCGATAGAAATCCTTTGTTTTTGACCACCGGAAAGCCTGGCGCCACGCTCGCCGACAAAGGTGTTATACCCTTCCGGAAGGGACTGGATGAATTCATGGATGTTGGCTTTTTTAGCCGCTTCGATAATTTCCTCTTGAGAAGCGTCCGGTTTCCCATAGGCTATATTTTCACGGATGGTGCCGCAGAAAAGATAGACATCCTGATGCACAATGCCAATTTGACTCCTCAGACTTTTCAGGGTAAATTCCCGGATATCCCGGCCGTCAATGGCAATCCGCCCCTGTGTTACGTCATAAAACCGGGGAAGGAGGGAACAAATGGTAGTTTTTCCTCCTCCGGAAGGTCCAACAAGCGCGACGGAACGGCCGGCGGGAATGGAAAAAGAAATGTGGTTTAGCACCTGCTCCTCTTCCTGATAGGAAAAACTGACATCCTCATAAGAGACGTTGCCCCGCGGGGAGGTCAGCTCCTGTGCGCCGGGCAGATCGGTGATCTCAGGTTCAGTATCCATAACCTCCAGAAAACGCCGGAAGCCGGAAAGACCTTTTTGCATCATTTCTGTCAGCTCCACAAGAATCTGAATGGGACTGATAAAAATTCCAATGTACAAGGAATAAACCGCCAAGTCCGCGACATCCATTTCACCCCGGGCGATCAGAAAACCACCAAAGACCAGAGTGACAAGATACATCATTCCCTGAAAAAACAGGTTGCTGCCCATAAAATTGCCCATACAGCGGTAATTGGCGTCTTTGGAAAGGAGAAAATTATGATTGCTTTTTTTAAATTTTTTTCGTTCGAGTTCCTCATTGGCGAAAGACTGAACAACACGAATGCCGGCTAACGTGTCCTGAAGACTTGCGTTTACATCGCCGATCCTCCGGCGATTGTCCAGGAAGGTGCTTTGCATACGGCCGTTCTGCCGGAGAGAAAAAAGAAACATACAAACGACAAGAAGAACCAGAGGAATGGCCAGCCGCCAATTGATGAGAAAAAGAAAAAGAAAGGATCCAATGATTTTAATGACAGAAATAAAAAGGTTTTCCGGGCCGTGATGAGCAAATTCGGAGATATCAAAAAGATCAGAAACCAGCTTGCGCATCATTTTGTCTTATTTGTATCTGTCATAATAGGAATAGGAGAATTTTTCATAGTGATCAAAAAGCTGCTGGCGCATATCCCGTTCCATGCGGGCGCCCATCATATGTCCCTGATAGCTGACATAATATTTACACAGGCTTTGAAGCAGATACATGAAAAGCAGTCCAATTCCAATGGGGGGGAGAGCTTTTAAAATGACCGGGCCATCTTCTGTGAAAAGGGTATTGGTTAAAGTGCGGAGAATTTGGGGATAGCATAGATCCACCAGGCTGATGAAAGCGGCGCAGATGAGATCTAAAAAAAATACGGCCCTATAGGGACGATAATAGCGGATGAACCGTTTCAGTGTGCGCATAAGCTCTCTCCTTTGCTGACAGGAAATTATTTTTCTGTTTTATTATAATTCATGCGGGTTGTGGATGCAAGACGAGAAAAACCGGACTCCATTCCACAAAAACACATGACAGAATGACTAAGAGGATTAAAAAATCCAGGTAATTATTCCTTTTTCTGTCTGCTTCCTGCACAAAAAACGCCGAATCGTTATCAAAACAATGAAGTGAAAATTATTACAGGCCAAGAAAGTAGCGTTCCCAAATCCATTGCTTTTTCCTTCTGCAAAAGTTAAATTTGTTTCTATTGGGGCAGAAATGGAAAAGGAACCAGATAAGCTTTTGTAGCAAAATGGAACCTGGAAGGAGTCCCCATAGACGAAGAGACTTTTCTATATGGCCGTTCCCGAGCGGGAATGGCGGGAAAGCTCAGTCTAAAAGAATGTATTCATTTACTCCCATAAGCCCCGCTTTTCAATGCGGCTCCCATGGTGTTTGTGGCGTTTAATCAAGGATTCACGGAGAGAAAAGTCAAGCCCGCAAAGACTTTTTGCAAGGCACTCAAGGAAGCCTAATTGTCCGTTTGTCTTTGCTTGCTTTTATAGTGTGTGGAAACGGGAAGGCGTTTTCCGACACAGTAGATTGCCAGGCCGAACAATCCTTATTGATTTTCTAATTAAAAATTTTTATTTGCAGCAGCTCTATTTGGAAGATGACGCTGAGACAGAAAGGCAAGGGACAAAGACTTTGCTTTGCCCCTTGCTTTTACAGACAATTTATTTGACAGAATTATACTTTTGGATCGGAGTGCTGATCGCCGCGCTGGGAAGCTTTGATTCCCTGCCGGGCCTTACGAAGCTCGGAAAGATTCATGGCGATTGCCTCATCCGTCCGCTGCATCAGATCATCGACATAATCGTTGGCGGCTTTTCTCATTTCCGCCGCCTTCATTTTGGCCTGTGTGAGAATATCATTGGCCCTGTCGGTTGCCTGACGGGTAATTTCATCCTTTGCCACCATGATTTTGGAGCGTTCTTCCGCCACACGGATGGTGGTTTCGGCCTCCCTTTTAGCGTCGGAGATGATCTGTGACCGATCGGCGACAATCCGCTCCGCCTGCCGGATATCCTTGGGAAGGTTCAGGCGGATATCATCCAAAATACGGCGGATAACCTCTCCGTCTACCAACAGCTTGCCGCCGCTCAACGGCAGGGTGACAGCCTGCTCCAAAACGTCATCGATCTGATCCACCAATTCTTCAATACTCATATCGGTTACCCACACCTTTCAGTAAATTTATCGTCCGCGCCTTTTATGGTTTTCTGCACAGCCGCTTGGTAATGTCCGCCAGAAGTTCTTGGGGAACAAAACCGGAAATATCGCCTCCGAAAGAGGCGATTTGCTTTACAATACTGGAGCTTATAAACATATATTCCTCGTTGTTGGTCATAAAAATCGTTTCCACCTCGGGATTAAGCTTTTTGTTAGTCAGCGACATCTGAAATTCATACTCGAAATCGCTGACAGCTCTCAGACCCTTGACGATGGCAATCGCCTTTTTTTCACGGGTATAATCCGCCAGCAGACCGTTAAAATAGTCCACTTGCACGTTGGAAATTTCCTTTGTTGCCCGGCGGAGAAGTTCCAGTCGCTCCTCAGCGGAAAAACTCGGATGTTTCGACGGATTATCCATGACGGCGACAATAACAAGATCAAACATTTTAGCAGCCCGGCGGATAATATCCATATGTCCAAGGGTTACGGGATCAAAGCTTCCGGGACAAACGGCGATAGTCATAAAAAGGCCTCCATTCGAGGATTACGGCATGTCCTTATGCCGGTAGGTAGTCAATTTGATTTTTCCATAGCGGTATTGCCTGTATTGAATAAATTCCCCTGCTTCCCCGGGAAGCGTCTCTTCCGCTGGACTTTCGCAGACAATGATTCCGCCGGGATTCATATGGGGAGCGAGCAGCGGGAGCGCCTTCGGCAGCAGATTCTGCCGGTAAGGGGGATCCAACAGGGCGATGTCAAATTTTTCGCCGCAGCCGGACAGGTAAGAGAGAGAATCCCTTTGGAAAACCCTGGCTTTTGGGGAAAGGCCGGTGGCGGTGAGGTTTTTCTTAACAGTTTCCACAGACTGCCTGGAGACGTCTACAAAAACGGCGCTTCTTGCCCCACGGCTGAGAGCTTCAATCCCCAGCTGACCGGAACCGGCAAAAAGATCAAGCACATGGCGGCCTTCCAGCTGAAATTGAATAATGCTGAATAAGGACTCTTTGACTTTATCCGTTGTAGGGCGGACATCATTTCCCTGCAATGTCTCCAATCGGCGTCCCCTGGCGGTGCCGGTAATTACTCTCATAAAAAAGCTCCTGCCTTCCCTGCCTGTCTTCAATAAGAACAGGCCTATTCTTTTATTATCCAGTTTGTTTACTGTTTTGTCAACCGTTTCCTGGACTTTCCCCTGTCATGCCTGATGGTAAAATTGATAAATCGCTTCGGCGCAGGGGCGTGTCATGCCTTTGACCAGCATGAGCTCCTCTATTGTGGCCATTTTAATCCGCCCAATGGTTTTAAAGTGTTCAAAAAGGTCGGCTGCCCTTTTTTTTCCAATACCCGGAATTTCTAACAGGGAGGAGGCAAAGGCATTTTTACTGCGGGATTGGCGATGATATCCAATTGCAAACCGGTGAACCTCTTCCTGAATGGTGGAAACAAGGGTAAAGGCGGAGCGTTTGGCGTTGATGGAAATTTCTCCGCCGTCTTCAGCAATGGCGCGCGTCCGGTGTTTATCGTCCTTTACCATACCAAAAACAGGAATTGCATACCCAAGAGATTCAAGAAGGGGACGGATGACCCCGACATGCCCTTTTCCGCCGTCGAGAAGGATGAGATCAGGCAGCCGTCCAAAGCCTTCACCTGATTCTTTTTGTTTTTCATATTCCTCCATCCGTCTGGTGATCACTTCGCTCATAGAGCCGTAGTCATCTTGTCCTGAGAAACCTTTGATTTTAAATTTACGGTAAGCGGACTTTAGCGGCCGGCCGTTTTCAAATACCACCATTCCCGCCACATTTTCGCTTCCCGCAAGGTTGGAAATATCATAGGCTTCAATATAGACGGGAGGGGAGGAAAGTCCCAAAAGACGGGCGAGTTCATCCAAAGCCGCTGCGTCCCTGCCGCCGATTCCTGTTTTCTGAGCTACGCGTTCAGCGGCATTGCTGCGGCATA
Source organism: Clostridiales bacterium (assembly GCA_019419895.1). Taxonomy (GTDB): domain Bacteria; phylum Bacillota; class Clostridia; order Oscillospirales; family Acutalibacteraceae; genus JAHZIE01. Next base: position 21,718 of record JAHZIE010000021.1, on the reverse strand, counting down.
GCTGCACCAGCTCATGCTGTTCCCCGCGCTGGGGGACAGTGAGCTTCACCCTGCGCCCGGCTAAAGAGGAAAGCCATTGGGAAAGAAGTTCCGGCTGTTCGGCAGGGCCGTCCAAGGTGATGACGGGAGGAATTCGGTTTCCAGAGGAATAATATTGCTGAAGAAATTCCTGCCGCGCGGCAGGGGCGCTTCCCACCTCGCCGAGAAGATAGCTGTCCCGATCGACAAGCCTTCCCTCTGTAAAACGGAAAATTTCAAAACAGGCGCAATGATTTCCCTGAGCCAGGGCGATAACATCCTGCTCCTTAACGCGGTTGGCGACAACCTTTTGCTTTTCCGCCACCTTGGAAATAGCGGAAATTCTGTCACGCAGACGGGCGGCGCGCTCAAACTCAAGATTTTCAGCCGCCTCTTCCATCCTCTTGGTGAGAAGTTTGATGGAATTGGAACTGCCGCCATGGAGAAACTCCAGAGCTTCATTCATATTTTCCATATATTCCTTATGGCTGATTGTCCCCTTGCAGGGGGCGCAGCACTGGCCAATGAAAAAGTTCAGACAGGGACGGGCTTTTCCGATATCCTGGGGAAATCTCCGGCTGCAGGTGGGGAGGCGGAAGATTTTTATGGCCTCGTCCACCGATTCCTTGACCGCCCAGGAGCTGGTATAGGGACCAAGGTATTGGGCGCCGTCCTTTTCTATTTGTTTGGCGACGGAAAGTCTTGGCCAAGGAGGAGGGGAGACGCGGATATAGTGGTAACCCTTATCATCCTTCAGAAGGATATTATATTTAGGCATATGCTGTTTGATCAGGCTGCATTCTAAAACCAGAGCCTCGAATTCGCTGTCGGTCAGAATATAGTCGAAATGATCGACATTTTCCACCATCTGGCGCACCTTGTCATCGTGGTTTTTGTCGGAACCGAAATATTGGCTGACCCTGTTTTTCAACATTTTCGCCTTACCAATGTAAATAATTTTACCGGCTTTGTTCTTCATAATGTAGACGCCTGGGGAGAGAGGGAGAGACATAGCCTTCGCTCTAAGCTCCTTTTTTTGGGGATTCACAATGACAAGCCTCCTTCCAGGAAAAATGAAACAGGGATAGCAAGAAAGCGCACCGCCCAAAAAAGCGGTGCGCTTTTCCAACCCAAGATGAATTATTCTGCAAAACCGGAATTGACCAGATCCACCAAGCTGTTGACAGCCTCGGATTCATCCGGACCATCCGCGATAATGCGGATAGTGGTGCCGCCCACAATTCCTAAAGAAAGCACACCCAGCAGGCTTTTTGCGTTGACGCGGCGTTCCTCCTTTTCTACCCATACGGTAGCCTTGAATTCATTTGCTCTCTGGATGAAGAAAGTTGCCGGACGGGCATGCAGCCCGACTTGATTTTGTACAATGACATCTTTCACGTACATAAACACATCTCCAAACACAATAATTATATTTTTTATTCCATAATTTTACACACGTTTGCCATGTGTGCAGGTTTTTAGAAGAATTATGATTATTATAACACAATTGAAATTTCCGTCAATAGTCCTCAAAAACTTTGGATTGATAACTGATTATGCCCAAAAAATAAACAAGCCCATTGTGCACAACGACAGAGAAATATTGCTGTTTGAGCATAATTACCTAGCGTAAGACAAGGAAATCAGACAATATGTCATAAGATATAAAAATTGAAAAAACAGGCTGTTTTCCTTTAGTTTGGCCTTTTTGAGCAATCGTTATCCGCCGGCTGAAAATGTTTGTGGGAGAAGGCTTTCCAGAAAGATTTTTGTAATAAAAAAGGGAACGATCTTTTTATTGCGTTTCCGTGTCGTCTGTTTCCTTTCCCTATTAATATAGCCGGAAAATAAAAAAATGTGAAAGCTATATTCTTTATTTTTCTTTCCTATTTATCAGCAAATCCGGACGCCTTTCTTCCGTGCGCCGCAGAGCGGTTTCCCTCCGCCATTTGGCGATGTTTTCGTGATGGCCGGACAAAAGTACCTCCGGTACTTTGCGACCCCGCCAAACAGGAGGCCGGGTGTACTGGGGATATTCCAGAAGCCTGGAATAATGGCTTTCTTCAGTAAAACAAACATCATCCGACAACACACCGGGAAGCATTCTGACAACGCAGTCGGTCAACACCAATGCGGGCAGCTCGCCCCCGGTCAGGACAAAATCTCCAATGGAGATCTCTTCATCCACCAGCTCTTCAATCAGACGCTCGTCCACTCCTTCATAATGTCCGCAGAGAAGGGCGATGTTTTTTTTGTGGGAGAGGGAAACCGCCTTTTCCTGGGTAAGCACCTTTCCCTGGGGGGACATATAAATAAAATAAGGACGTTCTCCTATTTCATCACAGACAGACTCAAAACAAAGGGCGATGGGCTGGGCCTCCATCAACATCCCCATTCCTCCGCCGTAAGGAGTATCGTCTACACGGCGGTGCTTGTTTTCAGTGTAATCCCGGATATCATGGCAATGGACTTCAAACAGTCCCTTTTCCCTTGCCCGGCCAATGACGCTCTCCCGAAGGGCATTGTCGCAGAACAGAGGAAACAGGGTTAAGATATCAATCCTCATCATCAAAAATCCCCTTCAACGGCCGGAGGAAAACCTTTTCCTCCTCCAAATCCACCCGAACAACTACTTCCGGTATCACGGGGACGAGATGGGTGGAACTATCCCCGCCGGTAACCTCATAAACATCGTTGGCGCCGGTTTTGATGACGTCGGTCAAGGTGCCGTAGGCGACGCCGGTGGCGGCGTCCAATACCTTCAGGCCGATGAGATCCTGAATGAAGTAGGCTCCTTTTTCCAGACGAAGGTCCCGGCGATCCATATAAAGAATAGTTTCGCGCAGGGCATCGGCCTTTTCCACCGTTTCGATGCCTTCCAAACGGACAAGGATAATATTTTTATGAGGACGGGAGGAGACCACCTTAACGGGGCGCGAGCCTTGTTCGAAATATAAGATTTTCAGGGTGCAGAATACATCAGGGGTGTCACACCAGGACTGGACGCGCAGCTCACCGCGGACTCCGTGGGTTCCGACAATTTTTCCCGCTTCCAAATATTGTTTGCGCATATTTTTTCTCCTGTCATTTGTTTTTTCAAGATTACAGATTGATAGAATAAAGGAAATGCAGCATTTCTCCATTGTAATACTTCGTTATAAACTCTTTTTCCTTTTTCATGCCAATAGCTTCCGCGACCCGCATAGAAGCAAGATTGTCCGCTTTAATAATAGAATACACTTTTTCCTGTTTCAGAGTATGAAAAGCATATTCCTTACATCCGGCGGCGGCCTCACGGGCATATCCCTGATGCCAGAATTTCTTTTTAAAGAGGTAGCCGATTTCAAGGACCTCCCTGCCCAGGCAAGGCTGTAGGGTAAGTCCCGCCTGCCCGGCAATTTCTCCAGTACTTTTCAGGACAGCCGCCCAGAGCCCAAAGCCATAGGCTTTATATCTTGCGCGCTGACGGTCCAGCCAGTCCTGGACATCCTTTTGAGAAAAATCATGTTCATAGGCGTAAACCACTTCTTTATCCTGAAGAATTTCAGCCAGGTCTTGAAAATCCTTTTGTTCCAGCTCGCGAAAGAAGAGCCGTTCACTTTCAAAAATCATCCGTCCCCTCCTCCCGATCGTCTTGAACGAGGCTTATCCCATCTTTTGAAATTCCACGGTAGAGCGCAGTGACAGCGGAATCCTGATTCCGCCAGAAGAAAGGCCGCTTGCCGGAATACAGTATTTGGGACAGCGGCCCATAGAAAAAATGATGCGGATTTCTTATAAAACATGTTGTCCTTTAAAAATTGTTAGCGGAATCCCGTAGTGATACCTTGTCAAAAGGCTGGGAGTATACCCTTTTTCATTATACTGATTATGAGGGAAAAAGCAACGCTTCGCCGGGGAAATTGGAAGAAAGGAAAGAAAAAGGGCGCTGAATGGAAAATCCTGGAAAAATGCGCCCCATCTGGAAGATTTTGCTAGCGCGCAAAGGCAAAAAGTTCAAAAATGTTATTGCAATTTTGTATAGGACAGGCTATAATTTAACTACAAAGTGGGGAAAGGTGGCAGTAAGTAGAGGAAAGTGGAGAATATTTTCTCTGTTTCTTCCGTTTGCGAGAAGGTTATGTTGCTTGGTGAACTTCAACATAATATTGACACAAGAGGCCGCGTCATCGTCCCTGCTAAATTCCGTGAGGAGCTTGGCGAATGTTTTTATGTCACAAAGGGGCTGGGCGGCTGCCTGTGGGCTTTCCCGCCGGAGGAATGGCAGGAACTGCTGAAAAAGTTTAAGGAAATGCCCATTGTGGACAGCCGTGAGATTCAGCGCTTTTTTTTTGCGGGAGCCACGGAGGCTGTTCCCGACGGCCAGGGGCGGATTTTGATCCCCCAGGTACTGCGGGATTACGCGGGCCTGGGAAAGGATATCACCTTTTTGGGACTGAATACCAGGGTGGAAATCTGGGATACCCAGAAGTGGACCAAAACCAATGCGGAATTTGATGAAAATGCCATTGCGGAAAAAATGGAGCTGCTGGGACTTTAAGGAAAGGACGGTATACAGATGGAATTTCATCACAAGCCGGTTCTTTTTAAGGAAACCCTGGAAGGACTCCAGATTCGTCCAGACGGCGTTTATATTGATGGGACTGCCGGCGGCGGAGGGCATTCGGCGGCGATTGCCGCAAGGCTGACGACAGGGAGGCTAATTGCGATTGATCAGGATCCGGATGCTGTTGCGACAGCGTCTGAAAGGCTGAAGCCGTTTTCCTGCGCAAAGGTGGTACAGGCAAATTTTTCTCAGGTGGATGAAGTGGCAAGAGAATCTGGAATCCAAGAAGCTGATGGAATCCTGCTTGATATCGGCGTTTCTTCCCATCAGCTGGATATTCCGGAACGTGGGTTTTCCTATCATCATGATGCCCCTCTTGATATGCGCATGAGCCAGCGGGGAACGACGGCGGCCGATTTAGTAAACCAGCTTTCCTGGCAGCAGTTGGCTGAAATTTTCAGCAGGTTTGGAGAGGAGAAATATTCCAAAAACATTGCCCAGGCGATTGTCAGAAAAAGGGAGGCTGCTCCGGTGAAAACGACGGGACAGCTGGTTGAAATCATCAAGGAAGCGGTTCCGGCCAAAGTGAAACGGGAAAATGGGCATCCTGCCCGAAGGGTGTTTCAGGCTTTGCGGATCGCCGTAAACGGTGAATTGGACGCTTTGTCCCAAGGATTGGAAAAAGCTTTCGAGCTTTTGGCAGTGGGTGGAAGGTTGGCGGTCATTACTTTTCATTCTCTGGAGGACAGAATGGTAAAACAGGCCATGGCCGGATGGTGTCAGGGATGTACCTGCCCGCCGGATTTTCCCGTTTGTGTCTGCGGAAAGCAGCCCAGGGCACGGTTGGTGACGCGAAAGCCTGTGGAGGCATCCCAAAAAGAACGGGAAGAAAACCCGAGAAGCCGCAGCGCCAAGCTGCGGGTCTGTGAAAAAATAAAGAAAGAAAAATGATTGGAAAGTATTTTTCAGGAAAGGTATGGTGGAAACATGGCGAATCTCAACTCAAACGCCGCATATGATTTCTCGCGTTTTGAAAACAGGAAGACCCAGGCCGCGGACAGAAAAAATAATGTTGTAAAGCTGCCTGAGCCCAAGGCCAGGCCAAAGCACAAGCTGACCTTCGCCATGGCGTTCAAGCGCTTTGCCTGCTGCGCGTTTGTCATTGGAATTCTTGGGACAATGATTTACGGCTATGTGTCGGTTAACGAGCTGACGACAGGGATCGACAAAACCCAAAAAAAGCTCAATGAGGCAACCAGTGAATATACGCAGCTTCAGATGGCGGCAGCTTCAAAAATGTCCCTTGATTATGTTGAGGAATACGCCCAAAAGGAATTGGGAATGCAGAAGATGCAGCCCAGCCAGATTACATATGTACATTTAAACGACTCAGATAAGGTAGAAGTTCTTGCGGATACTTCAGAGAAGTCATTATTTGAAAAAATTAAGGACTTTTTTTCTGATATTCTGTCTTAGCTTTTGTCATACTGCTGAAAAGAATAGAATAGTAATTAGTGAAAAAGAGAGTTGAGAGAAAGTCTTGGCTCTCATTTTTCTAGAAGCGCCGTACAGCCTGCCTTTGCCCATGAATAAGCCGATTATCTAAAAAGAGAAAGCTGCGTATTTGTGAGGCGGGGCATAAGCGGCGCCGGATTGATTTTGAAAGAGAATTCCGACGGCTTCTGCGGCAGGCCTGGGATTAAAAATTGTTCTTGTAAGGAGTTTTGCAATATGCCGAAAGGTGCACCGGTAAAAATGCGAAGGCGTTCCCTGATTGCCGCACTGCTTGTTATAATCGTCGGCTTTGGCCTGATTACGGGCAGACTGTGGTATCTTCAGTTTGTAGAAGGATCGGAGCTCCAGGGAATGGCGATTAGTCAACAGATGAGAGATACCACCATCAGAGCGAACAGGGGAACCATTTACGACAGAAATGGGACGGTTCTTGCGCAAAGCGCCACTGTATGGACGGTTTATATTTCTCCGAAATATCTGGAAGTGAAAAATAATGAGGTCAAGACGGAGGAAAAACGGACTTTGCTGGCCGATAAGCTGTCTGAGATTCTGGAGGTGGACCGGGACAGCCTGTATGAAAAAACAGGACAGCTTTCCAGTTATTATGTGACAGTCAAGCGTCAGATAGAAAAGGATGTCCGGGATGAAATTCTGCAGCTCAAAAAGGACTATCCTGAAATCTCATCAGCCATCGGTATGGAGGAGGACACCAAACGATATTATCCCTTTGGGGATTTCGCCTCGGTGGTGCTGGGTTTTACCGGTTATGATAACCAGGGGCTTGCGGGGATTGAATCTTACTACGATAAATATCTCCAGGGCACGCCGGGCCGGCTTTTGGCGGCGCGCAACGCGGTGGGTACCGACATGCCTTTTGAATATGAGGTGATGGAGGATGCTAAGGATGGAAACAACCTGACTCTTACCATTGACGAGGGAGTTCAGCATTTTCTTGAGAAATACCTCAAGCAGGCGATTGAGGATAATAACGTTGAGACCTATGTGACGGGAATTATTATGGATGTCAACACCTTTGAGATTTTGGCCATGAGTAAGCTTCCCGCTTTTGATCCAAACGACCCCTTTACCATTTCCAATGAGAATGCCCTGGAGGAGATCATGGCGCTTCCCGAGGAGGAACAGGCTGCGGCAATTTCCAACGCGCAGGCGCAGCAATGGAGAAATAACGCCATTTCTGATTCCTATGAGCCTGGTTCTGTCTTTAAGATTGTTACTGCCTCCGCCGCTCTGGACGAGGGTGTGGTGACAAAAGCAAACACCTTTGAATGCCCGGGCTACTATAAGGTGGCGGGGCAGATTATTCGCTGCAACAATAGGGCGGGACATGGGCATCAGACTTTTGCGGAGGCTCTGCAGAATTCCTGCAACCCGGCGTTTATGCAGATAGGAGAGCTTCTTGGCATCCCTTCCTTCTGCCGCTATTACAGTGCCTTTGGCCTGACGGAAAAAACAGGGATTGATCTGCCGGGCGAAATGCAGCCGGTGGCGGGCGTCCATTACCATACGGAGGAGAGCATGGGGCCGGTGGAACTGGCAAGTTCTTCTTTTGGACAGTCGAGAAAGGTAACGCCCTTGCAGATGATCACCGCGATGGCGACAGTGGTTAACGGCGGGAATTTGGGTACGCCCCATGTGGTAAGTCAGATTACAGATGCTGACGGCAATATTGTGGAAACGATGGACGGGGGCATAAAACGCCAGGTGATTTCCGAGAGCACCTCCCAGCAGATGGTGGAAATGTTGGAACAGGTGGTTGAGAAAGGCGGAGGAAAGAACGCCCGTGTGGACGGGTACCGTGTCGGAGGAAAAACAGGTACTTCTGAAAAGCTTGACAGCGGCGACAGCAGCGCCCGTATTGCCTCCTTCTGCGGATTTGCGCCGGTGGAGGATCCACAGATCGCATGCATTATTCTGGTCGACGAACCCCATGGCTCCAGTTCCTATGGAAGCGTGGTGGCCGCGCCCATATTTAAAAACATTATGTCGGAAGTGCTCCCCTACCTGGGAATTGAAAAAACGGTGGAGGACGATTCCGACGACACTGCCACGGCAACCCCCAAGGTGATCAAGAGCACCGTGGAGGACGCGAAGGCCGAAATCAAGAAAAGCGGCCTGTTGTGCAGGGTGGTCGGATCCGGCGATACGGTTTTGTCACAGCTTCCCGATCCAGGGACACAGCTTGCTGAGGGAGGAACGGTGGTCATTTTTACCGATGAGGAAAGCAAGGCCAAGACGGTGACAGTGCCCAATCTGACAGGACTGTCGGTAATAGAAGTCAACGACAGGGCGGCCCAGGCCGGAATCAATGTCCGGTTTTCCGGCGTGACAACTGGGCAGCAGATAAAATCGGTGCGTCAATCCATTGAGGAAGGGACGCAGGTCAGCCCGGGCACAATTATTGATGTAGAATTTGTAAGTTCGGATACACAGGACTAATCCAAATTGAACTACAGGAAAAATAAAATACAGTCGTAAAAAACAAAATTTTGTTGTCTCCAATTTCGTAAGAAAGGAACGGCTGCATTTTATGAGGCTTTCAACTCTTTTTGAGGGAGTATCCGTAAAGAACGGCCCTCTGGAAGACGTTGAAATTCAAGGAATTACATCAGATTCCCAGCAGGTTTTTTCCGGCAGTTTATACGCCTGTCTCCGAGGGAGGCATAACGACGGACACTCTTTTGCCCGCCGTGCCCTTGAAGGGGGAGCCGCTGTCATTCTGACGGAGAAACGCTTGCCGGATCTGCCGGAGGAAAAACAATGCATTGTAGAGGATACCCGCAGGGCCTATGCCATAATTTGCGGGAATTGGAATGGAAATCCCGCCAGAAGGCTCCGTTTGGTGGGGGTGACGGGAACTAACGGAAAAACCACTACTACCCAGATGATCCGGCAAATACTGGAGGCTTATGGGGAAAAGGTGGGGCTTCTTGGAACCATTGAAACTGTTGTGGATAAACGTTCCTCTGAGTCGGTATATACCACGCCGACACCAGAAATCCTTCACCGGCTTCTCAGGGAAATGAAGGATGAAGGCTGTTCCCATGTGGTGATGGAAGTGTCTTCCCAGGCGCTGGAGCAGGAACGTATGTTTGGGTTAGAATTTGAGTGCGCCGCTTTTACTAATCTGACACAGGATCACCTGGACTATCACCTGACCATGGAAAATTATTACCAGGCGAAGAGAAAGCTTTTTGAGATATCCCACCGGGCTGTTATCAATATTGACGACAGCTGGGGAAGACGTCTAAAAAAGGAAATCCGTTGTGGTGTCACCACTTTTTCCACCCGCGAAAAGGCGGATATTTCAGTATCACAGGCGTTTTTTGACGAAACAGGCTCCCGTTTTATGATGTCCGTGGGAGAAAATACCCATTCCGTCAGTATTGGGCTTCAGGGCGGGTATAATATTGAAAACGCCGTCTGCGCGGCTGCGGTTTGTATAGCGGTGGGATTGCCAGAGGATTTTGTTGTCGGCCGCCTGCCGCTATTGAGGCCGGCCAGAGGCAGATTGGAGAGAGTTCCGACGGGGAAAGATTTTTCCCTGATTATCGATTATGCCCATACGCCGGACGCTCTGGAAAAGGCTCTTCACGCGCTGCGGCAGGGAAATCCGAAACGCTTGGTCTGTCTGTTTGGCTGCGGTGGAGACAGGGACAGGAAAAAACGTCCTCTTATGGGAAAGGTGGCCGCGCGGTGCAGCGATTTTGTCATTGTAACCAGTGATAATCCCCGGACAGAAGCGCCGGACGCAATTATCGACGATATTCTTGCCGGGATGCATGATACAACTACTCCATATGTTGTGATTGAAAACCGGCAGGAGGCCATTGGATATGCTATCCGTCTCGCGCGGCCGGGAGATGTGGTGCTTCTCGCGGGGAAGGGACATGAAACTTATCAGATTTTAGATATTGGAAAGGTTCCTTTTGATGAAAAGCAGGTTATTCAGGGCTTCTTATCGGGAGATACCGGTTCCAGGCAGAAATAAATTTTTGGAAAGGGTTGCGGAAACCTATGAAAACAATGACCATAAAGGAAATCGCGATGGCCGTGGGAATTCCATGCCGCGCGGAAGGAGAAATTTCCGAGATCTGTACGGATACCAGGGCGGTTACGTCCGGGTGCCTTTTTGTCGCCATCCGGGGGGAGCGGTTTGACGGCAATGATTTTGCCGATGAGGCCATCCGGCAGGGCGCTGGCGCTGTTTTATGTGAAAGGAAAGGAACTTTGGAGCATGGGATTTACCTTGTGGTAAAGGATACCCGTACTGCCCTTCTGCGTCTTGCGGAATATTATGCGGGCTTATTTCCCATTCCTAAGGTGGGGCTGACTGGAAGTGTGGGAAAGACCACCACCAAGGAGATGACGGCTGCTGTGCTGTCGAGATGTTTCCGTACCCTGAAAACTGAAGGCAATTTTAACAACCAGATAGGACTGCCTAAAATGGTGTTCCGGCTGGACGATTCCATCCAGGCGGCTGTTTTTGAAATGGGGATGGATCATGCGGGGCAAATATCCAGCTTGAGCCGTACTGTAAAGCCTGATGTGGGAATCATCACGAAGATAGGGGTTTCCCATATTGAGAATCTGGGCTCACAGGAGGGAATCCTCCATGCGAAAATGGAAATAACAGACGGAATGAGGGAAGGGACGCCGCTGGTTTTGAACGGGGACGATCCGCTTCTTCTCAAAGCCGCCGAATCCTGCGGGCACCCGGTGATTTTATTCGGAATTGACAATCCCTCCTGCAGAGTAACCGCTTCCCATATCCGGCAGGAAGGAGAGAAAACCTTCTTTCTGCTTTCTGTTTTTGAACATCAGATTTCTGTTGAACTGCCGGCTGTGGGGAGGCATCAGGTTTATGATGCTTTGGCGGCCGCGGCCGCAGGAAGCTTTTTGGGGGTTCCATTGGATGAGATTGCCCGGGGACTTTCCGAATATGTCCCCTCTGGCATGCGGCAGCGTGTGGTGCGGCACAAAGGGCTGATTGTGATTGAGGATTGCTATAACGCCAGTCCGGATTCTATTAAGGCGGCTTTGCAGGCACTTGCTTCCATGGAGGGAGTGGAAAGAAGAATTGCCGTATTGGGCGATATGCTGGAATTGGGAGAATATGCTGAGAAGGCGCATAGAAATTGTGGGAGGCTGGCGGCCCAGTCAGGGGTAGATCTCCTTTTCGCTTATGGGGAAAACGCCCGCTTCTATGTGGAGGAAGCGGAAAAATGCGGCGTTCAAGGTGCCTTTTATGAAGATAAAAACGGATTAGCCAATGCTCTGCTGTCCCAACTGAAGCCGGGAGACTGCGTTTTGTTCAAAGCCAGCCGCGGGATGAAGCTGGAGGAGGTCATACAAAAAATTTACCAGGAATTTTAGTGAAATTTGTGGATTCCTCTACTGTTTGAAAGTTGGAGAATCGGGAAACCTATGGTATAATAATCTTAAAATCTATGATTTCAAGACATTGGAAGGATGTCTGCTGGTGAAAATCATCTCCTGCTACACAGCGGCAGCCTGAATCTTCAGACAGAGGAGATTATGGTAGCAGAATAAGAAATCCCCTTTTATACTTGCTTAAGGGTCGGAAGGCCTGGAAGCGGGGGAGATATACGGCAAGGGCGCGGCTTGGTTATTACCTTTAGCGGCGTGGATTCGGGGTGCCGCAAGCCGGCGGTTCCCGGATAGACATCATGAAAACTAGGGGCCTGCGGCTGCAGGAGCAGGATGGTCCCGGAAAGATAAGGGTTGAGAAAATGAGTGGAATTTGGTCGGTAGTTGCGGCGGCGATAGCCTTTGGATTGACAGCGTTGTCGGGAAAATGGTTGATTCCCTATCTTCACAAGCTAAAATTTGGACAGACCATTAAGGAAATTGGTCCCACCTGGCATAAGAAAAAACAGGGAACGCCAACTATGGGTGGAATTATGTTTATAATCGGCATTGTTTGTGCCATACTAATTAGTGTCCCTCTGTTTTATTCGGGAATGTCAGTGGGTGATATTGATCCTATCGTTGGAGAAAGCAACCTCCAGAAAGTCCGTGTCTTTGGAGGAATTCTAATGGCTCTCGCTTATGGGTTGGTTGGATTTTTTGACGATTATATCAAAGTGGTGAAGAAAAGAAACCTTGGATTGCGGGCAAGGCAGAAGATATTGCTCCAGTTTTTAATTGGCGCGGGATATCTGCTTTCCCTCTATTTGGCAGGGGAAAGAGGGACAACGGTGATCCCTTTTGTGGGAATGATTGATTTGGGCTGGTGGTATTGGCCCATCGCCATGTTTGTCATCCTCGGAACCGTCAATGCGGTCAATCTGACGGATGGAATTGATGGGTTAAGTTCCTCTGTTACTTTTGTTGTGAATTGACGGCTTGGCCTCTTCTGTGACCATGTTCGTATCTGTTGCCTTCATGCTTGTAGCAACCAATATTGGAGCCTTTGGTATGAGCATTATGGGAGCGGCTGTGGCCGGAGGTTGCGTTGGATTCCTTGTCTGGAACTTTTATCCCGCCAAGGTGTTTATGGGAGATACGGGCTCCCTTTTCCTCGGCGGCCTGGTGGTTGCCCTGGGCTTTGGTGTGGGAATGCCCATTTTGATTCTGCCCATTGGCATTATTTATTTTTTGGAGGCATTATCCGATATCCTTCAGATCGGTTACTTCAAGCTCAGCCATGGAAAAAGGATCTTCAAGATGGCCCCTATCCATCATCATTTTGAGATGAGCGGATGGAGCGAGATAAAAATCGTCAGTGTGTTCAGTGCGGTTACCATTGTCGGCGGGGCGGCGGCCTATCTTGCCGTGATGTATGGCTGCTGAGGAGGCTTCGCTGACAGCCTCCGGCAAATAAAGGAGCTGATATTATTTTGGATAGCATGAGGGCCGTGCGGCCGGCAAAAGAGAAAAAAACAAAAAAGGCGCGGACAAAGCTTTTTTCTATCCGGGCGGGCATTGATCTGCCTTTTTTGACCATCGTACTTCTTTTGGTTGCCATCGGACTGGTGATGCTGTTTTCGGCCAGCTACCCTTACGCCCACTATAATGTCGGTGACAGCTATTATTTTATTAAGCAGCAGTCAATTTGGGCCGCGTTGGGAATTACAGCGATGATGGTAATTTCCTTTTTTGATTATCAGAAGCTCAAAAAACTGGTATTTCCCATTCTGATCCTTTCTTACGCCCTCCTCGTTGTGGTGCTTTTCATGCCGGCAAGAAACGGGGCGAAACGGTGGATTGAGCTCGGCGGAGGTACTTTCCAGCCCTCCGAGATTACCAAGTTTGCCATGATTCTGGCCTTCGCCTATTTTATTTCCAATAACTACAAAAAAATGACGAGGTTTGTGACGGGGGTTCTTCCGTATGTGTTTATTTTTGGCTCCTCCGCTCTTCTGCTTCTGTTGGAGCCGCACCTCTCCTGCATAATGATCCTGTTTATTCTGACCTTTTTTATGCTCTTTGTGGGAGGAGTCCGCATCCGCTGGTTTGTAATCGCCATTGGAATTTTGGCGGTGGTTGCCTATATCGCTCTGTTTACTGATATTGTGCCTTATGCCAGCAGCAGGATCGAGGTATGGAGGGATCCTTTTGGATATGCCGACAAGAACGCTTCGCACCAGACCCGCCAATCCCTTTATGCGATTGGCTCAGGCGGGTTCCTGGGGGTCGGCCTGGGAAATTCCAGACAGAAATATCTCTACCTTCCAGAGCCCCAAAACGACTTTATCTTTGCTATCATCTGTGAAGAGCTGGGATTTGTTGGCGCTCTTGTAATTATGATTATTTTCGCCCTGCTCGTTTGGCGAGGCTTTGTCATTTCCCTGAACGCGCCCGACAAGTTCGGCGCCCTTTTGGGATTGGGGCTGACTGCCCAGGTGGGCCTGCAGGCTATCCTAAACTTTGCGGTTGTGACAAATACTGTTCCGAATACGGGCATTAGCCTGCCGTTCTTCAGTTACGGAGGCACATCTCTTGTCATGCTTTTGGCACAGATGGGAATTGTGCTTTCGATTTCACGAAGTTCCAGGGTGGAAAAGACCTAAAGGGAGGGCTTGGTGAATGAAAATTTTATTCGCCGGCGGAGGAACCGCCGGCCATATTAATCCGGCGCTGGCGATTGCGGGCTATGTGAAAAGCCAAAAGCCAAACGCCGAAATTTTGTTTGTGGGATCTAAGGGAGGGATGGAAGAAACTCTGGTACCCAAGGCGGGATTCCCTTTTCGGTCAGTTACAGTTTCGGGCTTTCTGAGAAAGCTGAACTGGCATGGGATTACTCACAATCTAGTTGCCGTCAAACGAATTTTTTCCGCCACAGCTGAATCCAAGAGAATCATCCGGGAGTTTCAGCCTGACATCTGCGTTGGAACTGGCGGATATGTCTGCGGGCCCGTGCTGCGGAAGGCGGCGAGAATGGGAATTCCCGTATTGGTGCATGAATCCAACGCCTTTCCCGGTGTGACAACCAAAATGTTGGCCAAAGACGTGACGAAAATTCTCGTTGCCATGGAGGACGCGAAGAAAAGGCTGGATGCCCGGTATGCCGGAAAGGTTGAGGTAACGGGAAATCCGGTAAGGCAGGAGATGATTTTTGCTGACAAAAACGCGGCAAGAAAAAAGCTGGGGCTTGACAGCCGCCCTGTGATCCTTTCCATAGGAGGAAGCCTTGGGGCGGAACAAATCAACCGGGCGGTGGCGGAGGTCATCAGTGTTTCCGCAAAGGACGACCGTTACCAGCATATCCATGCTTATGGGAAGTATGGGGGCTGGTTTCCCGAGTTGCTTAGGGAAAAAGGGGTGGAGCTGTCAAAGCATCCCAATCTGGATGTCAGGGAATATATTCATAATATGCCGGACTGCATGGCTGCTGCCGATTTGGTTATCTGCCGCGCCGGCGCCATGACGGTCAGCGAGCTTCAGATTTTGGGCAAGGCGGCCATTTTAATCCCCTCCCCCAATGTAGCGGAAAATCATCAATATTACAACGCCCGTTCCCTTTCCGACAGAAAGGCCGGGGTTTTGATTGAGGAGAAGGATCTTACTGGGAAAGGACTCTGTCATATGGTGGAGGAAATCCTTTCTGATCCGGAGCTTCTCAGGGAATATGGAAGAAACGCGCAAAAACTGGCAATTATCGACGCGAACGAACGTATCTATCGGATCATTCTGGATTCAGTCCGGAAGACTGGCTGAAAAATCGGGCAGCGGCGTTGCATTCTTCCTTTTTCACACCTTTTCTCGCCGGCGCATAGAATAGGGTATCTTTCATAAGAGCTTTTAGTGCGAGAGGGTGCGTAATATGTCAAAATTGATTATCAGCGGAGGGGCCCCCCTCAACGGCTCCATAACCGTGCATGGAGCAAAAAACAGCGTTTTGCCTATCCTCGCTGCAACTCTTGTCACCCGGGGCGTGAGTGTCTTACATAATTGCCCGCAGCTTTCCGATGTGGAATATGCCTGCCGGATTTTATCGCATCTTGGCTGTTCTGTGGCGCGGACAGGAAACACCATCCTGGTGGATACCACCGGATTTTGCAGGTTTGAAATAACAGAGGAGCTTATGAGAGGAATGCGTTCCTCCATCGTCTTTTTAGGGCCTGTTTTGGCAAGAATGTCCCGTGCAAGGCTTTATCAGCCTGGCGGCTGTGATCTGGGCCCTAGACCCATCGACATCCATTTGGCGGCGTTTCGCCAGATGGGAATGAGGATGGAACAGCAGGATGGCTTTATGGACTGCCGTGTGGAAGGCCGGCTGAAAGGCTGTCGCATTTTGCTAAAATTTCCCAGTGTGGGAGCGACGGAAAATATTATGATCGCCGCTTGTCTGGCGGAGGGGACCACCGTCATAGAAAATGCGGCAAGAGAACCTGAAATAGAGGATTTGGCCCATTATCTTATTCGGTGCGGCGCCCATATTGCAGGTGTGGGGAGCAATGTCGTCACCGTTGAAGGAGTTCCGGCTCTTTACGGCACAGAGCATCAGATTATTCCGGACAGGATTACCGCGGCGACTTATCTGGCGGCCGCGGCGGCAACGGGAGGAGAGATTTCCCTGTTTCCTGTAATTCCGGAACATCTGTCTCCGGTCATGGATATCCTGCAGAGGGCAGGCTGTACCATTCAGTCCGGACCCTCCCGCCTGTGGATTAAGGGTCCTCCTGTTCTCAAAGGCGGGGGTGAAATTCACACAGAACCTTACCCCGGCTTTCCCACCGATGCTCAGGCGCCGGTTATGGCCGCATTGTGTAAAAGCAGGGGAACCACCCTTTTTGAAGAGAATATATTCCAGAGCAGATATAAACATGTGGAAGGGCTCAACCGGATGGGTGCGGATATTGTTCTTTCTGGAAGGAAAGCGATTGTCCACGGCGTACCGGAACTTTATGGGGAAAAGGTAGAGGCGGAGGATCTCAGAGGGGGAGCCGCTTTGGTGGTCGCGGCTCTGGCCGCTTTGGGAGAATCTGAAATTACAGGACTCAAGCACATCGATCGGGGCTATGAGAAGATTGAAGAAGCCTTGTATCGTATTGGAGCAAAAATTAAGAGGTGCGATGAATGGCAGGAAAAAACATTCCAAGGACAGGCGGCTCGCCAGGCAGGTCAAAAAATGTGCATATGACGCGCGGCATCCCCAGAACCGCCAATACTTATTCCAGGAGACCGGAAAATGAAGGGCGGCCAAAGGGAAAGGGGGCAGGAAAAAAAAGAAGGCGCAGGCTTAAGCTGGTTTCCTGCTTTTTAATTTTCCTTGTTATTCTGGTTTTTGTCACCCTTTCCCTGACCGTTTTGTTTGAAATTGAACAATTTTCCGTTTCAGGAGAATCTGTCTATACAGAGGAACAAATCATAGAAGCCTCTGGTATTCAGACGGGGGAGAACCTTTTTATGTGCAGGCGGAGCCAGGCGGCGGAGAATATTGAGACAAAGCTGCCCTATATTGAAAGCGCACAGGTGAAAATAGGGCTCCCCAATACGTTAAAAATTTCTGTTGTAATGGCCCAGCCTGCCGCTATCCTCAATTTGGATGGTCAGCAGATGATAATCAGCCAAAAGGGAAAGGTGCTTGGACCAGCGGATGGCTCCCAGCCTGAGGTGCTTCTGGAAATTAACGGGCTTCCGGTTTCTTCCGCCGAAGTGGGAAAACCGCTTTCCTACACGCTTTCGGAGGAAAGCGGACAGGAAGACGCCATTCCTATGGATGAAATTCTGACAGATACCCTGAACGCAGTAGCCAACAGCGGTCTGACGCAGATTCGATCGATAACTTTCCAAGGGGTTTCCATCACCCTGGATTATGCCGGCAGAATTCAGATTAAGCTTGGAACTACTACCAATATCCAGACAAAGATGGAAAACGCAAAGCTGCTGATTGAACAATATATCGCGGAGGACGAGGCGGGCACTTTAGATTTTTCTGTCAACGAAAACAAGCCTATTTTTGACCCGGACTATGATACTCCCACGGTCGTCATCCCACCCGATTCCGCTTCCTCCGGAGAAAATGCATCTTCCAGTGCTCCGCGGGGATAAAAATAAGAAAATTCATAGCTTTTTTACAATACAATATATTGCGCTTTTGGTGAAAAAGTGATACCATAATAAGAGTATAGACTAGAGGTATAATTCCCTTTTTAACACAGGCTGGTGCAACATGGGACAGGCTGTTGAAAAGAAAAGTTAAAATAAACGTGGAGGAGAGAGTACGATGCCTTTTCAGTACGATGACGATATCGATGAAGTAGTTCAAATTAAAGTAATTGGAGTCGGCGGCGGCGGCGGAAACGCGGTTAATCAGATGGTAAATTCCGGGGTGCAGGGTGTTGAATTTATTGCGATTAACACGGATAAAATGGCCTTGGTGCGCTCACAGGCTACCAACAAGATTCAAATCGGAGAAAAGATTACCAAGGGGCAGGGGGCTGGTTCCAAACCCGAAATTGGCCAAAAGGCTGCGGAGGAGAGCCGTGAGGAGATTTGCGCCGCGATTAAGGGCACAGATATGATTTTTATCACTGCCGGTATGGGTGGAGGCACCGGTACAGGAGCAGCGCCCGTAGTTGCTCAGATGGCGAAGGAAATGGGGATTTTGACGGTTGGTATTGTCACCAAACCCTTTTCCTTTGAGGGGAAAAGAAGGATGCAGCAGGCGGAAGCCGGCATTGCGGCATTACGGGAGCATGTAGATTCTCTGGTTATTATTCCCAATGAAAGGCTGAAGCTCGTCAGCGAGCAGAGAATCACCCTGCTTAACGGTTTTGCCATTGCGGATGATGTGCTCCGGCAGGGTGTGCAGAGCATTTCTGAACTGATTCAGGTGCCGGGATTGATTAATCTTGACTTTGCCGACGTGACTTCTGTCATGAAGGACGCGGGCTACGCCCACATGGGCGTTGGACGTGCCTCCGGCAAGGATAAGGCGGTCAATGCCGCTAATATGGCGATTTCCAGTCCGCTGCTGGAAACATCTATTCGTGGGGCGCGCGGTGTTATTATCAATATTACCGCTTCTCCTGATATCGGTTTGGATGAGGTTGAGCAGGCGTCTGAGATGATACATGCGGCGGCCCATGAGGATGCCAATATTATTTGGGGCGCGGGCTTCAATGATGAAATGAATGACGAAATGAGCGTTACTGTAATCGCGACTGGATTTGCCGAGGACAGAAGCGCGGAACAGGCTTTGGAGAATGATGTGAAAGAAGCGGAAAGCAGCCGAAGCGTTTCTTCTGAGAATAATTCCGTGAGAGCGGACGCCGCTCCTGCAAAGCAGCGTCAGGAGCGTTTTGTGGATGATAAAGAAGACGAAGAGTTCAAGAATAGTAGGGAGATTTTTGAGAGAAGAGAAATTGCTGTCAATTATAAAAAGAGAGACGTAATAAAATTACGTCTCTCTTTTTTGCTGTTCCTGGAATAATGAAACTACAGGAAATATAAGAAGATAGAAAACCTGAGAAGTTCTTTTGGTAAAAATATAATAATGCCTGTACCTGAAGCATTTTATGAAAAATCGGATTATTTCCACAGCTTGGAATAGGCTTCTCTTCTGTTCCTTTAATTGGATCGTCCTTGTCAAAATATCGTTGATATCAGGGAAGCCTACAACAATAAAGATACTGGAAAAATTTATTATTGCCGTTCCGGAGAAAACCAGTGAAGTATTTCCGGGGTTTTGCCATGATAAAGCTCAAGAAGCAGCCGGCTTGAAAGAAAAGCATAAAGGGTGCTGTTCCTTTCGCTGCATACGGCAAAATAGGCGCCGTCGTAATCCTTTAACTCACCAATGACAGGAAGGCCGTCATCGGTTTTTAGATACCGGCCGGTATACTGGTATTTCGGTTGTTTTCCTCGGATCCCAGGAAAAAGCTTTTCCAGAATATCACTAAGCTGTTGGTATTTCTTTTCTTCCAGAGCGGGGAGGGGAATCAGACCGGCCAAGCGTCCGTTTTTATGAATCAGACCGGAATCAAGTCCGGTGATCAGAATGCGGTTATCCGGGGTAATACTGCATTCTATTTGCGTAGAACCAAGAGTGCGAATCAAACACTTTTCGGGCCAGCCGGTAAAGGAATCAATTGGTGCGGTGGCGATGGAAAAAGAAGTACGGATATTGCACAGGGGGACAAATTTTTCACATCCCAGTCCCGCGGTGAGAATGATCTTTTCCGCTTCTATCAGATGGAGGCCGGAACATTCTACCTCATAGCATCTGGAAGAATCGGAGGAATGGTGTATTTCACAGGCGGAGGTATTTTCATAGATTCTTACGCCTGTGTTTGAGGCATCCTGTAGCAGCGCGTGAGTCAATCGATAGGGATCAACTACAGCAGCAAGACTTTTTCCAAAAATACCAGCGGGGATATCAAAGGAAAAAAGCTCCTGTTCTTTGGAACTGTCGAAAAATTCAACATCGAACTGGTTGTGCCGGCGGAGCAGATATTCCCTGTGAAGGTCAGCGGCCTCCCCCTCCTGGAAGGTCATGGTCAGGCAATTGGCACGGCGGTAACCGGTATCTCCAGGCAGGGACTGGATTAGGCTTTCCAGTTCATCCATGCCTTTTGTTCTCAGTTGGAAAAGACCGGCCGCGTGATCGCTGCCATATAATTTTCCGGCCTTTTCCAAGCCGATGTCGTCGTCATAATACATCACACCGTTGGAATAGCTTGTCCCGCCATATCCAATGGGGGATTCCGATATCAGGACAGTATCCGTGCCGGACTGAGCTAAAGCATGGGCGGTAAAAGCGCCCAGAATCCCTCCGCCGATGATTAAGACCTCACATTTTTCATTTTGATAAAGCCAGGGATAGGTAGCCGGGGGACAGATTTCTTTCGGCCATAAAGGTTTTGTTTCCGCTTTCATTTCCATAAAAATCTCCCTTTTCCATATTTTCTCTACCACTATTTTGGGCAGGGAATTCCATTTTTATTCATTTATGAGAGAGGGAAGGGAAAGCAATGAAAAAGTGGAAATCTGATAGATTTGTAATATTGATGGATAGCACCTGTGTGGGATTTACCGCTCTCGCCAATCATCATCCGCCCGCGGTGACCGCGAAGCAGCTTGGCGGTCAGCGGATATTCTTCCCCAGCTTTTGTCCTTGCTGGAATCCGCTTGTTTTTTCACCCTCATCTGCAAATCTCTGGGGATAATGCTCGCCACATCGTCTGGGACTACTATGTCTTTATACCGATTTCCGGCTAGACATGACACTGTGAAGGCTGTGGGGACGGAATGGCTTCTGTTTTTGCGTCAGGATATGCCGTTCATTCAGAGAGGTGATAATGCTGCGAACCATTTCGCCCTCCGCGTAGTATCAAACAGTCCTTTTGCTCTGTCCTGCACCATACTCTGAAATTCTGGGCGGTTGTCCATCTTGGCGAAAAGCGCCCGGCTGATGTAACCGCGCGGAATTGTGATCACGTTTTTCTCAGCGTATTCCTTGTATTCCCGAAGCTGTTCCTCATAAGCGGGAGTATATGTTCTGGCGCAACAGCATTAAGAAGCTGGAAAAAAATCTTGCTCCGCAGGAACAGATCCAAAGGGTGAAAGCAGCTCTCCGGCAGTTCCAAAAAGAAGCTGGGCGGCGCGAAAAGCAGATACAGAACGGTGAGGTATCTACGACGCGATTTATGAACTGGATGATTGGGAAGGAGCCTGTTATTCAGGAAAAAGGAACAGGCTGTCCACATGGTCATCCTGTTCCCACTTAATGGTTGGATGGACAGTCGGATAGCCGGCCGGCTTTATTCTTCTTTTATAGTCATAATTTCGTGAAATGTGTTTGTCTTTTTAATCGGATTGTATTATACTGGGATTAGAAAAATTCAGGAGGCAGACAATGGCAATCAGTTACAATCTCCTTTGGGAAAAACTCATTGATCTTGGATTGAGCAAAACCGATATGATGCATCGCGCGAAAATCAGCGCCAATGTTTTAGCGCGTCTGAGCAAAGGCGAGCCGGTCTCGATGGACAGTATGGCGAAAATCCGCAAAGTGTTAAACTGCAATATAGGCGGCGTAATGGAGTTTATTACAGATAAATCAAATGGAGGAAAAGACGCATGATTACAGGCGCAATCAAAAATAAAGTGGACAAAATCTGGACGGACATCTGGGCGGGCGGTATCACC
>JAHZIE010000020.1:39651-41124 GCA_019419895.1 Clostridiales bacterium | reverse complement strand
CATAATACTTTTGCGGATTTCCACCGCCGCCATAGTATTGAATCGTAATGATTTCACCAGAACCAGAAGATTCGCTGGAAGTGCCAGAAGAATCACCGCTTCCTCCGCTGGATGCTGTCTCATTGCTCTGGCATCCAGCAAAGACTGTTGCCGCAAGGCTGGCTGCCATCGCTACAGCCAACAGCCTCTTCATTATTTTTTTCATGAATATTTCCTCCTTGAATTTGAGTGCAACCACACCCGACCAAAAAGCCTATTTCCTTTTCTTAACAACAATGTCCTCCTTTCCTAAAGAACTGCTTTTTATCCAGTATTCACCAGCGGAAAGATTACTTATCTTTCCGCTGGTAATGACAACATCAAATATTGAACGACAATCTTAAATTTTTCTTGCGTGCTTTTTGGGCAAGAGAAATAGGCATTCCTTTTCAGAAATGCCTAAATTTATGGTAAAATAACGAGATGACGTTCTGAATGAAAAAGCTAACCTTTTACAGCACCAATCATGATACCTTTTACAAAATATTTTTGGATAAAGGGATAAACCAGAAGAATCGGAACAGTGATAACCACAGTTACCGTCAGTTTGACGGAGGTAGGAGTCAACGCGTTCAGCGACTCCGCCTGACCAGCGGAAACCATACCGCTTGCGATTTGCTGTGCCAACTGGCTTGCCTGACGGAAATACATCTGCAAAATATACTGGAGTGTATACAGTTTTTGATTGGTAATATACAGCAAACAATCCATGAAATTATTCCAATGGCCAACCGCGCTGTAAAGGGCGATGGTAGCCAAAATTGGAACACACAGCGGCAGGACGATAATGAAGAATCTCCTCAAATACCCCGCTCCATCAATGGCAGCGGACTCTTCCAAAGATGCCGGAATCGACTCAATATAAGTTTTTACCAAAACCATGTTATAAACAGAAACCAAACCGGGAATGATATAAACCAGGAAATTATTCATCAAGCCAAGCATGCGGATATTCAGATACCCAGGAATCAGACCCGCGCTGAAATACATGGTCGCTACCGTCAGACGGTACCAGATCTTTCTTCCCTTCATTTCCTCTTTCGTAAACAAATATGCCATATAAGAGGAGACGAGAGTTGTCAAGGTGGTGCCAATAACTGTTCTTGCCACAGAGTTAAGAGCGCCTGTCAGCATATTCGGCAGCTTCATGACATCCACATAGTTTCCAAAATGAATATTTTTGGGATAAAACATGACCTGGCCGATATCCACCAAATGGTTGTCACTGATAGTGTTTATAAAAATGTAATAAAACGGATAGAAGCAAATTAAAGTGAATATGGTAAAAATCGTATAGTTAACAATCTGAAAAATATGATCTCCCACAGAACGCTTAATTTTGTTCTTCCTCGTTTTCTCAGGAATAACATGCATTTCTTTCTCTGCAACTGGCATTGTATCTTCCTCCTTTCTTTAAAATACACTCGTTCCGCG
>JAHZIE010000020.1:22632-39641 GCA_019419895.1 Clostridiales bacterium | reverse complement strand
CGCAATAATCGACTTCATCATACCAACAGCCGTTGCAAACGGAATGTTGTTGCTTGTTCCAATACCAAGATTGTATACATAGAGGTCGAGCACTTCAATATACTCACGATTCATGGCATTCTGGAATACATAATACTGCTCCATGCCTGTATTGAGGAAGTTACCGATACTCATAATCAGGAGGACAAAGAAGGTCGAGAACAAT
Organism: Clostridiales bacterium; assembly: GCA_019419895.1. Lineage (GTDB taxonomy): Bacteria > Bacillota > Clostridia > Oscillospirales > Acutalibacteraceae > JAHZIE01. Next base: position 39,436 of record JAHZIE010000020.1, on the reverse strand, counting down.
CCTGGCACCGTAATATACCAGATTTTCTGCCACCGGTTGGCGCCGTCAATCATCGCCGCTTCATACTGATCCTGGTCAATGCCGGCGATAGCCGCTAAATAAATAATAGAACTCCAACCTAACCCCTTCCAAAGTCCATACATTTGCTGCGTAATCCATACATGTTCTGAGGTTGCCAAGAAGTTAATGGGGGAATCTATCCAGCCAAGCTGCATAAGCAAGTTGTTAACAAAACCGGAATTAGAAAGCATAAAGAATACAATGGAATACATGATGACCCAGCTAATAAAATGGGGCAAAGTTGTTATTGTCTGCACAACCCGACGATATTTATTCGATCTCATTTCATTTAAAAAGATCGCGAAAATTGCCGGCAGCGGAGAAAACAACATACCCAACCCCGCCATTGCCACTGTGTTGATCATAACCTGACCAACCTTATCTCTCAGTGTTGCGTTGGCAAACATTTTTGTAAAGTTTTCAAAACCTACGAAATTAATATCCTTCCATTGAAGACCCGCTTTATAGTCTGTGAAAGCATAGATCCATCCTCTTAACGGCAAATAACTGAAGATGAATACAAAAATCAAGCAGGGCAAAAGGAGGAAAAATAATTTCCAAGATTTTTTTGGCTTTTTGTCTGCTAATGTACCTACCATCTGATCAACCCTTTCCTTATTTTACCAAACTAAAGTAATGTTCCTTGCATTCCTTTATGTCCTAAATCTTTCTTCCGTTTTATCATGGAAGGAAGACGCTGGCCTAAAAATAATATATCGTCATTCTGACCAAAAAGAGGAAAACTTCAGCTATTACTGCATAAATACAAAATTTCCATAATTCAGCAAAATGACGAACACATTTTAGAAATAAAAATCCGCATTTATTAAAAAGACCATTTTCTCAAGCGTAAAGATAGTCAATTTGCACTATCAACGTAACCCATTATATTACCTAATATCAGATTTGTCAACTATTAAATTCTTGATTTTATACATTTTCACCTAAAACCATTACGTGCAATATGTCTACATAAATAAATTCAAAGGCAGAATGTAAAGAGGTTAAAACTGTAATATTTCTAGAAATACCGCCGTTTTTTTGATATTTTCAAGATCCCCACCAGCTAGAATATTTTAAAAATTTAATTCTCACTGAGCAAATATTACTAAAATAATTTTTTAGCAATTTATGAATTTTTTTTACAATTTAAGACCTTATTTTTAATATTAATACTTATTATTCTTAATTAGACTTTCAAATTTAAAACTTTTGTTAAATAAAAAACAAGAATAAAAATAGAACTCACAAAAATTTATAATAATTCTATCTCAAAGTTACAAAAAAGAAGGCCTGGTATAAGGCCCTCTTTTTTGTTGAATATTTATCCAATAATAATGTATTAATATGCACTCACATTACGCCAATTGACCTTGTCTCTGGCGGATGTCACCAGAATACGCAGGCAGTCTGTTTCCAACTTAGAAAATTCACAGATTTTTTTATGACCAATACAGGTACCGGAATAGACAGTTGTCCAATTTCCAAAATCATTGGGCTTTTGAATCAAAAAGGTTTCCACTCTTTGGCCCTGAGAGATGTCCTCCTGTAATACCAGATAATGAATTCTTTCCTTTTCTGGCAGCCGTACCAAAACCTGAGCCTGCGTATCCCCACATGGCGCTGGAAGGTATGAAATTTCTGCATTTTCAAAAATATTATGTGAAAATGAGGAGCGTATCTTACTACCTAGCTCTTTCAGGACCGCTACATCTCTTTCGTCAAATCTGCCTTGCTGATTCGGGGGGATATTTAGATGAAAACAGGCGTTTCCACCTACGGTGCGAATATAGGTATCAAATAATTTTTCTACTGTATGGGGTTCTTCCTCCTCATGATAAAACCATCCTGGACGGATTGACATATCCACTTCAGCACCGGCAAAAACAAGGCCATTGGAATAGATAATATTGGAAATCGCTCCAATGTCCTTATCTGGATTATATATATGGGACAAATCCCCCTCCATGGCCTGGCCCTCCGTCTGCTTTTCTCCAAAGTAAACAAGCTCCGACGGGACAACCGCCCATTCAGCATAACGTGTGGTACCAGTTTCATTCCCTATCCAACGGACATCCGGACCGTGATCATTAAAAATGGTCGCACCTGGTTGGTACTTACGAATTAATTCAATATATCCTTTAAAATCATATTCCTGCCTTTTTCCATTTGGCCCTTCACCGCAAGCGCCGTCAAACCAGACATGGAAAATCTCTCCATACCCCGTTAAAAGCTCCGTCAGCTGGGCTTTATAATAATCGTTATATTCAGCCGTACCATAGTATTTTGAATTTCTATCCCAAGGCGAAAGATAAAATCCAAATTTGAGCCCACCCCGCCGGCAAGCCTCCGCAACATCCCTAACGATATCGCCCCCGCCGTTCTGAAACGGGCTGTTTTTGATACAATGTTCCGTATATTTGGAAGGCCAAAGGCAAAAACCGTCATGATGCTTCGCCGTTAGAACCAAGCCTTTCATTCCAGCCGACTTGACCGCCTCCACCCACTGATCTGGATCAAAATTTGTGGGATTAAAAATGGCCGGGGATTCCTTACCCGTTCCCCACTCGAGCCCGGTAAACGTATTTGGAGAAAAATGAACAAAGGCATAAAACTCTGTATCATACCATTCCAACTGCCGCCGCGTTGGTTTCACCTGGGCAGCCTGTTTTAAAAACTCCCGAATAGACAATTCCACCTTATCTTTCCTCCTACCAAAACAGCATTCTAAAAAGATATCGTTATTCTACCTTATAATCTTACGTTTGTCCACTAAAAAACAAAAATAATCAAATTTTTTCCTTCTGATTGTCATCTTTATCGGAAAACAACTGGAAGAAGGCTTTTGTTTCCTTCCCATTTTTCTTTCAGAATTACACCCCCTCTTTTTCTTCCTGCTGAGACGGAACAATACCCCACATTTATTTAAAAGAAGAACCGCCGTCTGGGCCTTTTCTCTTGTTTATCATTTTTCCGTATCGTTTACAATGGAAGTTGCTAAAAAGTTTTCTCTTGTTTCTCATTTCCCATTCACTCCTCCTTCCTGCCGCCGCAAAAAGAGAATTTTTCCTAAAATAAAAAAAGCCTGGAGGAATTCCTCCAGGCCTGGGTGCCCTTAGACGAACAGGATTACTCCTTTTCCGAGGGCGTAGATGAACCTTCCTGATTCAGTTTTTCTTTTTCTTTTCCCATAATTTCCAAGGGATCCACCGTCTTTCCATCCTTTACAATTTCCAGATGAATATGGGATTCGTCAACAATTTCGCTGGGAATTTCAGCAACCGAACCAATCACCTGGCCTGCCTTAATAGTTTCTCCCTCCGCAACCGGCGTTTTCTCCTCCAGGCCGCAGTAGGAAGCGGTAAGACCTCCGTCATGCTCAATCACAACGATTGTCCCCATCATATCATCCTGTGTAATTTCTTTTACTACGCCATTGGCAATAGCCTTGACTGTGCTGCCCTTGGCCGCGCTGAGATCCACGCCTTCGTGAATTCTCCAATCGCCAAACGTCAGAGAGTATACAGATTCCCCATCGCTGAAATCCTTGATCACCTTTCCGGTGGTTGGCATGATAAAAGTCGTGGGAGCCGCGGCGGCGGGTTTTGCTGTCTCTGACGAAGCCGGCGCTTTGGAGGAAGATATTGCGGGTGCTTTGGAGGAAACGGCATCAGGTTTGTTACTGGATGGCTTGGAAGAGGAGCTCTGCCGGGAAGAGACCGGCGCTTTGGAGGAGGACTCCGGCCGCGATGAAACCAGGAGGGAATCCTCAGAAGAGGGAGTTTGGGAGCTGGGCGCTTCCTGCGTCAGATTTGCAAGACTGTCAAAGGTTGCCCAAGATGCGGTGCCAACCGCCAACAGGCAGGCCGCTAATGCGATGTAAAAGCCTTTTCCTGCAGACGGTTTTTTCTTTTGCGGCTTTTGAAAATGTAAATTACTCATATTTTCTTCTTCCTTTATCTCTTTATTCATCTGCCGAAAAACGGCCCGAGTTTGTAAGCCGTCCCCTTAAGGGGATAACTTATGTAACCCTTGACATTATTTTTGCCGTATTCCCGCAGAAATATGCTTTGGGAAGAAGAAAAATACAATTATTTTATCTTATGGACTTATTGGGCGGAAAAAACAAGCCGCAAAGCATGCCGCAAGCCGATAGTATCCAAAAAAATATCGTCATAAAAGCGCCCGTTCAAAATTTGATCCTACTTACTCGTATTATTTCATCTCATTCAGCCCTAATAAGAGCTATAAAATTATTCCCGCTTTCTATACTTGCACGGTAAAATGCATCCTGTTATAATATCACTTAAGAAATTCATAATTTTTCCCAAGAAGGAAGGTAAAAATGATGAAACCCTTTACTCTAACCAAAACGATTGTGAATATTGGAATCGCACAGCCGTTTCAAATGCTTCATATTACGGATACCCATATTTGCCGCGCGGATGAAAGAGACGATCTGCGAAAACAACAGCTGGCTGAAAAAAGAGCAAACGTCTTTGAACCGGAAGATCCAGGTGCCACGGAATATTATTACCGGGAAAGCGTACAATTCGCTAATGAACATCACATGCTCCTTGTCCACACCGGTGATTTGTTCGATTTTGTATCGGAACAGCATTGTGAAATGGCAAAAGAACTGCTTGCCCTTCCCAATGATTATTTTATGGCGGTTGGAAATCATGAATTCAGCCTATATGTAGGCGAAGCCTTTGAGGACGAGGCTTATAAGATCCAAAGCTATGCAAAAATTCAGTCGGCATTCCCAAAATATAATTTATGTTTTTCTTCCCGCGTTGTCAATGGAGTAAATTTAATCGCCATTGACAATGTGTATTATGACTTTTCCGCATATCAACTGGATTGCCTGAAAAAGGAGGCTGAAAAACAATTGCCCATTCTGCTGTTTTTCCATACGCCAATTTATACGCCAGAACTATACAGGGAAGTAACCAAAGGAAATCCCACAGTTCCCGCCTCTGCCATCGGCGTTCCTCTGGAATTGATGCAGGAATATAACGATCACCGTTTTCGGCAGCAAGTGACCACTCCACAAACTCAAAAATTTCTTGATTACCTTTACCACTTAGATCTGGTAAAAGCAATTTTTGCAGGACATCTGCATTTTTCTCATGAAAGCGCTCTGAGCAACGGACTTATGCAGTATGTAACCGGCGCTCAGTATCAAAATGAAGCCCGCATCATTGAAATCCTCTAATCATTTTTCCTTACCTTAATTCATCGAAGGAAATTATATTAAAAAATCCAAATTCTTCCAGGTTTTTCTCAGAGTCTTAAGAGCGCAGATGGAAATTCTCAACCGCACATCCCAATTTCATCAGACAGCGACGCTCTTACATTTTCTCTTCCCCTGCCGTCTTCCCATTGCAAGATTTTTCTTTGAATAAATCCCCAGTTTTCTCTTTTCCTTCCATTGGAGCATAGGTGTTTTAACCAGGGGAACGAAAAGGACAGGCATGACCCCATGCCTGTCCTTTTATCATTTACCGGATAAATTTAAATTATTCGTTTTCATGGCAACCGCAGTCGCAGTGATCTCCTTCACAGCCGCAGTCATCCTCTAAATCAAACTCCAGCTCCTCCCCGCACTTAGGACAAGGAATAGAGCCTTCATCCAGGTCTTCTTCTGTAATCTGAATCACTTCTCCACAGGTGGGGCAAGTGACCTCATATAAATCCTCGTCGTCATCCTCACAGCCACAGCCGCAATGCTCATCACCGCAGGGGCCAAAGACTTCCTCTTCCACCTCCGCGAGATCCTCATCGATCTCGTCGACCTGGCCGCTGAGCTCTGTCAGATCATCTTCATAGTCGGTCATCAGCATAGCCATATCATTGAGGACATCGGTAATCGCCTTGATTACCTTTACGTTTTTATCATTGGGATCCAATTCCAACCCGTCGACCAAGCCCTTCAAATAAGAAACCTTTTCTGTAATCGTCATTTTCTTCTCCTCCTTGTCCATTTGCCTGTTGGAACAAAGTTTAATCCTGCATATCTTTCATAATTACGCGCGTTCCATGTATTCTCCAGTACGGGTGTCAATGCGGATCATTTCACCCTCGTCAATAAACAGGGGCACCTTGATCTCTGCGCCTGTTTCCAGTACAGCCGGCTTTGTGGCATTGGTCGCGGTGTCTCCCTTAAAGCCGGGATCTGTCTTTGTAACCTGGAGTTCCACAAAATAAGGGGGTTCAACGCCAAATACATTTCCCTTGTAAGAAAGAATTTTGCAGACCATATTTTCTTTTACAAATTTGAAATTATCCGAAAGAACATCCTTGTTAATCGGAATCTGCTCATAAGTTTCCAGATCCATAAAATAGTACAGATCCCCATCGCTGTATACATATTCCATATCTTTTCTCTCGATATAGGCGGTTGGGAACTTTTCGGTCGGGTTGAAGGTGCGTTCCGTCACGCCGCCGTTGATGACATTACGGATTTTTGTGCGCACAAAGGCAGCGCCTTTTCCGGGCTTTACATGCTGGAATTCAACAATGGAATAAACGTTTCCATCCATTTCAAATGTAATGCCGTTTCTGAAATCACCTGCTGATATCATGGTTTTAAAACCTCACTTTTTTAAATAATATACCACATTTATTGTATTATACTTCTACCCTTTTTGCAAGGAAAATCTTGAAAAAAGGTCATACAAAAAAGGCTACACAATGATCAATTCTTTCGGGCAGTGAGTCAAATTCTCACATCCTTCCGGAGTTATATAGACCATGTCCTCGATCCTCACGCCGAACCGTCCGGGAAGATAGATGCCCGGCTCCACCGTGATCACCATGCCAGATTTGGCCGTGTCTTTGGAAGAAGGGGAAAAGTTGGGGCTTTCATGAATTTCCAGCCCGACGCTGTGCCCGGTGGAATGGCCGAAATATTTGCCATAGCCAGCTTGTTCGATCACCTCTCTCGCGGCCCGATCCACATCCGCGCACCTGACTCCTTCCCGCGCCTTGGCAATGGCGGCCTTTTGCGCCTGTAGGACAATCTCGTATATTTTTCTCTGTTCCGCAGACGCCTCTCCAACAGCAACCGTCCGCGTCATATCGGAATGCATGCCGTCCACAACCGCCCCGGTATCCATGGTGACAAAGTCCCCTCGCTTTAACCGGTTTTCTCCCGGAACCCCATGGGGCATGGAACTTTTTCTCCCTGAAACGACAATAAGGTCAAAAGCGGTCCGTTCAGCGCCGTTTTGCCGCATAAAGATCTCAATATCCAGCGCGATTTCCGCCTCCGTACGTCCAGGAACAAGGCGGGGCAAAATATAGGAAAACGCATCCTCTGTAATTTTCTGGGCCTTTTTAAGGCTTTCCATCTCTTTTTCCGATTTCACCGCCCGCATCGCCCTCAGTTCCTGATCCAGGATAGGGCTGTTGACAAAACTGACACCCGGCAGAGCATTTTTCAAGCTTTCCAGCTGGGCAAGGGACGTATTCTCCTGCTCTACCATAATGTTCTTCAAGTGATGGCGTTTTATCAGGGCGTCCAGGGTTTCCGCCAAATGATCAAACTGCATAACCCGGCAGTCATCCACCTGTTTAACAGCCGCCTCAAAATACCGGAAATCCACCAGCAGGTAAGAGCCCTCGGCAGTTACCAGCACCATGCCCGCAGTGGAGGAAAATCCAGTCAGGTAATAGCGGTTTACATCCGAAGCTATCAGATAACCTTCCGTCTCAGGCGTCTCCAGCGGCAGGGTCCCCGCCAATACCGCAATGCGATTCTGGCCCATAAGATCAGCTCCTTTTCTTACTTTCTTTTGTCTGTCCACACATCAGAAAAAATCCTTCAGAGCATCCATCGCCAGGAAATAACCTGTCTTGCCGAATCCCGCGATCTGCCCTACGCACACCGGGGCGATTACCGAGGTATGACGGAACTCCTCCCTGGCGTGAATGTTTGACATATGAACCTCGACACAGGGCATCCTGACCGCGGCAATGGCATCCCGCAGGGAATAGCTGTAATGGGTCAGGGCCCCCGCGTTAATGATAATACCATCAAAGCGGCCCATGGCAGCATGGAGCTTATCGATTAAATCCCCTTCATGATTGGATTGGAAGATTTCACAGTCGTATCCTCTTTCCTGTGCCTGCCGACGGATATCCTCATTAATGCTTTCCGCTGTCTCTGTTCCATAAATGCTCTTTTCCCGGATGCCCACCATATTCAAGTTGGGTCCCAGCAAAACCAGCACCTTCTTTTTTCCCGTCATCCTTATCCCTTCCTTATTTCTTCGTAATATTCCTTCATCATCAAGGCATCCATGGTCTGCGTCCCCGCAGATTCACAGATAATTACCGGCTCAAGGCCCTGGGCCGCCACTAGATCAAGCAAGGGGACAAACTCCGGCCCATACTGTTTGTCCTCAAAGGTCAGGTGGCGCACCTCCCCACCAGCGGAATACTCGATTTTAGAAAAATGCATGTGCAGTTTTTTCTTTCTTTCCTTCCCCAGCTGTTTCTCCACCTGTTCCAAAAGCCAGCCGAATTTAGCGGCTGAATTCATTTTTCCATGGGTACGGGCATTCATATGCCCAAAATCAATACAGGGCAGCAGTCTTTCATCCAGGCTGCACATGGACAGTACCTCTTCAAAGCTTCCCAGCTGGTTTACCTTTCCCATAGTTTCCACACAGATATGGACATGCCCCAGATGAGAGGCATCCAACGCTTCCAGGGCTTTTTTCAAGGTGTTTTTGGCGATTTTCGCCGCTTCTTCCCTTGTATATTTTCCAATGCCTCCTGGATGAACCACAATTCTGTCCCCTCCCATCAGGGAAACCAGCATTGCGCTCTTTTGAATATACTCCACTGACTTTTTTCTTTTTTCCTCCTCCATGGAGGCCAGGGAAATATAATAAGGAGCATGCAGGGAAATCGCGATTCCATTGGCCTGCCCTACCTGCTGAAAGAGCCTGCATTTTTCTTCCCCCACATTAACTCCATGTCCGCACTGGTATTCAAAGGCGTTTAGTCCCTTCTCAGCCAAATAACCTAGATACTGTTCTGTGGAACGGATTTTATCCATTTTCGACTGTTCGCAGCGGCCGGCAGGCCCAAACAAGGCTGGCATATTTTTCCCTCTTTTCCCATAAAATAATTCTCCCTATTCCTATCCTCTGGGAAGCCGTTTTTCCATCCTGTGGAGAAAGGGCCGCTCCATCCAACGCTTCACCCTGAAAAAAAATCCTTTTTCCAGTTCAATCGGTTCCACCAGGACACTGCGGATACCGGAAAGGTTCGCGCCCAAAATGTCGGTAAATATCTGATCCCCCACCACCAGCAGTTCTTCTTTTGGAATTCCCAATTCTTCCGAGGCCTTTGAAAAGCCCTTAGACATGGGCTTTTTGGCATCGCACAAAAAGGGAAGGGAAAACTGAGCCGCGAAGGGCTCCACACGTTCTTTATGATTATTGGAAATGATCATCAGCTTTATACCCAGTCCGCTCAGCTCCCTTGTCCAGGACAAAGCGGCCGGCAGAGGCTGCTGGGATCCATGGGTAGACAGGGTGTTATCTACATCCAGGAGTATCCCGCGGATTCCCATTTTCCTGAGAAGCGGCGGAGTGATTTCCGATACTCTTTTTTTGCACAGTGTCGGCAAGAAGAATGACATTCTCCCCTCCCCCTTTCTTTCATTCTAAAAATAAGCGGCAGATAAAAAAGCGGGCAATTACTGCCCGCTTTTCCTCAAATCATAACCAATTAGAACATATGCATCGGCGCGCATAAGGCAAATAAATTATTTATACTTGCGCTTGCGAGCAGCCTCCGACTTCTTTTTGCGTTTGACAGACGGCTTTTCATACGCCTCTCTTTTACGCACTTCAGCAATAACGCCAGCCTTTGCGCACTGCTTTTTAAAGCGTCTCAACGCGCTGTCAAGAGACTCATTTTCCTTAATACGGATTTCTGACATTGATTATTTTCCCTCCCCTCCGCCTTACGGCAGGGGTATTAAACCCATTAAATACAAACATTATTATACATGATAGAACACACAGATGTCAAGTAGCCCTTAAGGTGGTTTTGCATATTTCCGCCTAATTTTTTCAGGAAGAAGCTCTCCTGATATCAAGAACGGCGAAAATTACCCGGAAGGAGGTCAAATCTATTATAAAAAACATTTTTACTTCTTTACCACCAGATTGACCAATTTTCCCGGCACATAAAGCTCTTTAACCACCGTGCCTCCGCTGAGGAAATCCTTCAGCTTTTCATCCGCCTTGACAGCGGCAATGGCGTTGGCCGCGGAAATATCCGCCGGCACAATAATCCTTCCCCTGACTTTGCCATTGATTTGCTCGGCAATTTCAATGGTATCCTCTTTACACTTGGATTCATCATAAGCCGGCCACTCCTGCTCGCAGCAGAGCTTTTCCCTGTCAAAGCCCATCATCTCCCACATTTCCTCTGTAATGTGAGGAGCGAAGGGATTCAGCAGGAGACAGAAAATTTTCAGCTCCCCGCGGGTAACGGCCCCTGTGTCGGTCAAATCATTGATCATGGACATCATTGCGGCAATGGCGGTATTGAACTTCAGAATCTCAATATCATCCCCCACCTTTTTGATAGTCTTATGGATGACCGCTTCCATTTCCGGCCGGATTCCCTCCTCGGGCGTCACAATATCCTGGAGATTCCAAAAGCGATCCAGGAAGCGCTAGTAGACACTGACACTGGAAAAGCTCCAGGGCGCGGCTTTCTCAAAATCACCAATAAACATTTCATAAATCCGCAGGGTATCGGCACCAAAATCCCGGACAATATCATCCGGATTGACAACATTTCCTCTGGATTTGCTCATCTTTTCACCGTTCTCGCCCAGGATCATTCCATGGCTGGTGCGCTTCGCGTATGGCTCCTTGGTGGGTACCACGCCGATATCATATAAAAACTTATACCAAAATCTGCTGTAAAGCAGATGAAGGGTGGTATGCTCCATACCGCCGTTGTACCAGTCCACAGGCGCCCAATAATTCAGAGCGTCTTTGGATACCAGCGCCTGAGAGTTGTGAGGATCCATATAACGCAGGAAATACCAGCTGGATCCAGCCCACTGGGGCATGGTATCGGTCTCCCTTTTGGCGGGCCCGCCGCAGCAGGGACAGGTCGTATTCACCCAGTCGGTCATGGCCGCCAGAGGAGATTCCCCATTGTCTGTAGGCTCGTAAGAATCCACTTCCGGCAGGCACAGAGGCAGTTCCTCTTCGGGAAGGGCCACATAGCCGCATTTTTCACACTTGACGATCGGAATCGGTTCACCCCAATACCGTTGGCGGGAAAATACCCAATCGCGCAGCTTGAAATTCACCTTGGAATGACCAATTCCCTTTTCTTCCAGCCACTCGGTGATCTTTTTCTTTGCCTCTTCCACCGTCAGGCCGTCCAGCATTCCCGAATTGACCATGATTCCCGACTCGCAGTCGGTGAAGGCTTCTTTTTCCACCTCTCCGCCCTTGACAACTTCAATGACAGGCAGGGAGAATTTTTTGGCAAATTCCCAGTCGCGGGTATCGTGGGCGGGAACCGCCATAATGGCGCCCGTTCCATAGGAAACCAGGACATAATCGGATATAAATATCGGTATCTCTCTTCCATTGACCGGATTTATGGCTCTTACCCCCTGGAGCTGGACACCGGTTTTATCTTTTGCCATTTCTGTCCGCTCAAAATCGGATTTCCTGGCGGCGCTCTCCTGATAAGCCCTGATCTCCTCCAGATTGGTAAGCCTGGACTCCCAGCTCTTCAAAATGGGATGCTCCGGAGAGATGACCATATAAGTAGCGCCAAAAAGGGTGTCCGGACGGGTGGTATAAATGGTCAGCTTATCCCCGGCTGTGGTGTCAAAATCAACCTCCGCCCCGGTGGAACGGCCGATCCAGTTCTTCTGCTGGGCCTTTACCCGTTCCGGATAATCAACCAGCTCCAAATCGTCAATCAAACGCTGGGCATAGGCGGTGATTTTCAGCATCCACTGGGATTTTACCTTCCGTACTACCTCGCTGCCGCAGCGTTCGCACTGCCCGTTGACCACTTCCTCGTTGGCCAGGACACATTTGCAGGAGGTGCACCAGTTAACCGCCATTTCCTTTTTATAAGCCAGTCCATGCTTGAACATCTGAAGGAAAATCCACTGGGTCCATTTGTAATACTCAGGATCCGTGGTGCTGATTTCCCTGCTCCAGTCAAAGGAAATTCCCAGGGACTGGATCTGCTGCTTGAACCGCTCGATGTTCTGCCTGGTGACAATTTCGGGATGGACATGGTTCTTAATGGCATAGTTCTCAGTTGGAAGGCCAAAAGCGTCCCATCCAATGGGATACAGGACATTATATCCCTGCATTCTGCGCTTGCGGGAAACAATATCCAAAGCGGTGTAAGGCCGTGGATGCCCCACATGAAGCCCCTTTCCTGAAGGGTAGGGGAACTCAATCAACGTATAATATTTTGGCTTTTCAGAATCATTGGATGCGTGAAAAACACCCTTCTCCTCCCATTTCTTTTGCCATTTCTTTTCAATGGAGGTATAATCGTACTTCATCCTTTACAACCCTTTCCCCATCGGAACCGTCAACAATCCCGCCGTTCCGATAAAAATTAATCAATCAAATCGGAAATATCCACCTCTTTGGCATCCCTCCAAAGGCGCTCCAGGTCGTAGAATTCCCGGGTTTTTTCCTGAAAAACATGGATAATCACACTGTGGTAATCCATCAAAATCCAATTATTGGAATGATACCCTTCCATATGCCCCTGATCTGCCCCAGCTTCCTTAAGCTGGAATTCCACCTCGTCGGCCAACGCCTTGACATGGGTATTGCTGGTTCCGGTGGCGATGACAAAATAGTCCGCCAAAATAGTCAGATCGGTAATCTCCAGCATTTTAACATTCAGGGCCTTCTTTCCGTCCAACGCTTTGACGGCCGTTTTCGCAATTTCCATTGCTGTCAAACAGATACACCTCATCTTTCTGTACTAAAAATACCCCATCTATTTTTCACGCCAGGACGGGCGGATTTTTTCCCGCGGCGCCTGACAGGACAATTTCGTTATACGCGTTTACAGTATCAGCATGCACCGGGTTTCCCTGCCTGACCAGATCGCGGATGGTAAAGGCCAGGCCCTCATACATTGCCAAATCCAGGCTTTTCCAGGCAAAGGAACGCATAAGCTCAATTCCGTCATAATCTCTGTCGTCAGAAATGAAATCCGCGATATACAGCACCTTTTCCAGCCGGGTCATCCCGGCTCTTGCCGTTGTATGATAACGGACGGCGGATAAAATCTCCTGATCGGAAACATCAAGCATCCGTTTCGCGACAGCCGCCCCGGAAATGGCATGCAGAAGCTTATGGGCATGCCTCTCCACATTGTCTAATATTATACCAAAGCCGTCCAGCATTTGCAACTGTTCCGCCGGCGGCATTTCCTTGGTGATATCGTGGAGAATCCCGGCAATTTCCGCCTTGCGGGGATCCGCGCCATATTTCTCCGCCAGCTCCACCGCCGCCCTCGCCACATTCATGGAATGCTCAAAGCGCCGTTCAGAAAGGCGTTTCCTGATTTCGTCAATGTAGTCCTGCTTGTTCATTTCTTACTTCCTTTCCCCCGGAAGCTCCTTCTCTCCAGGGAAGCCATCTAATTTCTGCCCCCTCCCCGCCGTAAAGGCGCGGAAAAATGAGGAAGGCAGCTCCCGCCTCCACATTCTCATCTCCCGTCCTGGTATAAATGATGCTCTTTAATATAATCCTCCACCTCTTTCGGCAGATATCCCGTACAGGGAAGCCCCTGCCGGATCCTCTCGCGGATTTGGGTGGAAGAAATTGGAGGAGGCACCTTTTCCAGTACCACAGCCATCCCGCCGTCCCGCCGGATCCGCTCCCCCTGCGCCCGCAAAACGGGCAGATTGGCGGTGATCCTCGGGGCCGCGCAGATGACGGCTCTTGAAATGATACCGGGGTAATCGTACCATTTCTGAAGGGTGAGAAACATATCCGCCCCGGTAATCAGATAAAGCCTTGCATCCGGATATTGTTCTTCCAGCTCTCGGAGGGTATCCGCCGTATAGCTTTTTCCTTCCCGTTCCACCTCAATAGAACTGACCGTCATATAGGGCTCTTTTGCCGCCAGGCGGCACATTTCCATCCTTTGTCCGGCAGTCGCCAGATGTTTCGCCATCTTGTGGGGAGGAATATTGGCCGGAACCAGCAGCACCCGATCCAGCCCAAGAAGCTTTTGAAACTCCCTCGCAAGAAAAAGATGGGCCTGATGCACCGGATTAAAGGTTCCGCCAAACATGGCTATTTTTTTCGTTTTTCCTTTTTCCATTTTCCTGTCCTGTCAGCCTCTGCGTTCCCTGCTGGGAGGAAGCTGGATTTCGGGATTCTTCTTTCTTGGGCGGTAGAGGACAAATTTGCTCCCTATCACCTGCACCAGTTCCCCATTCACAGCCCGCGCAATGGCCTCCGCCGTCTCTCTGGCAGCTTCCGGCGCCGTTTCCAGCACCTTTCCCTTGATCAGCTCGCGGGCCTCCAGCGCCTCGTCCCCCTGCTGGATCACCTGGGCCGTCACTCCGCCTTTTCCTACCATCAGGATGGTGTCCAGCGGATTAGCAAGGCTCTTTAAATAGGCCCTCTGTTTGCTTGTCAGCATCTATTTCATTCCCCTTTCCTTCATAAATCCCGGAAGCTGTGCCGCCAGCTTTCTTAAAGCGTTTCCACGGTGGCTGACCGCGTCCTTTTCTTCTTTGGAAAGCTCCGCGAAGCTTTTGCCTCCCTTCACCACAAAGACGGGATCGTAGCCAAAGCCTCCTTCTCCCCTGGGAGAATCGCCGATAGTTCCCAAGCATTCTCCTCTGACGCTCAGCCTGCTTCCATCAGGAAAAACACAGCAGACAACAGAAACAAATTTTGCTCCCCTTTCCTCTTGGGGAACTCCCACCATCGCTTTCAGCAGCTTTTCTATCTTTTGGGCGTCCGTGGCGCCCTCACCGGCATAACGAGCGGAATAAATTCCAGGCGCGCCGCCCAGCGCGTCCACCATCAGCCCCGAATCATCGGCAACCGCGGGATAACCGGTCGCCTCACAGGCGGCCTGTGCCTTCAACAGAGCGTTCTCCTCGAAAGTTTCGCCCGTTTCCTCCACATCCTCCAACTCGATTCCAAGCTGGCCGGGTGTTTTGGCTTCAATTCCCAGCGGGGCGAGGATTCTGTCCAGCTCCAAAAGCTTCTTTTCATTTTTTGTGGCTATGATAAAAACCATTTCGGTTCTCTCCTTTTCATTCAAATGAGTGCGTCATTCCTCTGAAACCGCAAACAGGGCATGGGCAAAATCCCGGGCGTCAAAGGGCTGGAGATCGTCAATCTGCTCCCCTACCCCCACAAACTTCACCGGGATATCCAGTTCTTCCTTCACCGCGAGGACAACGCCTCCCTTTGCCGTGCCGTCCAGCTTGGTGAGAATAATCCCGCTGATACCGGTGGTGTTTTTAAACTCCCTGGCCTGGCTGACGGCGTTCTGTCCTGTGGTGGCGTCCAGAACCAGCAGGACCTCCTTGTCCGCGCCGGGGAGCTCCCTGTCAATCACCCGGTTGATTTTCGCCAGCTCATCCATCAGATTCTTTTTATTATGCAGCCGGCCGGCGGTATCGCAGACAACCACATCCGCCTTTCTGGATTTCGCCGCGGAAATGGCGTCAAAGACTACAGCCGCCGGATCAGAACCCTCGCTCTGGCAGACAATTTCCGTATCCGCCCGCTGTGCCCAAACCTTCAGCTGGTCGATGGCCGCCGCCCGGAAGGTATCGGCCGCGGCAAGAAGCACCTTCTTTCCCTGTGAGGAAAGATAAGCGGCAAGCTTACCGATGGAAGTGGTTTTGCCCACACCATTGACCCCGATGACAAGGATGACGGAAGGCTGGGTGGAAACATGCAGTTCTTCCCCGCCGGAAAGCATTTCCGTCACTATCTCCTCCAAAAGCTCTGTCACCTTCTGGGGATCGGTCTCGCCCCTCTCCTTTACCCGGCTGCGGAGTTCACCACAGATTTTTTCCGCCGTAGGCATGCCCACGTCTCCCATAATTAAGAGCTCCTCCAGCTCCTCAAAGAGATCTTCATCGATCCTGGTAAAGGACTTGAGCATGGAGTCGATTTGTTTTACCACACTATCCCTTGTTTTTTTCAGCCCTTCGCTAATTTTTTTAAAGAAGCCCATAAAACCTTCCACCTTTCTCAGAACAATTCTCAAGAGCCCAGTTTTCCAAGCTTCTGCTCTACTTCACTGACATGGAGCTCCAGCAGCTTGGATACTCCCTCCTCCTGCATGGTCACGCCATAAAGGACATCTGCCTCCTCCATGGTGCCGCGCCTGTGGGTAATGACAATAAACTGGGTGTTGTCACTCATGCGGCGGAGGTAGGCCGCAAACCTGTCTACATTGACATCGTCCAGCGCGGCCTCGATCTCGTCCAAAATACAGAAGGGGGTCGGACTGACCTTCATAATAGCGAAATACAGGGCGATGGCGGCCAGAGACTTTTCCCCGCCGGACAAAGCGTCGATGTGGGTAATGATTTTTCCCTGAGGCTGCACCGAAATTTCAATGCCGCAGTTGAGAACGTCCCCCGGATCAGAAAGCTCCAATGAGGCGGAGCCTCCCCCGAACAGCTCGCGGAAGGTTTCCTGGAAATTCCGGCTGATTT
>JAHZIE010000020.1:0-22594 GCA_019419895.1 Clostridiales bacterium | reverse complement strand
CTGGGCAGTCAGCTCATGGATCAGCCGGGTGAGCTCATCCCTGGATTTTTCCACATCCTCCACCTGCGCCTTTAAAAACTCATACCGTTCCGACACTTCGGCATACTCGTCGATGGCGCCCATATTGACCGAACCGAGGGCCTTAATCTTCCCTTTTATCTCAGAAAGCTCCTTTTGAGCCTCCAGAACGTTTTCAACCGGCGCGGAATTTTCTTCCGCTTCTCGCCGGGTCAGCTCATACTCATCCCACAGCCTGCGGATAATGTCGTCATATTCCTTCTGAAGGGAAGCCTTCTGCTCCTCCAAGCGGGAAAGCTCCCGTCCCACGGCTTCCTTCTCCGCCGACTTCTCCCTTTCCTCCTGACGGAGGCGGGAAGAAGCCTGTTCCAGCTCCATCCGCTCTTTGGAAAGGGAGGCAATGGTCGTCTCCGCCTGCTTTGCCTTTTCCCGCAGTCCGGCCGTTTCTTCCCTTAACTGGGAAATTTTCTCCTCAATCCGCCGGTTTTCTTCCTTTACCCGCTCCACTTCAGCCTTGAGGGCTTTGGAGCGTTCCTCCTGCTCTTCCTTTCTTTTGCCCATCTCAGCAATGGCCTGGCGGAAGGACGCGATATCCTTTTCCAGCGCGACAGCTTCCAAACGGATATCCGACAGGCGTTCGGAAAGGGCCTCCCTGGTACCGGAAAATTTTTCCCTGTCTCCGGTAAGCAGGCTAAGCCGCTCTTCCTTGTCTTCAATTTCTTTCTTTAACGCTTCCCTCTCTTTTCGAGCCTTTTCAATCATCCGGGAAAGCCCGGTCATACGGCCGGCGGCGGATTCCTTTTCCTTCTCCAGCTGTCCCAGGGAGATACGGCAGGCCTCCAGCCGGCTGGTTACGCCGCGTAACTCCGCCTCCACCCGGATCTTATCCTCCTGATTAACGGAAATCTCCGCCTGGGTTCCGCCCAAAGCCGCCTCGGCCGCAGATGCCTCCTGCTGGGCGGATTTCAGGCTTTGCTGCAAAAGCTTCCATTTTTCTGACAGGGAGGCCGCTTCCTCCCGAATCCTTTTTATCTCGTTGGTGCGGTTTAAAAGCCCCGCGTTCCTTGCCAGAGATCCGCCGGTCAGGGAACCGCCCGCGTTGACCACCTGACCGTCCAGCGTCACTACTCGAAAGCGGTAGCTGTATTTTTTTGCGATGTCCACAGCGGCATCGAGATCCTCCGCCACGGCAATTCTTCCAAGAAGGGATTTTTTTATGCCGTCGTACCTGGGATCGCAGTCTACCAGGGAGCTTGCAATCCCCACAAAGCCAAAGCAGTCCTCCAACCCCTTTTCCGAAAGCTCGCTGCCCCGGATTCCCGTCAGTGGCAGGAAGGTGGCCCTGCCTCCATCCCTCTTTTTCAAAAAGGCAATCGCCCGCTTGGCGTCCTCCTCATTGGAGCATACCACATTCTGCATCGCTCCTCCAAGGCCGATTTCAATTGCGATAGCATATTTTTCCGGCACATGGAGCAGACGGGAAACCGGCCCGTGAATTCCGTGAAGGGTTCCCCGTTCCCCTTCCTTCACCACCATTTTTACACTGTGGGCAAAGCCCTCCAAATTTTTTTCCAAATCCTCCAGCATTGCCGCCCGGCGTTCTCTTTCCTGAACGTCCAGGGATAGCCTATCGGCCTGCGCCTTGAGCTCCTCCGCTTTTCTTTTTCTGGCGTCCAGACGCATTTCATATCCCTTCGCCGTGTTGGAAAGCTCCTCCGCCTTGGCTTCATGTTCCTTTATCTGTTCACGGTATTCCCCCATTTCCTCCAAAAGGCGCTCCTGCTCCTTTCGCAGTCCGTCAAGGGAATCCTCCACGGCGGCGGAACGGTTTTCGATCTCCGCCAAAGAGGATTCCGCGGTCAGGGCCTCAACTTTTTTTTCCGAGGACTGCCTGGACAACTCTCCCAGCTCCTGGGAAAGCTGTTCCATACGCTCAGAGTATTCGCTGACGCCCAAACGCAGATGCTCCAGCTGGGAGGATACCTCCTCTATCTCCTTCTGTTTTTCTGAAAGATTGGCTTCCTCCACTGTGATAGAATCCCTCTTACGCCGGATTTCCTCTTCCATATCCTGAAAGGAAAGCCCCGCCTGGTTGATTTCCTGCCGGAAACGTTCTATCGTCTCGTTGTTATGGCGGATGTCATTCTCCAAGACAGAGATTTCGCCCTCCCGTTTCGCGGCCAACTCCTCCCGGGCGGCGGCGGCGCGGCGGACCTCATCGATCTCGGCCGCCTTCTGGTTATAGGCGGAAAAGCTTTCGTCCATCCGTCTTTGCAGCTCTTCCATCTGCCGCTCGACACCGCGGTGCTGCTCGCCTATGACCTCAAGCTTTTCCTCCTGCCTGCGCAGGGAATTGGCGGATTTTTCCAGGGTATTGAGCCACAGCCCAATTTCAAGCCTCTTTCTGACCTCCGCGTATTCTAAAAAACGCTTGGCCTTTTCCGCCTGTTCTTTCAGGGGACCCACCCTGTCCTCCAATTCCGTCAGAATATCCTTCAGGCGGAGGAGATTCTCCTGGGCCTGTCCCAAACGGCGCTCCGCCTCGTTTTTGCGGTAGCGGTATTTGGAAATGCCGGCGGCTTCTTCAAAGACCTCTCTTCTGTCATCGGATTTCGCGCCCACAATATCGGCGATTTTACCCTGGCTGATAATGGAATAGCCGTCCCGTCCCAGCCCGGTGTCCATAAAAAGCTCATGGACATCCCTGAGACGGACCGACGCCTTATTGAGCAGATATTCGCTCTCCCCGGAACGGTAATAACGGCGGGTAACCACTACCTCGTCCCCGTCAAAAGGAATGCGTCGGTCGGTGTTGTCGATCACCATGGAAACCTGGGCAAAGCCCTGCGCCTTGCGGTTGGCTGTACCCGCGAAAACCACATCCTCCATTTTCGCGCCGCGGAGGGACTTGGTGGACTGTTCCCCCAGCACCCAGCGCACCGCGTCGCTGATATTGCTTTTTCCACTCCCATTAGGGCCCACAACGGCGGTAATCCCTTTTCCAAAAGAGAGCACCGTTTTGTCGGGAAAGGACTTAAAGCCCTGTATTTCCAGTGATTTGATGAGCATAGTGTTCCATCCTTACTTCTGCATACTTTCTTCCAGGGCGACTCCGCCTCTGGGCATTTCCACGCAGGCCTTCACCCGCACCTCATATCCTTCCTGCGATAACCGGATCAGGTTTTCCTTTTTCTGCCCCGTCATCTGGGATACTGCCGACGGATGCACCAGCAGGACGCTCCTTTGCCCCCTCCGGTTTTTCCTCTCCAACAGGACGCGGGCTTTTTTGAAGTAGCGCCTGCTTTCGCACAGCTCCCGAAACGCCGGATGCCACGGACCGGCAATCCGTTCCTTCTCCAGCTGGGAACCGTCATGAAGTCCCAGACGAATCACCCGAATGCCCTTTGATTCAAAATAATCCAGCAAATCCGCGCACAGCTCCACCGCCTGTTCCAGACTCACAGGCACATATTCCCCAGCGGCATACCACCGGGCAAGCTGAGTATTCTTCATTACAATCGCAGGATAAATCCGCATGGTATCCGGACAAAGCGCCGCAAGAGCCCGCGCCGTCCTCCATGCTCCTTCGGCCGTATCCCCATACAGGCCGGTCATCATCTGCAACCCAAGCGAAAAGCCATTTTCACGAATCAGGCAGGACGCACGCTCTACATCGGCGCTGACGTGCCCCCTTCTGTTCAGGGAAAGCACCCTGTCGTCCATGGACTGGGCGCCGAGCTCAATAGAGGTCACCCCCATCTTCCTGAGATGTGAAAGTATCTTTTCGTCAATCGCGTCCGGCCGGGTGGAAACGCGGATACCACGGTAATCCCCCCGTTGAATAAAAGGATAGGCCGCTGAAAGAAGGCTGTCCATATAAGACCGGTCAATGGCCGTGAAGCTCCCGCCGAAAAAGGCGATCTCCGCCTCCCTTGCCCTTTCTCCCAAGCTCTCCTTTCCAATTTCCGCCGCGCGGACCACGTCCCGCGCCCCTGGAATATCCCCCTGTCCCGTGATTGCCCTTTGATCACAGAAACTGCAGTGATGGGGACATCCCAAATGAGGAATAAAAAGGGCCACATTGGCATGCTTCAATATCCCATCAGCTCCAATGCCAGGCGGGCGGCCTCCTGCTCAGCTTCCTTCTTGCTCCGTCCGCCACCCTTACTCAGAACATTGCTGTTCAGCCGTACCTCCGCAACAAAGTGCTTGTCATGATCCGGGCCGCTTTCCCCTACAAGGACATATTCCAGCCGCTCCTCCGGATTCTGCTGGATAATTTCCTGCAGCATGGTTTTGTAATCCTTAAAGACGTGGAGTTTTTTGCTGTGGATGTCCCTGCCGATAAAGCGCAGGACAAATTTTTTGGCCGCGTCCATACCTCCATCCAAATAAATGGAAGCA
The DNA here is from genome assembly GCA_019419895.1 of Clostridiales bacterium. GTDB lineage: Bacteria > Bacillota > Clostridia > Oscillospirales > Acutalibacteraceae > JAHZIE01. The sequence goes on along the minus strand of JAHZIE010000020.1, from coordinate 18,172 downwards.
ATCACCGCTTCAAAGGCGTCCGCCAGAATGGAAGGACGTTGGGCGCCTCCAGAATGCTGCTCCCCCTTACCCAGACGGAGCTCCCCGCCCAAGCCAAGCTCCCTGGCAAATCCGCACAGGGCTTTTTCACATACAAGGGAAGCCCTCCACTTTGTCAGCTCCCCCTCCGGCAAATCCGGGAAATTATGAAATAAATAGTCTGCCGTTATAATGCTGAGAACCGCGTCGCCCAGAAATTCCAGCCTCTCATTGGACACTATCTTCCCCTTGGATTCATTGGCATAAGAGGAGTGGGTTAAAGCAACCGCCAGCAATTTCTCATTTTTATAATGGTAGCCGATTCTGTCCTGCAAGCTTTTCTCCATAAAACCATTCTCCTTTCCCTGCCTGATTGATATTATTTAATTTTTCCCTCCAGCCGGGAGTTATTCCCGGCTGTCCTGCCCGTCCTCTTCCAGCTTCATAGAAGCCAGGGAATCGGAAATCTTCCCCACCACATCCTTCTGAACAAAAAGATAGGTGTTGCGCAAAGCGTTGCGAAAGGTATTGGCATTAGAGCTGCCGTGGGATTTGAACACCGGCTTGGAGATTCCCATAAGCGGCGCGCCGCCGTATTCATTATAGTCCATCTTTTTCTTAAAGGAATACATATCTTTCTTAATCAAAAGGGCGCCGATTTTCGTTTTGAAATTGGAATAAAAAATCCGCTTTATATTTTTCATCATCACAGTGGCCAAGCCCTCATAAAGCTTGAGGATAATGTTGCCCGTAAAACCATCGGAAACCACCACGTCGGCTACCCCGGCAGGGATATCCCGTGATTCCACATTGCCAACAAAGTTGACCGGCGTCTTTTTGAGCAAAGCCAGCGCCTGCTGCTGCAGCTCGCCGCCCTTGGTTTCCTCCGTGCCGATATTGGCAAGCCCGACCCTGGGATTCTTTACTCCCATCACCTGCTCCATATAAACAGAACCCATCAGCCCGAACTGCTGTAGATTTTCCGGCTTGCATTCCACGTTGGCGCCGCAGTCGATGAGCATAAACATGCCCGTATCGCTGGGCATCACCGGAGCCAGCGCGGGCCGTTTGATCCCCTTGAGGCGGCGGACAATTCTGGTTGCCCCCACCACCAACGCGCCGGTGCTTCCGGCTGTGACAAAGGCATCCCCCTCTCCGGCGGCCAGACGCCTGAGTCCCTCCGCCATAGAACAGCCCCGCTTGCTTTTCATAATTTCTCCCGCGTGCTCCTCCATGGTAATGACCTCAGGCGCATGGACAATCTCCATCCGCTCCAGCGAAATGCCGTTTTCCTCCGCCACCTTTCGGATCACCTTTTCATCTCCGGTGAGCAGAATTTCCATATCCAGTTCCTGCAGGGCCAAGGCGCAGCCTTTGAGTATTTCCAAAGGCGCATTGTCTCCTCCGAACGCGTCTACGATAATTTTCATCTTTTCTGCCTTCTTTCTCAGTTCTGGGCCTTCCATTATTTATGTTTATTTTTCCAATAGAATATTAGAAATTTGTCCCATGCTCTTCCATGGAATGCAAATGCTCTTCCAGTTTTACCAGCGCCCTCTGGGCCAACGCGCCATAGCGTGCTTTTTTATCCCGGATATGCTCCTCCAAAGGAGGAAGAACGCCAAAATTAGCCCCCATAGGCTGAAAGTCCTTCGTTTGGGCTCCGCTGACATAACGGCTCAAGGCTCCTATCATGGTTTCTTCCGGCAAAACCTCCGTTTCTTCCCCCAGCAGCAGACGGGCGGCGTTTCGCCCAGCCATAATACCGGAGGCCGCCGACTCCATATATCCTTCCACTCCAGTCATCTGCCCGGCAAAAAACAGGCCGGGGCGACGGCGCGTCTGGAAATCGGCATCCAAAACAGCCGGGGAATTCAAAAAGGTGTTGCGGTGCATGACGCCGTAACGGACAAATTCAGCCTCCCGCAGGGCGGGAATTAATCCAAATACCCTTTTCTGCTCGGCAAACTTCAAATTCGTCTGAAATCCTACCAGATTATATAAGGTCCCCTCCGAATTTTCCCGGCGGAGCTGCACCACCGCCCAGGGCCGGCGCCCTGTTCTGGGATCCCGGAGTCCCACCGGCTTCAAGGGACCGAAACGAATGGTATCCGCCCCTCTTTGGGCCATAATTTCAATAGGCATGCATCCCTCATAAACAACAGGTTTATCAAATTTATGAAGCATCGCCCGCTCCCCCTGAAGAAGAGCTTCATAGAAAGCTTCATATTCCTCTCTGTCCATGGGGCAGTTGATATAAGCGTCGTCCCCGCCCTTGTCATAGCGGGAAGCAAAAAATGCGTGCTCCATATCAATGCTTTCAAAGGTCACAATGGGAGCCGCCGCGTCATAAAAGCTCAGGCCGCCACCGCAGAGGGCTTCAATTTTCCCGGCCAGAGGTTCCTCCGTCAGGGGGCCGGTGGCAATAATACAGATCCCCTGATTTGGAATATCCGTAACCTCCTCATGGACAATTTCAATGAGGGGATGCCCCTCAATCCTTTGGGTGACGGCGGCGGAAAATTTTTCCCTGTCCACTGCCAACGCGCCCCCGGCGGGAACCCTGCATTCCTTCGCGCAGGGAACCAGCAGGGAGCCAAGGCGGCTCATTTCCTCCTTCAGCAGGCCGGCGGCGCTCTCAATCCGCTCCGCCTTCAGGGAATTGGAGCAAACCAATTCCGCAAGTCCATCCATGGAATGGGCGGCTGTATGCTTATATGGCTTCATTTCATACAACAACACCGGGATCCCCCGGCCGGCCAGCTGCCATGCGGCCTCACAGCCTGCCAGTCCCGCCCCAATGACAACCGCCTTTTTATTTTCCATCTCCCGCAAACCAGTTCCTCCCGAAATCTTCTTTTACCATTTTTACTGTGCTAAATCAGGCTTCTTCCTTCTTTTCCACTGTTTTTTCAAATCCACATCCCTCAGTGATACAGTATAGCTTTGGATTTTTTCCCTTTTTGGTAAAGAGAGCTTTGCCGCACTTGGGGCACGTCTCGGCCGACGGCTCATCCCAAGAAACAAAGTCACAATTGGGATACTGATCGCATCCATAGAATACCCTGCCGCGCTTTGATTTCTTTACGATGATTTTTCCTCCGCATTTAGGGCACTGCGCTCCAGTTTCCTGCACGATCTTTTTAATATTTTTGCATTCCGGATATCCGGGACAGGCGATAAATTTTCCAAACCTTCCGGTTTTAACCACCATCCGCCTGCCGCATTTTTCACAGATAAAATCGGTTTCTTCCTCCTGAAGCTTGATTTTGACCCCCTGCATGCTCTCCTTAGCGGTTTGAAGGGTCTTGTCAAAATCCTGATAGAACTTATCTATGGTATCAACCCAGTTGTTCTTGCCCTCTTCAATGCTGTCGAGATCATTTTCCATCTGGGCGGTAAATTTCACATTGACAATTTTAGGAAAACGCTCCTTCATGAGCTTGGTGGTCACTTCGCCCAATTCCGTGGGCTTGAGCTGCTTTGCCTCTCTCACCACATATTCCCTGGCGGTGATGGTGGAAATCGTCGCCGCATAGGTGGACGGGCGGCCGATTCCATTTTCTTCCAGCGTCTTGATCAGGGACGCTTCCGTGTATCTTGGCGGCGGCTGGGTAAAATGCTGATTCCCCTTGAGCTCCTTGACCTTCAGGAGCATCCCCTTTTCCAATGGGGGAAGGGCGCCCGAGCTTTCCTCTTCCTCATCCTTGCTTTCCTCATACAGGGCGGTAAAGCCGTCAAAGGTGATGGTATAGCCGGAGGCTTTAAAAATATATCTGCCCGCGGAAATATCCGCCTGGGTGGTGGCCTGGATACAGTTGGCCATCTGACAAGCGATAAACCGCTCCCAAATCAGTTTATACAGCTTGAACTGATCAGAAGTCAGGCTGGATTTTACCCTTTCAGGCTCCAGAGACGGCATGGTGGGACGGATGGCCTCATGGCCATCCTGGGCGTTGGCCCGGGTTTTATAAACCCGCGGCTTTTCCGGGGCGTATTTATCGCCGAATCTTCCCTTAATATATTGGGAGGCTTCCGCCATGGCGTCCTCCGAAATACGCAGGGAGTCGGTTCTCATATAGGTAATCAAACCGCCGGCCCCCATGCCTTCCACTTCCACGCCCTCATACAGCTCCTGGGCCGCCTTCATCGTCCTTCTGGCCTGAAAGCCCAGGCGGCGTGACGCCTCCTGCTGGAGGGTGGAAGTATTAAAGGGGGGCGCGGGAGAACGGCGCCGGGTTCCTTTTTTTAAGGATGAGATGACAAACTGGGCATTTTCAAGCTCCCCCAGGATCTCATCCGCCTGTTCTTTTCCAGTAATTTTTATCTTTCCATTTTCATCCCCATAAAAAGCGGCTGGGAAAGCCTTTTTTGCCCCCTTGGGAATAAATTTCCCATCAATAGACCAGTACTCTTCCGGCACGAAAGCCCGGATTTCCTCTTCCCGGTCGACAATCAGCCGGACCGCGACAGACTGCACCCGCCCCGCGGAAAGGCCGCGGCGGATTTTCTGTGAAATAAAGGGACTGAGCTTATAGCCCACCAAACGGTCCAGGATTCTCCTTGCCTGTTGGGCATTGACCAGATCGATATCAATCTGCCTGGGATGCTCCATCCCCTCCTGGACTCCCGTCTTTGTGATCTCATTAAAGGTCACCCGGTCCTTTTCTCCCAGGTCAAGCCCCAGCAGATAAGCCAGATGCCAGGAAATCGCCTCCCCCTCCCGATCGGGGTCGGTGGCGAGATAAACCTTTTCGCTCTTTCCCGCCAGCTTTTCCAGTTCCTCAACCAGCTTTTCCTTTCCCTTGATCACTTCATATTTCGGCTTAAATCCTTTTTTGACATCAACACTCAGACGGCGTTCCGGCAGATCCCTGACATGCCCCATGGAAGCGATAACTTCATAACCGCCGCCCAAATATTTCTTAATGGTTTTCGCCTTTGCAGGCGATTCCACAATCACTAATTTTGACATGAGCTACCTCCATTCACGGGTAAACTTCTTTTTCTCTTTATCGCCTTTTCGCCGCCTGCCCCGCGCCGCGGCTCATTCTTCTCTAAATACTTATTTTCTACAGTAACGCTTTCCGGGCTTTGCTTCCATCAGTCCCTCCAATTCCAGCTCTGTCGCCGCTCCCAGCAGTTCAGAGATGGAAAGACCAGCCTGTACCGCCAGATCGTCAATTTGCTGAGGCTCTTCCTTCAAAAGGTTGAAAAGCCTGCCGGCCGCCTCCGACAACTCCGGAAGTCCTCTGTCCAGAGGTTCGGAAAAGGGCTCCACCTCATGTGGCGCGGCCGTTTTTTTCTCCGCTGTTGGATAAGCCCCATCCTTTTGAGGAACACGGCCCTTTATCTGAGGCATGGGTTCTTCTTCAAACAGATTGGAAAGAGGACGGCGGGGAAAAAATTCCTCACGGCTTTTCCTTTGGGATGGCACCGCGATGTCCTCCATAGGAATTTCCGTATTTTTTAATAATAGTTTATCCGGATAGATTTGGCAATACTCTTCCAGAATATCCTTTATATTTGTGACAGGCTTGGCTCCATTTTGTATTAAATGATTGGTACCATTGGAGGTTGGACTTAAAATGCTTCCCGGCACAGAAAAAAGATCCCGTCCCTGTTCAAGAGCCCTAGTTGCCGTAATCAACGAACCGCTTTTTTGTCCGGCCTCCACCACAACTGTCCCCAAAGAAAGGCCGGATATGATCCGGTTGCGGACAGGAAAATAATAGGGGACGGGAGGCTCATCCGGCGGATATTCAGAAACCAGGGCCCCTCTTTCGCATATTTTTTCCCGCATCATCTGGTTTTTCTTCAAATATGGATAGCAGATTCCACAGCCAAGAACCGCTATGGTCCTTCCCTGGGCCGCCAAAGCTCCCATATGCGCCGCGGTATCAATTCCCACCGCGCCGCCGCTGACCACAACCGCTCCCGATCTGGCAAGGCCATACCCAAGTTTGGACGCGATATCCGCTCCATAGGCCGACGTATGCCTGGTACCCACCATGGCAACACAGACTTCCCTGTCTATGGAAATCTCCGCACCTTTCCAATAAATGACAGGGGGAGGATCTTGAATATTTTTCAACCGCGCAGGATACCCAGGATCACCAAACGCGGCCACTCGGATTCCCTCCCGGCGGCAGCGAGACCAAATGCTTTCCGCCTTTGTCAGCGGGACCGACAGCAGCTTTTCCAACTGCTGTGTGGAGAACAGGCCGCAAAGCCGCCATTCCCTCTCTCCTGCCTGATAAAACTCATCAACTGAACCATAATTCCTGAGGATATCCCCAGTATATTGATGGGAAAAGCCCAGCGCCAGCTGCAGCCAAATATGATACAGCCCATTTCCGCCCATCCGCTTTTCCTCCTTCCTTCTCAAGTCACAGGGAAGGGATATTTCCTTTCCACACGACCGCGCCATTTTGGACCTTATCCTTCTCTTCCGGCCCCGCGCGTCATTTCCCACATGAGAATACTGGCCGCAACAGCCGCATTGAGGGATTCGGCGCGGCCCAGCATGGGAATGGTAATTCTCTTATCGCAGGCGGCCGCTGTCTCCTTCTTCAAGCCATTGCCTTCATTTCCGATCCATATGGCGGCGCCGTTTCCCTCTTTCCCGCTAAAACGGCACTTTGTCACAGGCTCCGCGTCCTGCGACGGTACCGCCGCGTAAGAAATCAGCCCCTTTTTCCTGCAAAATGCCAATAAGCCGCCCGAGTCCGGCAACGACAGCACTGGAAGCCGGAATACCGCCCCCATACTGCCCCGGAGTACCTTCGGGCTGTAAATATCACAGCAGTCCTGTGTCATCAGCGCAGCGCCGATTCCAAGGGCCTCCGCCGTACGAAGGATGGTTCCCATATTGGAGGGATCCTGGATACTTTCTAAGCCGATCCATCTTTGATGATTTCCTATTTTCCCACGAAAAAAAGCCTCATGCTCCTTCCGCTCACAGACACAAAAAACCCCTTGAGGATGCTGGGTATCCCCCAGCCGCTGGGAGATCTCCGGAGAAATTTCGAAGACATCTCCAGCTGCCTTTTGAAGCAGGCGGACAGCGGACTCCTGCTTTTCCATCGCCTGCCTGGTGTAAAAAAGCTGTCTCACCGTAATCCCGCTTTTCACAGCGTCAGCACACAGCCTCACTCCCTCGGCAAAAAACAGACCCTGTTCTTTTCTGTGCTTTGCCGATGAAATCAGCTTCACCGCATTCTTAACGGCTGGATTTTCCCTGGACGAAATCGCGGACCGCAAACAGACATCCCTCCCTTTCAAAAGAATGATATATACAAAAGCACGCCCGGGCAACCACCCGGGCGTTAAAAGTATCCTTACTTCTGCAGCGCCTCTTTTGCTTTTGCGGCGAGCGCGGCAAATCCAGCCTCGTCAGCAACTGCAACTTCAGCCAACATTTTGCGGTTCAGTTCAATGCCAGCCTTTTTCAGCCCATTCATAAAGGTGGAATAGTTCATTCCATTCATTTTGCAGGCGGCAGAAATTCTGGTGATCCACAAACGGCGGAAGTCACGCTTTCTGTGCTTGCGGCCGATATAAGCATAGTTGCCGGACTTCATCACGGCCTGTTTGGCCATTTTAAAGTGTTTATGTTTGGAACCCCAATACCCCTTGGCGAGTTTGAGGGTCTTCTTTCTTCTTTTCCGCGTCATGAGCGCGCCCTTTACACGAGCCATAATTATTTACCTCCGATAAATGGATTAATTAAATTTGTAACACCTGGAAATTATTTGTAGGGGATCAGTCTCTTGACCTGCGCCACATTGGTAGCGTCAGCCATAACGCACTTGCGGAGGCCTCTCTTGCGCTTGGTGTTCTTCTTGGTCAGAATGTGGCGTTTGTTTGCATGAGCACGCACAACCTTACCATTCTTGGTAAGCTTAAAACGCTTTTTCGCGCCGGAATGAGTTTTAATTTTGGGCATAATAATGCTCCTCCTTCATGTATTACTTATTGGTTTTTGGGGCAAGGAACATGAGCATGTTCCTGCCTTCCAGCTTGGCCGGCTTCTCAATGACAGCCAGTTCAGAACACGCCTCAGCAAAACGCTTCATAATTTCTCCGCCCAGCTCCGGATGGCCCATCTCGCGCCCTCTGAAGCGGATGGAAACCTTGACCTTATCCCCGCCGTTCAGAAAACGGAACGCGTGGTTAACCTTTGTCTCGAAATCATGGGTATCGATATTCAGCGTCAAGCGGACCTCTTTAATATCCACAACACGTTGATTCTTTTTTGCTTCCTTTTCCCGCTTGGCCTGCTCGAAACGGTATTTTCCATAATCAATAATCTTGCAAACCGGCGGTGTCGCCTGAGGCGCAATTTTCACCAAATCCAAATTTTTTTCCTCGGCCAAATGAAGCGCCTGGGTTGCCGACATCACGCCCAGCTGGGCGCCGTCCGCACTGATAACACGAATCTCCTTGTCGCGGATCTCTTCATTAATCTGCAGTTCCTTGTTGCTGATAGTAGAACACCTCCAAAAACCTAAGGTTAATAATTGTATTGACAACAAAAAACGCGGGCGGCAACCGTCCACGTCCAATAGCGCGCACCTTTCCCTTTAAAAGAAAAGTCCAACTGCCTATTGACCCACGCAAACAAAATCGCCGTAAGGTGAGGACAAACCTGCCCCGCTTTATTGTCATATATGAGAATACCATACCTGCCGCAATTTGTCAACTGTTTTTCTCCTGAAGTCCGCCTGGCATGTTGACTAACCTGCAAAACGGCGTTCCGCCGCCCCCTTCCAATCTCTTACAAGGCCTATATCCGCGGGAAGCTCTTCTTTCATTATTCCGGCTTTCCCGCCCGGCCTTCCTCCGCCTGCGTCAATCACTCCATGAGCGGTTTTCGTTCTTTATTTTCTTTCTTCCAATTTCTGTTCCCTCATTCCACTCATAAGGCATAGCATCGCGCGCGAAGGGAATAACAAAAGGGACCGCCCCGCTCCTATCATGCCGGACAGCCCCCCACACTATAGTCCTCCGAGATAATCAATATATTCCTCTAAGCACATTCCCAATTCATTCATCTTTTGAGCATGCTCTACCCCAACATAACGATAATGCCAAGGCTCATACATGATTCCTGTAATATCCACCTTATCCTTCGGATACCGCAAAATAAAGCCATATTCCGCGCAATGGGCCTTCAGCCATTTTCCCTGAGGTGTATTTTCAAAATCCTGACGCAAATACCCGCTCCCTGCCTCTGCGATATCAAAACCAAGACCGGTATTATGCTCGCTTGTTCCCGCAAACGTCCGGGATACATTGGCCTGTTTAATTGCGGCCTCCTTGCTCAGCCCCTGATTGAGCCCCGCCTGTACCGACTGGTTAAACAAGCTGTCCTGCAGCTTAATGCTGCGGTAGGCGGAAACCATCCCAAGGGGGACGCCGTCGCTCTTGGCCGCCGCAAACATCTTTTTCAGCGGCTCATAGGCGGCGCGATCCACCAGCGGGGTATAATTAAAACCGTTGTCATCCCAATGCTTCAGAGTATCCAGCGTCACCGTCTCTCCATTGCTGAAATAGACCAGATCCCAGTTAAAGCTTTCATCCAGCTCATAATAATTATTGATCAAAATCAAATTGCGCCCATATTTTACACTGTAAGGCTCCGCCGTGGGAGAACGCCACTCGATTCCTTCATACATCCAGGAGGCATCTGAAGCCCCCTGGGAAACAGGCGTACTGGAGGTTTTAGAAGAAACACCGCTTTCTGGTGATGCCGCGGAGGAACTTTCCTGGGAAGACACACCGCTGGAAGAGGACTCTGAGCTCTGGTCAGAAGAATTACCCTGGGAAGAGCTGCCTTCTTCCGAAATTTGCCCGGAAACATCGGAGCTACTGGAATCCTGTCCTCCCCGGCTTCTGGACGCATGTACTACCGCGAAAATTCCAGCCCCCAGGGCGACAGCCACTAAAATTACAATCAGTACAACAGCACGTCTTCTCAATTTCCGCCTTTTTCCATGATATCTCGCCATAGCATCTCCTTTTCCTTCCGCCGTTTCTTCTCCTGCATTCTCTAAGCTCAGCCCGCTGCAGGTACGCTTCCGGCGTTTCCGCTCTCTGAGGAGGCCGTCTCCGAAAGAGAGGGAGTTTCATCCTTAAATTCCTGGTATACTAAAAAAGCAGCGCAGAAAATCAGTAAAAGTATAAGAATCGGGAGTATCCGCAGAATCAAGGGCTTTTTCTCCCCATCCGAAACAAAAAAATACCATTTTTTCCTTTTTGTGCTCTCCCGCACAATACGGTTCCCCTTCAATTTTGAAACTTCCTTCCAAAATATGCTTTCAGCTCGGCCGCAAGCCTCAAGGCTTGTTTGTCAAGGAGCCTCTGCTTTTTATTGTAACCGAAACCCCCGCATATTTCAACTTTTTCCTCTCCGATTTCCGACTTAATCGACAAAAAGCGGAAAAAAGGAAGTCTTTGTCTCACCGGCCTGACAGACGCGGCTTCTTACCGCCCTGCACCGTCTGTCCCTCGCCTGACAGCCATACTTTACTGTTCGATATGCCATTTGACTCCCTGCGGGGTATCCTCCAGGACGATATGCCGCGCCTTAAGCTCGTCACGGATTTGATCCGCTGTCGCCCAATCCTTATTTTTTCTTGCTTCCGTTCTTTTTTGGATCAGGGCCTCAATTTCATCGTCGATGGAATCCTTCCTCTGCGCATACAGCAACCCCAGTACATCGGCAAATTCCCGGAACAGTTTCATTGCTTTCTCTGCCAATTCTTTGGAAGGTTGGGTTGCTGTGCTGATATTGGAATTGATCTCCCTCGTCAAATCAAACAATACAGCAATGGCGTCGGCTGTGTTGAGATCATCGTCCATCACCTCGATAAATTTTCTTTGGAATCCTTCCAGACGATCGGCGACCTCCTTTTCCCCCTCTTTCAGCGTCCCCTGGGCGTTTTCAAGAACAAAGGAAAGATTGTCACGGCAGGTATAAAGACGGTCCAGCGCCGCCCTGCACTGCTCAATCACCTCCACGCTGTAGTTGATAGGGCTGCGGTAATGGGAAGCGACCATCAAGTAGCGGATGGGTTCATAACCAAACTTCTCCGCCACCTCCCTCACGGTAAAGAAATTTCCGAGGGATTTCGACATCTTACGGTTATCAATGTTAATATACCCGTTGTGCAGCCAGAAATTTGCAAAGGGAACCCCGTTGCAGCATTCGCTCTGTGCGATCTCATTTTCATGATGTGGGAAAATCAGATCCTGCCCTCCGCAGTGGATATCAATGGTCTTTCCCAGATATCTTCCCGCCATAGCGGAGCACTCTATATGCCAGCCAGGCCGTCCCTTGCTCCAGGGGGAATCCCACATGGGCTCTCCCGGCTTTGCGGCCTTCCACAGGGCAAAATCCATGGGATCCTCCTTCAGTTCCCCAACGCCAATACGCGCGCCGGCCTCCAATTCCTCCAGGGGCTGGTGGGAAAGCTTTCCATATTCCGGAAAGCTTTTTGTGCGGAAATAGACGTCCCCGTTCTCAGCGGCATAGGCGTGCCCGTTTTCCACCAGACGGGAGACAATGCGGATAATTTCGTCAATGTTTTCCGTCGCCTTGGGATGAATGGTCGCTTCCCTGACATTGAGGCCCTCGGCGTCCTTTTTGTATTCTTCAATATATTTTCTGGAAACCGTCAGATAATCGGTTCCCTCTTCGTTGGCGCGCTTAATAATCTTGTCGTCGATATCAGTAAAATTCTGCACGAATTCGACCTTCATTCCCCGATATTCCAAGTACCGGCGCAGAATGTCAAAAACACAGATGGGCCGCGCGTTCCCGATATGAATATAATTATAAACTGTCGGGCCGCAGGCGTAAATTTTCACCACTCCCGGCTCCAGCGGCACGAGTTCCTCTTTTTTTCTTGTCAGGCTGTTATACAGTTTCATTTTCCTTCTCCTCCAGTTCAGCTTCCAGTTCTTTAATTTTATGCTCCAGCTTTTCAATTTTATATTCCATCCGGCACATTTCCTGGGACACCGGATCCCCCATATGGATCTGATCCAGCCCCTCGCACCGGATTCCGTTTACCTTTACAATATGGGCGGGAACCCCCACAGCCGTCGCGTTGGCGGGAACCTCACTGAGAACAACCGCTCCAGCCGCGATGCGGGCGTTATCCCCCACGCGGAAGGGTCCCAGCACCTTCGCCCCCGATCCCACCATGACATTATTGCCCAGGGTGGGGTGGCGCTTGCCTGTTTCCTTTCCTGTGCCCCCAAGGGTCACATTCTGATAGATGGTGCAGTTGTCTCCTATTTCCGCCGTTTCCCCAATCACCACACCCATACCGTGATCAATAAACAATCCTTTTCCTATTTTTGCCGCCGGATGGATTTCTATTCCGGTCTTATGCCTGGCCCTTTGAGAAATCCAACGGGCGATAAACTTCATGTTATGTCTGTAAAACCAGTTGGCCTTCCGGTGGGAGCGCACCGCCCGGAAGCCTGAATACAGGAAATAAACCTCCGCCCTGGAACGGGCGGCCGGATCCCTGTCCATAATAAGATCCAGTTCCTCTTTCAATCTTTTAAATAACATAGAAAAACCCCAATCACTCTCGAAAATCAGGTGAAACAGCGCGGCACAGACGCAGCCTGCGATTTTCCAGGCCGTCCATTCAAACTGGGAAGCCCCCGGATCATCTTCCTCCCGCATCTTTTCAGAAAAGCAGAACGGAGAAAAACAAAGCCGCCCCAGTCCCCTTTTTAGGGGACGGAGGCGGCTTAATTTCCGCGGTTCCACTCCGGTTTATCTCTTAGCGCAGCCATCCACTGCGCCGGCTCGTAACGGTGCCTGCCGCACAGGGATACTCTTCCTTTTTGAGAATTTCCCCCCATGTGCTAACGGGTGCATTTCACAGCGTTCCGCGCTGGAAGGCTCTCAGCAAAGCGCCTTCCTCTCTGTTGCGTTTTCCTCCGCTACTTCTCCCGCTCACTGCATCACTTATTCTGGCTTTTTGACTGTCTATTTTTATTATATACCAAACAAAGAAAATTTGCACCACTTATTTTGCGGTATTGATAAATTTTCTGTTCTGCCACAGATACACTCCGCCGGAAATAACGGTTGCCGCGGCGGACAGCCAAAGCAGGACTTCTCCGATGAGGACAAGAGGCATCCATGAAGGGAGCCATCCCAAATAGGCCCCCTCCTGCAGAACAAAGACCCCGATGACGGCAACCATCTGCGTGATGGTTTTCACCTTGCCCCACAAATTGGCGGCAATCACCTTTCCCGTACTAGCCGCGACCAGACGCAGAGACGTTACCAGAAATTCCCTCGCCAAAATCAAAACCAAAACCCACGCGCTGCACAGGCCCAGCTGGATGAAAGCCGCCAAAGCTCCTGCAATCAGGAGTTTATCCGCGATGGGATCCATAAATTTTCCAAAATCAGTAATCTGATTGTTTTTCCTCGCAAGTCTTCCGTCGAATAAATCCGTCAACGCCGCGGCTCCAAAAACGAGCCCGGCTATGAGAAAACGGTGGGGACAGTCCGGCCACAGCAGAAACGCCATAAATACCGGCACCAACACAATCCGAATCAAGGTCAGTTTGTTAGGCGTATTCATTCACCAATCTTCCTTTCCTAGCTACAAGGAGGCCCAGGGAGCAAGGCAAAGCCTTTTAATCCTCCACCAACGCTCCAATCAAATCACATTCCATGCTGTCGATAATCTGGACCGGTACAATCGTCCCTGCATTCATACTACGCGCGTTTGCGGAAAAAAAGACCTTCCCGTCAATATCCGGCGCGTCATGGGGAGAACGTCCAAAAAAGCTGCCCGCATACCTGTCGTAGCCTTCCACCAGGACGGGAAGAACCTTTCCCACCATCTGGCCGCACTTTTCCGCCATAATCTGAGACTGCTCTTCCATAATGATTTCCTGGCGGCGCTGCTTTACCTTTTCTTCAACCTGGCCCTTCATCTCCGCCGCGGGAGTTCCTTCCTCCGCGGAATAGGCAAAGCATCCCAGACGGTCGAAACGAACCTCACGCACAAATTCCGCCAGTTCATTAAACTGCTCCCAGGTTTCCCCCGGGAAACCCGCAATCAATGTCGTCCGGAGGATAATTCCCGGCACCCTCTCCCGGATTTTCTTCATCAAAGCTGTCAGGGACTCCCTGTCCCCCACCCGGTGCATCGTTCTCAGCAGCTCCTTGTTGCAGTGCTGGATGGGAATATCAAGATACTTTACAATTTTCTCCTCTTTTGCCATAACATCCAGCAGGCTGTCCGTAATCCTTTCAGGATAACAATAAAGGACACGGATCCATTCCAGGCCGTCAATCTTACAAAGGGCGCTTAACAGCTCCGGCAGCCGACCGGAACCGTAAAGATCCATCCCATAGCGGGTGGTATCCTGGGCGACAACCACCAGTTCCTTTACACCGTTTCTTGCCAGTCTTTCCGCCTCGGAAAGGATATCCTCCATGGGGCGGCTGCGAAACTTTCCCCTGATCATGGGGATGGCGCAATAAGAGCAGCGATTGTCGCAGCCCTCAGCAATTTTTATGTAGGAATAATAATAGGGCGTTGTCTGCACCCGGTTGCCGCTTAATGGAAGCTCCAGCTTATCGGGAAATTCCAGAACCTGTCCCTTTTTCTCAAGGGCTTTCTCCACAATTTCCGCAATATGTCCATTGGCTCCAATGCCGACAACCGCATCCACTTCCGGCAGCTCCTTGGCCACCTCCTGCTGGTAACGTTCCGCCAGACAACCGGTGACAATCAGCGCCTTTATTTTCCCCTCCGCTTTGAGTTTTGCTAACTCCAAAATCTCCTCAATAGCCTCTTTTTTTGCGTCCTCTATAAATCCACAGGTGTTCACAATCGCCACATCTGACATCCCCGCTTCAGCCACCAGCTGATAGCCGGCGTCCTTGAGCTGGGCCATCATAATTTCAGCGTCAACCTGGTTTTTAGAGCATCCCAGGCTCACCATACCTATTTTATATCCCATATTCAGGCATTTCCTTCCCTTGCCGTTTTTCCATTATTCTTCAAATTCCTCCGCTTCGGTTCCTGGATAGTCCTCCAAAGCCTTTTTGATCTCGTCCCAGCGGTAGCCCAAGCGCTGAAGGGCGGCAATGGTCCGCCTTCTTCCCTTTTCGTCCCCCAGCTGCCGGGAATATTTCCGATCCAGCAGCTCCCGGATTTGTTCTGCTGGATCCATCTCAATTTCCTCTAGAACAAGCTTTGCCTGCTCCCGCTCAATTCCCATCCGCAAAAGCTCCAGCATCACACGATCCCCCGAGTAGTGCTTGAGGCGGATGAGATCCTTTGCCCGGCGGCGGGCATAATCCATGTCGTCAAGCAGGCCGAGCTCCGTCATCCTGTCCACAGCCCGCTGGGCCGCATATCCGCCATATCTCTGGGAAATTTTTCCGTAAAGCTCTTTTTGGGAATAGCCGCGCCTTCCCAGGAGATAAAGAGCATAAGATTTTGCCCTGGCATATCCGGACGCCTCCCACAGGGCGTCAAATTCCTCCCGGGAAAGCTCACCTCCCGGACGATAACCGGAAAGCTCCCATGTTCCGGCATCTATCAGCCCCGCCGGCTGTCCGTCCAGATAAATTTCATACTGGGACTGCCTCCTGGGCTCTGCCGCGGTAATCAGCATCAGTCATCCACCATAATATCAATATTCGCCTTTGCCGCCGTTTTCTTTGGGGCAGGCGCCGAAACGGAAACCGGAGTCGCCGCCGCTTTGTCCACCGGCTCCTTCCCCTGCTTTTCGTCCGATTCCGCCTTGATTTTTTCCATCAGCTTCTTTTCAATCTCCGCCGCCAGTTCAGTGTTTTGCTTGAGGAAAATCTTGGAATTATCTCTCCCCTGTCCAAGGCGCACCGAACCATATCCAAACCAAGCGCCGCTCTTCTGGACAACGTCATATTTCACCGCCAAATCCAAAAGCTCGCCGACACGGCTGATTCCCTCACCGTACATAATATCGAATTCCCCTTCCCGGTAAGGGGGAGCGACCTTATTCTTGATCACCTTCGCCCTGGTACGGGAACCGATCTGCTCGCTGCCGTTTTTCAGGATTTCCGTCCGGCGGATGTCAATACGGACAGAAGCGTAATATTTCAGCGCGTTGCCCCCCGTGGTAACCTCTGGATTTCCATAAACAACCCCCACCTTCAAACGGAGCTGATTAATGAAAATGACAACGCAGTTAGACTTGGAAATGGCTCCGGCCAGCTTTCTCATGGCCTGAGACATCAGCCTCGCATGAAGGCCCACATGGGAATCTCCCATTTCCCCCTCGATTTCCGCGCGGGGAACCAAAGCGGCCACTGAGTCCACTACAATAACGTCCAGCGCGCCGGAGAGAACCAGCGCCTCTGTAATTTCCAGTGCCTGCTCTCCGGAATCCGGCTGGGACACCAGCAAGGAATCAATATCAACACCCAGGGCCTTTGCATAGACAGGATCCAAGGCGTGCTCCACATCGATAAAGGCGGCCTGCCCGCCGTTTTTCTGCCCCTCGGCGATACAGTGCAGGGCCAGGGTGGTCTTACCGGAGGATTCCGGGCCGTAAATCTCTACAATCCTGCCTCTTGGAAGCCCTCCGATCCCTAACGCCAAATCCAGGGACAGGGAACCGGTGGAGATTGCCTCCACCTGCATGGTGCGGTTGTCCCCCAGCTTCATCACCGCGTCCTTGCCGAATTTCTTTTCTATCTGTCCAAGGGCTTTTTCCAAAGCCGCTTTTTTATCGTCTGCCATAGAACCCTTCCTTTCTTTTCCGTTTCCAACGCCGTCCGTCAAACAGTAGCCGCCGACTCTTTCTTTCCATCACTCCGGGCAACGCCGAAAAAAACGCGGCTGCTGTTCCGTCCTTGCCGCCATCAGGATACTTTGAGATTATTATACCCTATCGCCAATTCAAAAGCAACAGATCCCGGGGAACAAAAATCAGGAAGCGCCGCCGCGCCATCTTCCAGTCACGACACGGCCGATGCCGTTAAAATCATCCAGTATGGAAACCTCCGACAAGCCGAAGGAATGAAAGATTTCCGCCACCTGCCCAGCCTGCCCCATTCCGCATTCCACCGCGGCAAAGCCGTCCCGGCGCAGAAAGGGAAACCACTTTTCGGCAATCACCCGGTAAAACAGCAGGCCGTCTTCCCCTCCCCGCAGAGCCATTTCCGGTTCAGATTTGACTTCTTTCTGAAGGTTTTCCATATCCTTCCGGGTCAAATAGGGCGGATTGGACACCACCGCATCCTGTATTGGGAATCCCGGCGGCGGCCCTTTCAGCACATCCGCCCGCATAGCCTTCACCGGCGCCTTGTGCCTGGCAATGTTTTCTTCCAGATAGGGAAAGGCCTCTTGGGAAAGCTCCACGGCCGTTATTTCCGCCTCAGGCAGTTCCAAAGACAGGTTGATTCCAACAATTCCGGTACCGGCACACAGGTCGACCGCCCTGCATCCTTTTTCTTTTCCCTCCAGCCCGGCAAGGGCCGCTTCTACCAGGAGCTCCGTCTCTTCCCGGGGAATCAAAACGCCGGGACCTACCAAAAATTCCCTTCCCATGAAGGGCCATTCCCCCATCAGATACTGAAGGGGAAAACCGGAGCTTCTCCGCTCAATCAGGGAAAAAAAGAGGCTTTCCTCTTCCGCCGGGGGAATTTCATCCCCATGAACCACCATGCCTCCACGATCCAGCCCAAAGACCTTTTCAAAAAGGCAGACAGCATCAAAGGCGGGAGCTTCCACTCCCGCCTCTTCCAGTTTCTTTTTTCCTGCCAAATAAATCTGTCTGAGCTTCATGCCTCGCTCCTTACCGAATGATATCTTCCCCGTTTTCGGGAATTACCTTCTTCATGGCGGCAATCGCCACCTCCATCATGCTGTCGTCCGGTTCCTTTGTGGTCAGGCGCTGCATCCAAAGCCCCGGCGCCGCTATGATACGGGTGACAATATTATCATACTTCCCGCAGAGCTTGATGAGCTCATAGCCGATTCCCATCACCAGAGGAAGCAGCAATATCTTGATAAGCGTCCTCAGCCATGGAGATGGGGTTTGGATAAAAAAGCCGAGAAGAATGCCGATGAGAAGAATGAGAATCAGAAAGCTGGTGCCGCAGCGGGGA
>JAHZIE010000002.1 GCA_019419895.1 Clostridiales bacterium | reverse complement strand
TTAAGATTTTTATTCTCACCAGCATAGCTGGTGGATTCCTTTCGCTAAAGCTACATTTAGAAGGCCCGGCGGTTTTATACGCCGGGCCTTTTTCGGTTTACGCGGAACCATGGCGGGATGCTTACCCCGCCGCCTGAAAATTATGCCTGCTGGTTTTCCCCGGTCAATACAGTCCAAAAAGCCTGCAAAGCTTTTGCCAGAAGCTTAAAGTTTCCTCCTGCTCCTGTACGGAAGGCGCTTCCTCCTCCATCTCCACGGCTTCCGTCTGAATGACAAACTGAACTGAGCTGACACTGGTATTCTTATCAGAAACAAAGGAAGTTACTTCCTCACCGCCGCTGAGCGATGACAGAAGACTGTCGATTTCGTCCTCTACCTGGGTATCCATTCCGCCGGTCTGTTCCCGAAGCTCTTCTGTTCCGCCGGACAGCTCCTGCGTCCCGCCGTAAAGGGAGGAAATCCCATCATAAAGGGCGGAAGCGCCCCCATACAGCTCTTGAGAGCCGCCTGCAAGCTCCTTGCTTCCCTGGGCAAGGGCAGTCACTCCGCCTATAACCTGACGGTATCCCGCCACGATTTGGGCCACACCGTCCGTATACGCGCCGATTCCATCGTCCAGTTCCCCATACTTTTCCACCAGCTCATTGACACCCTCCGACAAATCCGCCAGGCTGCCGGCCATCCCACTGAGCGTCTTGACCAGCTGGCTGATGGAGTTATCAAAAACCGTATATTTTTCTTTCAGCTCTTTCAAGCCCCCCGTCAGTCCGGGCAGGGATTGGGAAACGCCGTCCAGATATTCCTTTGTGCCTCCGATGGCGGCATTATTGCCTTCCAGCAGGGTGATCACTAAATCCAGCTGGCCAATTTGCTCCTTGAGCTCGGCGGCCTTTTCCTCCATGCCGGGAATCCGCGCCAATTCCTCCGCCATTTTTTCCAATTCAGGAATCTGCTGCTTTATTTGAAGGGCGGCCAGGGAATTTCCCAGCTTCAGAGTATCAATATTAAGTCCATTTTTTTCGAGCAATTCCTTATATTGGGCGTATCCCAGGTTTTCCTGAAGGGTTGCCGCCCCATCGGACAGCTGCCCAATGGCCTGCTTGATTTCTCCTGAGGATTCTGTCAAAAGGGCGAGATCGTCCGCCGGAACAGACGCCGCGTCGACTCCCTCCTGAATCTTTTTCAGGGCCTCCCGAACCTCTCCGGAACCGGAGACAAGGGCTCCCGACTGCCGGCTCAGGCTATCCAGCCCTTTCTGCACAGAGGACAGCCCCCCTTGAAGGGTACCGATTCCGTTATCCAGGGAGGAAATACCGCCGCGAAGGGAATCCGTCCCCTCCAGGAGCTCGGCGCCGCCGTCCTTTAATTCACCGGCACCCTGATCCAGGGAATCCGCGCCGTTGTCCAGCTGAACCGACGCGTCCATCAGTTCCCTCACCTTATCCATCAGACTCTCGTCGTCCACTTCAACCTCCAGGTTCAGCTTCAGCCCGTTGACAGAGACGGCATCCATCATGAATTCCTCCGCGTCGGCGGTAATTGCCGTGTCGATCCCCCTTCCCGGCAGGATGGTATAAGTCATCTGCTTATTTTTCCCCACATTCGCCACTGTGGCGTCCGGAGCCGAGATATTTTCACATTGTTCCGTATTCAGCGTAAAAGAAGCCTGCAACGCGTAATTCTGATAAAAATCCCCTCTGTACTCCTTATTTTCCTCTACAGAAAATTCTATCCTCAGCTTTCCGCTTTTACCCGCGATTTCATCGGCCGTATATTCCTTTCCATCCATAAAATATTTAATTGAAATCTCCCAGGGGATTTGGGTGGACGTTAAAGTCCCCTGATAATACGCCTTATCCGCCTGAGTGGAAAATGTAACCCGATCCCCGCTGTAAGAAATGGGATCGCTGGTATTCAGCATTTTCACGGAAGAGTACTCTCCATAATCGGTGACGCTGCCGCCGCTGAAAATGTTGACGGCATATACTTCCTTGACGCCCCCTCCAGCGTCAAGGTTGACATAAATAACCTCTTCCTTCTCTGAGGAAACGTCCGTTTCACAGGCAAACGCCGGAGCCGCCGTTCCCATAAGCAGAACGCCGGAGAGAACGACAGCCAGGGATTTTTTAATGATGTTCATGATTCACTTTCTCCTTTGGTTTGTGATAAAAACTGGTTTTTAGAGTCGTATGGCGAATAAGCCCGTCAAGCAGGTACAAAAGCCCAGGCAGGACAAACAGGACGACGCCAAGAGAAAGAAGACTTCCCCTGCCCAGCAGCATGCCCAGCTGGGAAATGATTCCATGGGTAGAAATATATCCCAGCAGGAAGCCCACCACCGCCATCACAGAACCGGAGGTCAGCACCGAGACGGTAACTGCCGAGACGGTTTCCACAACCGCCCGTTTCTTATCCATGCCGCGCCGGAATTCCATATACCTGTCGGTGAACAGAATAGCGTAGTCCACCGTCGCTCCCAGCTGAATGGAGCTGATAATCAGATAAGAAATATAAAATACCGTCGAACCGGAAAAATACGGAACAGCCATATTGATCCAGATGGCCGTCTCAATACCGAGCACCAAAATAACAGGCAGCGTGATGGATTTCATGGTGAACAGAAGGACAAGGAAAACCGCGCCGATGGCAATGAGATTGACCTTGAGCATATCCGCCGTAATCGTATCCATCAAATCATAGGTGCTCACCCCATTGCCGGCGAGGTAATAGGCGCCGGGATAATAACGGCCGATGGTTTCCCTCATGCTTTTTACCAGATTGAAGGTTTCCTCTCCTTCATAGTCCGCATCCACTGTGATCACCATGCGGCTGTAATTGTCTGAAACCAGCTGGGAAAGGGTATCCTGATCCAAATATTCTTCCGGGATCTCCGCCCCTACGGTGTCCACATAGGAAATAATGCTCTTCACCTGGGGAATGGCATGCAGGGCGTCTGACAGCTCCCTTTCCGCGGAGGCGTTCCCCTTTGGCACAAGGGCCACATAGGTGTCATTTTTTCCAAAGATGTCCTCAATCGCGGCGGTATCCTGTCCAAGCTTGGTATTTTCCCCGAAAATATAGGAGGCCCAGTAATAGAAGGAATTGGAATTGGACGCCAGATAGCCGGGTACAATGAGCACCGCGAAAACGCAGGCCATAGGAATCATCACATGGCTGACCGCCCTGCCGAATTTTTGAAAGCTGGGCAAAAATCTGCGGTGACGGGTTTTGATCATCCATTGGCGCATAGAAAGGATCAGCGCCGGCATAAAGATAAAAACAGTGATCAGGCTGATTGCCACCCCTTTGGCCAGGGCGAGGCCCAAATCCGGGCCAATCAGGAATCGCATGAAAACCAGGGCAAGAAAACCGATCACCGTGGTCAGGCCGCTGGAAAGAATGGAGCTGGTGGATCTGCACAGGGCGTTTACCATAGCCTCCTTGGGTTCCGGCGTTTCCTTCAGACATTCCTCATACCGGTGTATCAGGAATACAGAATAGTCCAGGGAAACAGCCAGCTGAAGAATGCTTCCCGCCGCATTTGTCACAAAGGAGATTTCCCCAAAAATCAAGTTGCTGCCATTATTGATGAGAATGGCGATTCCCAGGCCGATCAGGACAATCACTGGTTCCACCCAGGAGGCAGTGGTCAGGATCAGAACGGCAAAGACAAATATGACGGCAATCACGGAGATCAGGGCAACCTCCTTCACCGTACTGGTTGTCGCAATGGCGGTGGAGGCCGCGTCGCCGCTGATGCAGTTTTCCTCTCCGATTAAGTCCTGGATAGCTTCCACCGTTCCTATCAGCTTATCTTCTTCAATCGTCACGGTAAACAGCGCATTTCCATCCTTATAATAGGTTTCGACTGTATCCGCATCCAAGGTTTCCAGGGGCTGAAGGATATTGGCCGCATCGTCCAGCCATGTGACCGCCGACACTCCGCCGCACGCAAGGAGCTTTTCTTTATATTCCAGCGCCTGAGGCACGGTTACATCCTTCACCATAACACGGGCGTTGGGAATCCCCTCGTCAAACTCCCGCCCCATAACGTCCAGCGCGGCGGTGGAAGGCGTTTCCTCCGGAAGGTAATCCTTGATATCATAATTGACGGACACCATACGGCTCAAAAAAATTCCTGCCGCCGCCAGGATAATAAAACTGAGCATTATTTTTTTGGGATGATTAACAATGACCTGATAATATTTTTTCATGGATGAATGCCCTCCGAGCCAGTGGGGGCGGTTCCTGTCATCCGGAACACCGCGCGCCCCCCATAAATTGTGAGATCTAATTTTTCTTTGTCCGCCCGTCCTGTGGCCATATAATAAAATTCACTCATCAGGGTAACAAATTTTCCGCTCAGACGGTAAATTCCATCCTTTCCCACCATTCCGCTGACCGGCTCCGTATGGCCAAAAAGCTTTAAATAACCGTCCACCCTTCTATGGCGGACATGGAGCTTCATGGCGCCGCGCCGTTCTCCCAAAAGAGTTTCCAAAAGGACGTCATATTGATAGTCCGGCATAAAAGAAGCACTCCCTTCCCCTTTTCGCTCCTTCCATTATAGGGAGACGCCTCCCAGGAGAAAATAGACAATTCTCCTCTCTTTGACGAATTTTTAGACAGGTTCCTGAAATTGACCAACAAATTTCCGGGAAATCCTATTATCCGTGCCCAATTGGATGAAACAGGGGCAAGCCCTTGCCTTTTTGCCATACAATTGTATAATAAAACTGAAGGACGGTGAAGGAAAAACAATGAAGCATGAAATTTCAAGCATGCAGACCAAAAAGGCGTTGGCCGCCGCTTTAAAAAAGCTAGCCAGCGAAAAGCCGTTTTCTAAAATTACCGTCAGGGAGATAATCTCTGTCAGTGGCTTTAACCGCAATACCTTTTATTATCACTTTGAGGATGTTTATGCCCTGCTCAAATGGATGCTGGAACAGGAAGCGATTGAGGTTGTTAAACAATTCGATCTCATTGCCGAGTATGAGGAGGCTATCCTCTTTGTTATGGACTATGTGGAAAAAAATGACGCCCTGCTCAATAATATCTATCATTCCATGGGCCGCGACGAACTTCAGCGGTTTTTTTATTCCGACTGTATTGGCATCACCCGTTCCATTATCGATCAAACGGAAAAAATTCAGGGGCTGGCTGTTCCGGAGGATTTCAAAGCATTTTTAAGTCAGTTCTACACCCAGGCCATCGCAGGGATGCTGCTGGAATGGATTACCGACCGTTCTGTCCGGAACCGGGAAAGGACTGTGCAATATATCTCCATTATCCTCACCTCGACCCTGCCCACCGTCCTGTGTACCGCGTCCGGAATGGAGGACACGGTGAAAAAGCGGTGTGAAAAGGCACCCTGATATTCCATGCGGAGGGTGGCGGATCGAGAGGGTATGTTCTGAGCTTCCCAAAGTTCCCAAAGTTCTCAAAGGAAAAAGAAAAAAGGCAGAATACCCGCAAACGGCATAGAGGGAAAGGGAGAATATAAAAAAACTCCCCAGCGAAATTCTCCGGGGAGTTTTTTAGGGATATTTCAATTTCAGGCGGGCTTAAAGTCCCGCCATTGAAAACAACGTGATATGGGACTTCCGAAGGAAAAGCTTCATGCAAGGGCTCAGCGGAGACAGCATGAGGGCCCTCCATATTTTATCGTCTTTTCCCTCCTATCCATTCCTTTCTCCAACGCAAATATAATTGGAAAGCGGAAAACCACAGGCAGCAGAGCGCGAAAAAGATTCCGACAAAAAATCTGTTATCTGTCTTATCCCTTTCAGGCTTCCGCCCCGGAACACCCGCAATACGCGGCGGCGCTAAGCCTGGTACTGCGGCTCGCAGGTGATGTTGATTCCCAGTCTGCGGAATACCTTTTCATCCACCTGGGACAAAATCACTGAAGAATGAACCTCGCAGCCCCGCAGCCTGCCCAGCTGCTCCATCGCCATTTCCGCCGTGGGATTGGTCGCGGCACAGATGGAAAGAGCAATCAATATTTCGTCGGTATGCAGACGGGGATTGCGGTTTCCTAAATGATCCACCTTCAAATGCTGGATCGGTTCAATAATCACAGGGGAAATCACATGAATTTCATCGCTGATTCCCGCCAGATATTTTAACGCGTTGAGCAGCAGGGCCGCGGACGCGCCAAGAAGGTCGGAGGTCTTTCCCGTCAGAACGGTGCCGTCCGGCAGCTCTATTGCGGCAGCGGGCGCCCCCGTCAGGGCGGCTTTCTGGAGGGCGGGCGAAACCACCGCGCGGTCGTGGATGGTGACCCCTGCCTTTTTCATCAAAAGCTCCAGCTTATAGACCACTTCCTCACTGACAACCCCCTGCCGCTGGCCGCACAGCGCGGTGTAATAGCGGCGGATAATCTCCTGACAGGAAGCCCTGCGGACAGCCTCGTCGTCAACAATGCAGTTGCCCGCCATATTCACGCCCATATCTGTGGGAGATTTATAGGGACATTCCCCAAAGATTGTTTCAAAGATCGCGGTAAGAACCGGAAAAATCTCCACATCCCGGTTATAGTTGACCGTCGTTTCCCCATAGGCCTCCAGATGGAAGGGATCGATCATATTCACATCATTCAGATCGGCTGTCGCCGCCTCATAAGCCAGATTGACCGGATGTTTCAGAGGAAGGTTCCAAATTGGAAAAGTCTCAAACTTGGCGTATCCCGCCTGGATTCCTCTCTTATGCTCATGGTAAAGCTGAGACAGGCAGGTTGCCATTTTGCCGCTGCCGGGGCCGGGGGCCGTCACCACCACCAATTCCCTTGTGGTCTCAATATACTCATTCTTTCCATAGCCCTCATCGCTGACAATTTTGGAAATATTAGACGGATACCCCTCAATAGAATAATGGCGGTATACTTTGACGCCCAGGGCCTCCAGCCTCTTCTGGAAGGCATCGGCCACCGGCTGCCCCTGGTAGCGGGTGAGCACCACACTGCCAACATAGAGTCCAATGTTCCGGAAGCATTCTATCAGCCGCAGGACGTCCAGGTCATAGGTGATCCCCAAGTCCCCCCTCAGCTTGTTCTTTTCAATATCCCCGGTATTGATGACAATGACAATCTCCACCTGCTCCTTGAGCTGAAGCAGCATACGGAGTTTGCTGTCGGGCTGAAAGCCAGGCAATACGCGCGAGGCGTGATAATCGTCGAACAGCTTGCCCCCAAATTCCAAATACAGCTTACCGCCGAACTGGGCGATCCTCTGCCGGATGTGCTCCGACTGGGTGCAGAGATATTTGTTATTATCAAAACCAACATGTTCCATGATTACCGCGACCTCTCATCCACATTCATTCAACTATTTTTATTATACAGGATAGACAGGCCCTTTTCAAGAAAAGCCGCCCCCTTCCGTTCACAAAAATCAGCGGACATTTCCCCCGCTTATCAAGCATAGTTAACATAAATTCCTCTGGAGCAGTTACAGCCGCGTTCCTTTCTCCTAAGCTTCTCCTTTCATAACTTTTGCCGCGCCGTCCCCGTAAGCCCCGGCGAAGGATCTTCTGCTCCCCTTTTCCGACAAGAGCCCCGATAGGATAAGCAGGGATGAAAAGGCCCAACAATGATAAGCGGGCGGAGAAAGTATACCGCCGCCTGATTCAAGGAATGACAGAAAACCAGGGCGTGACAGAGCAGCGAAAGGCAACTGACCGAACGGCCTGGATCAGAAAGAGGAACAGCATTCAAGCCTTTGTAAAAGAAGCTGTCAAGAGCGGATTGATTGGCGCATAACATAAGGAAAGGGCGAGGCTGCCGAAAAAGTATCCTCATTCTTTCTTTTTTATTCCTCTTAAAAACTGAACTTTTCACTTTCATATATCAACAAATTTTCTTTCTAAAAAAGGATATTCTGGACGTTCTGTCGCCTGCTCCTATTCTGTTAAAGTTGTTTACTTTAGAAATTCCTTCATCTTTTCCGAAATTTCATTCTACCGAAGTATTCCCACTAGCCCCTGTTTTTCTTAAGCCTGAGGCTTGTCCTCCGACGCCGCGCGAAAAGAGTTATTTGTTCTTTTTTGATTTATCCACAGGGATTCTGTGGATAATTTGGGGAAAACTCGGGCTTTTTCCGTTGATTTGTGTCGGTTACTTTCCCCTTCACAATATCTAGTAAACTTTTAACCGTTTCAACAAGTTTTCCACAATCTCTTTTTCACATCCCGTGGAAAAGTCCTTTTTCCCCTCGCTGAAGCCGGGAACCCTTTTCCTTTTTTAAAGTTTTTCTTCCGCCGGTTATCAAGATATGATGACTGAATAACTTCCAGGCTGCGGGACAGCAAGGCATCCGCTTATACCGATAAAAAACCTAAAAGCCGCCTGAACCTTCCCACTATGCCGCCCCGAAGAACAGCTTTACCGTAGCGCCCGCCATAATAAAACTGCAGAAGTCCGCCGCCAGCGCCGCGGGAAGCGCATAGCCCGTCTTTTTTACCCCGATCGCGCCAAAGTATACTGTGATGGTGTAAAAAGTGGTTTCTGTCGCCCCGGCCATGACAGCGGCTATCCTCCCGGCAGTGCTGTCGGGGCCGCAGTTTTTTATCAGGTTCTCCAGTAAAGCAATCGATCCCCCTCCGGAAACGGGCCGCAGGAGCGCCAGGGGAATCACCTCCCGCGGGATCTTTAAAAAGCCGGCAACCGGAGCCATTGCGGCGCTGAACATATCAAGCGCGCCGGACGCCTTGAGCATGGATACCGCCGTAATCAGTCCTATCAGGGAGGGAAGGATGGATACGCAGGATTTCGCCCCTTCCTTGGCGCCTGAGATAAAATCCTGAAAAATGGGGACTTTTTTCACCAGGGCGGCTCCCAGGATTGTCAGGATAACCGCCGGGATAAAGTACATGCTGATGCTATTCAAGGCCGCGCTTCCTCCTTCCCAGAAGTTTGACCAGGACAAGCCCCGCCGTCAGCGCTGTCAGGGAGGAAATCACAATGGGAGGGATAATATCGAAAGGCGTCCGGCACCCGTAATTGGAACGAATGACCGCAATGGTGGAGGGAATCAGCTGCAGGCAGGCGGTATTCATCACCACAAAGGTGATCATTCTCTCATCTGCAATTCCGGGGGTTCTGCTGTCCTTAGCAAGTTCCTTCATTGCCGTAATCCCCAGGGGAGTCGCCGCATTGCCCATTCCCAGCAGATTGGCCGAGATATTCATGGAAATGGCCCTCGCCGCTGGTGAATCTCGTTTCAGAGTGGGAAAAAGAAGCCTGAGCAGCGGGGAAAACAGCTTTGCCAGCTGCCTGGTAATTCCCGCGTGCTCCGCCACCGCCATCAGCCCGCTCCATAAGCACATGGAGCCCAGCAGCGATATCACCAGGGTTACCGCGTCGCTGGCGCCGGAAAACATGGCCTCCGTCACTTCCAAGGTCCTTCCTGTCGCAAATCCGCATAATATGCTGACAATCAGCATCCCAGCCCAAATATAATTCATCATACAATACATCCCGTTCCTTTCGGCTGTATTGTCTATATCTATGAATAAAACCGATAAATCATGCCAGGACGACCGGGCGGGAAATTCCTGAAAAAATAAATTCATCGCATTGGTTTTTCTTATTTTTCTAAATATTTTCTTCTTTTTCTTTTATTCCCAAATTTTTTTAAAAAGATCTTTTCGACAATATATGATAATATCCATCAAAATTCTGATATTTCCTCTGCGAATTCCTTGAAATTCTGATATTTTAAAACAAATAAGTAATATTATCCACAAATTGGTATTATATATTTAGAATTTACAAAAGGATCCGACTATCAAAGAAAGGATGGAGCCAATGAAATCTACTGGGATTGTAAGAAAAATTGACCCTGTTGGCCGTATTGTACTACCGATCGAACTACGAAAAACCCTGAATATTGATGACAATGATTCCGAGCTTGAGATTTTTGTGGAAGAGAATAGAATTATCATGCAAAAGTATCAGCCCTGCTGTATTTTTTGCGGCAATACGGAAAAGATTGTCTCCTACAAAGGAAAAAATGTCTGTCAAGACTGTATTTCCCATCTGTCCTCCGGCAAATAACCAGGCCGGCGTGCCGCCTAACACCCAAGAAAATTAAAAGACCTGTTAACCGCAAACCAGCGGTCCAGGTCTTTTTTATTCCCGGATATGATCCATTCCCTGACCGATAATCACACCGACATGGTCATCCGCCAGAGAATAAAACGCCGCCTTGCCCTCTTTCCTATATCTCACCAGCTTATTCTGCTTCAGCACGCGCAGCTGGTGGGATACTGCGGAAGGCGTCATTTCAAGCAGCTGCGCAATTTCCCCCACCTTCGCCTCCCCGTTCAGCAACAGATAGAGAATCCGCATACGCGTCGCGTCCCCAAACACCTTGAAAAGCTCCGACAGCTCTTCAATTTCGTTTCTGTCCGGCATTGCGGCACATTCCTTCATCACATTCAGCCCTTTCCACCGCGCCGCGCCTTCCGCGGCCTGCGTTATAAAAAAACATATCCTTCCAAAGAGGCGGGGCAGCCGCCCCGCGATAGCGCCTTTTTCAGAGGGAAATCCCCCGGCCGACGCCTCTCCTCTATCCATTATTTTATCAGAAGTGAAGGGACAGTCAATAGCCAGTCTGATGACTGTCACAGACTCCTCCCCCGGCCTTCAAATTGACATCTGTCCGTCCATATGGTATTTTCATAGGTAAGAAACCATGAAAAGGCGGATAAGACGATGAAATACCAATCTGTTGTAAAGGCAACCTTTCTTTCCCGTCCCAACCGGTTTATCGCAATGGTCCGCGTGGATGGAAAAGAATTGGCCTGTCATGTCAAAAACACCGGCCGGTGCCGGGAGCTGCTGGTGCCCGGCGCCGGGGTTTATCTGGAAGAGGCCCGCTCCCCCGGACGAAAAACCCCCTATTCCCTGATCGCCGTTCAAAAGGGGAAGCTTTTGATCAATATCGATTCACAGGCGCCCAACCGCGCCGTCAAGGAATGGCTGGAGGAGGGCGGCCTGTTCCCCGATCTCACCCTCATTCAGCCGGAGAAAAAATTTGGGGATTCCCGCTTTGACTTTTATTTGGAACGCCCCGGGGAACGCTGGTTTTTAGAGGTCAAAGGCGTTACTCTTGAAGAAAATGGAACTGTCTACTTTCCCGACGCGCCCACCCAAAGAGGGGTCAGGCATGTGGCGGAGCTGCGCCGCTGCCTGGCGCTGGGATATCGCGCCGCTGTTCTGTTTGTCATCCAGCTGGAAGGCGCCCTGTGCTTTTCGCCCAACCGGGCAACCCACGCCGCCTTTGCGGACGAATTGGCCCTGGCCCAGAAGGAGGGAGTTTCCCTCCTGGCCTGGGACTGCCGGATCACTCCCGATTCCATGACGCTGAACGCTCCTGTTCCCATCCGTCTCGTCTGAACCGGCGGAATTTTCCCTGCAACCCAACCCTTGAGAAAAAGATAAATTTTTTAAGCGGCCGGGCTCCTTATAAGAGTCCGGCCGCTTTCTTATATTCGAAATCGGAGAAGTTTCCATCGGAGCGGCATCCCCTCCGGCGGAGTATATGGTTTCCCCTTATTCGCGACTTATTTCCAGAATGCCCTTCTCCAATCCATTTCCAAAGGCTTCCAGCCGTAACGTGCCTTTTTCTTTTTCCACAATCAGCAGGCATTTGCCTCCAAAAGTCCTCGATTTCCATACGGCGGGGACAATGGTTTGCAGATAGACGCCGCCGTATATGCCAAAGTTCTTCTCCGTATCCCGGCATATCACCGACAGCTGATGCCGTCCCGCCGAAAGAAATACCGGAATCCGGCAGGAGGACCAGCTTCTTTTGGTGCTCTTTACTGCCTTTACACTCTTTTCCGCCAGCTTTTCCCCGTCCAGATAAATTTCATATCCGCCGTAAATGGAGGCAAACACCAGGGAACGCTCTCCCTCCTCGCAGGAAAAGAAAGCCCTGTATTCCCTAGAGCTTTCCTTTTTATTTTCCACCTGCCAGATAATCCGGTAATCATCACGAAAATAGGGATGCGGCTCCTCTCTCCACGGATGCTTCATTTCCCTTTCTTCCACGGTCTCCACCGCATAAGGGGAAAATACATCCGCTGGTTCCCAGCGGTCGTTTTCCATTACCTCCCACTGGGGAATGGCGGAGTTGATCTCCTGGTCAAAATACTGTTCCTTTTGAGTGCCCGCAGGATCTCCATTTCCCACGCCCCTGAATTTCCCGCCCTCCAGACGGAAAGAAAGCTCCTCCTCTCTATGGCAGACGGGGTTTCCTTTCTCATCAAGAAGCTGTGCGGTAACCAGGACAATCTTTCCGTTTTCCAGGACCCGGCTGGACTCCCTTGTCAGCTGAATTTTAAAGGGCTCGCCCGCTGTCGCGCGGCTCAGGCGGAGACATTCCTTCCCGTCGCCGTATCCCACCGCGGTCAGCACGCCGGGTTGGAATTCCACGGAAAACTCCGCGGAACCATTCGGGGGAACCGGATGAGTTCCCAGGCTTTTCCCATTCAGGAAGAGCTCCGTCTCATCACAATTGGTATAGACAACCACCCGCACTCTCTCCCCCTCCCTGTGGTTCCAATGGGGGAACAGATGAAGAACCGGCTTTCGCGTCCACCAGGACTGGTAATAATAAAAAACATCCTTAGGATAACCGCACAAATCGATAATTCCAAAATTGGAGCTGTTGTCATATTCCGCAAAGGGAGAGGGTTCCCCCCGGTAATCAAAACCCGTCCACGCAAAGGCGCCGCAAAGGTAGGGGCGTTCATGATAAAACTGCCACCAGCCTTTGGCTGTAGAGCCCCAGATCATGGTATTTTCATCATAGGCGGAAACATATCCCCGCTGTTCGTCCGTCTGGTAAATCCCCCTTGTCATGACCACGCTGGCCTCTTCCGAACCAACCACCGGCTGAGAGGGATATTTGGCATGATAGCTCTCCAAATTTTCCGAAAACCGGATATAATTAAAGCCCCTGACATCCACGATTGCGTTGATCCCCTCGTGCTGATCCCCATTATTTCCGCCGTAAGTAACCAAACGGGTGGGATCCAGCTTTTTTATCCGCTTTTTCATGGAGCTGGCGATCCGCGCGCCGCAGTCACTGTCCTGAACCTCCATTTCCTCATTTCCTATGGACCAGAGGATGACGCTGGGATGGTTTCTGTCCCTGCGGACAAGAGCCTCCAGCTGCCGGAGCCCTTCCGGTCCGGAGGAGAGCAGCCTTTGCTCGTCCATCACCAGCATTCCCAGCCTGTCGCAGGCGTCAAGGATCTCCGGCGCCGGCGGATGGTGGGAAGTCCGGTAGGCGTTGACGCCCATCTCCTTCAGCTTTTCAATTTTATAGGCGTGGAGTTCATCGGGAAGAGCGACGCCCACACCGGCAAAATCCTGGTGGACGCACATACCGTTGAGTTCTATAGGGTTTCCGTTTAAAAAACAGCCCTTTTCCGGATCAAAAACAATCTCCCGTATGCCGAAGAAGGTGGTTTCCCTGTCCGCCTCCTCCCCGTTCTCACTCACCGCCAAATCCAAACGGTACAGGCTTGGGGAATCCACGTCCCACAAGAAGGGATTCTCAACCTTCAGTTCCCACTGGAGCTTCCGCCCCTCTCCCCCGGGCAGCCCTATCTCCCGGCAGCCCGACGCGCAGATCCCGCCCCCGGGGGCCGTCACCGACCAGCAGAGCCGAACGGCGGCATCCGCCTCTCCCTGGTTTTCCACTCTGGTTTGCACATGGACAGCTCCGTCAATAGAGGAAGAAATGAAGGTTTCCCCCAGGGGAATATGGACATCCTTTGTTTCATAAAGCCAGACATTGCGGTAAATTCCGGCGCCTTCATACCACCAGCCCTCAAATTGAGAGGCGTCCACACGCACCGCAATTACATTCTTTTCTCCAAACAGGACCTGATCGGTGATCTCCACCGTAAAGCCGGTATACCCGCTCAGATGACGATCCATGTAAGCGCCGTTAATCCAAACAACCGCGTCCCGGTAAATACCGTCAAAGGAAAGTAAAAAGCGTTTCCCCTTCTTCTCCTCTCCCGCCAAAAACTCCTTCCGGTACCACCCAATGGGGCAGGCGGCCTTTTCTCCGCCGCCGCGGCAACGGAACGGAGAAACCGGACGGTGGCCGTGAGAATGATCCGTCCTTCTGTCAAAGGGAAGCTCCACTCCCCAATCGTGAGGAAGCGTCACCGTCCTCCAGGTGGAAGCGTCAAATTCCTTTGCCGCAAAGCCTCCCGCCGTCTGATTCTTCTGAAAACCGTATTCTGTAAGGCCGTCCCGGGGGGCTTCCAGATGAAATCTCCATCCTTCGTTAAAATTCTGTTTCAGCAAAATATCCCTCCTATCAATTTTATTGCTGTTTTAAGCTCCCCTCTTGCCGGAAAGCAGGAACAGCAAGAGATAAGCCCAGACAATTGAATCATTCAATGTAAGCTAAAATACTATCCGTTGTTTTTTTAATAGTATTACAAGTATTTTTCGGTCGAATTAAATTCCATACTTCTGGCAAAGAGCCGCGATTTCTTCCTCAGGTTTCTGAAAAAGAGCCCGGAGCTCCTTTTTTCCGCTTCCCAAAAACATCAGCATATAGATTTGAAGGCGCGTCTTCCGTTTGCCCAGGCCGCCGCGCTGCTCCATTTCCTGCCGGACCATGGTCAAATAGGCCAAGGAAAAAAATTTGCTCAAAAACAGCCTGTCTTCCATCCGGTAGGTTCCCGCCGCCGCGTCAATCTGGGCCCCAAGAATCTCCTCATCCAAAAGCTTGCTGGTATAGGTGTAGATTTTCATAAAATCCCCGTAAATCTTCTGGGGCGTATACTTCCTCAAAAGGGACTTCAGTCTGGGAAAATCATCCTCCTGCTCCAAGGGCGCGGGGCTCCCCTCCTTTAGACAGAGATGAACCTCCCCTCCGTTGGAATCATGACAATATTTTAAATAGGAACCATCGGAAAATATTTTTAACAACCGCATACAATTCTTCCTCCACTCCTCAAACCTATCCCACTGTTTTCCGCATGGGACATCCCTTGCCCGGAAGTCAGGTTCCTTTCATTTTCCAAGGCGCATTCCTTTTTATATTTATATGATATCCATTATATCCCCCCTTTCTTCTTTGTCAAGGAGTGGAATCCTCCTCCCCCTCCTTCAAATATTGGGGATAAAACGGCGTGTTATTTTTTCCC
Source organism: Clostridiales bacterium (assembly GCA_019419895.1). Classification (GTDB taxonomy): domain Bacteria; phylum Bacillota; class Clostridia; order Oscillospirales; family Acutalibacteraceae; genus JAHZIE01. The sequence continues at coordinate 78,342 of JAHZIE010000002.1, read as the reverse complement.
GCGCGCCTTCTGAAAAGCTTCCTCTGTATCCCCTTTTCCTCTCGCTTTCCGTTGAAACGGCGGCCGCTTCCCCCTCTCCTCTCGTCCAAGGACGCGGGAACCATTCCGCCGCACGCCCGCCGCCTTCCCGTTGGAATTCCAGAAAAGCTTACACGGGTAAAACAGATAAAAAAACCGCCGGGGGGCCCCGGCGGTTTGACCTGTCCTCGTACCGTCACGTAAAATTATTTATCCTGCTCCAGAAGCTTTTTTAAGTTTGCCAGCTCAGTATAGAACTCCGCCGGCAGGGAGCCGTCCGCCTTGGGGCCTACGTTAATCAGCATATTTCCGCCCCATTCCTTGACCTGGCGGTAGCTGTCGTATACCCATTTCGCCGGGCGGTATCCGGTGGTGCGGTTGCAGTAAGCCCAGCCGCATTTTTCCGGCCAGATATGGCAGTGCTCAAAAACACCGTCCGGTTTTTCTTCCGGCATGCGGCATTCAAACTGGCTGTTGTAATCCCCCACATGATACAGCCGGTCGTTTACCACGATCCCGGGCTGCGCCTTGCGGATTTCATCAATTGTGATAGCCTTGGAGAGATCGCTCACCGTCCCGTCAAACCAGAGCAAATCAATTTTGCCGTAGTTATGCAGAAGCTCGCGCACCTGGTTATTTACATATTCAATGTATTTATCATTCAGATCCGCAGGCTCGTCCGGGATGCTGTCCACAATGTTAAAATCCATATCCATCAGAGGAGCGCCGGAGTTTTTATTTCCACAGCTGGCATAATTGTAAGACAGATAATCCTTATGAACATACCAGTCCGGCGGGGAATAGTACAACCCAACCTTGATATTGTATTTACGGCAGGCGTCAATATATTCCCTGACCAAGTCGCGGCCGCCCATATACTGCTTGGTGCTGAAATTTCCATAATTGGAAGGCCACAGCGCGTAACCGTCATGATGGCGGGTTGTCAGCACCGCATAGGTAAAGCCGGCCTCGGAAATCAGCTTCATGATCTCCTCCGGATGGAAATTCTGCGGATTGAACTTTTCCGCCAGACTCCAGTATTCCCTCGGCGTGATGGAATAATTGTTTCCTTCCGCTTCATCCCACGGGGTATGGTTGATCATGCCCCAGGAAAGATCCCCTTCCCCGCTGACAGTGCTGATCCCCCAATGCATAAAGAGGCCCAGATTGCCGCCCCTTAAAAACCATTGGGCGTCCGGATGGGTCGTCTGCTGAAAATTAGACGAATCCTCCTTATGGTAACCGATGATTTCATGCTGCCGCTGCGCTTCTGTTTTTTCAGCCATAGGATCGTCCTCCTGTTCTGTTTATGATAGGTTTGTTTCCTTGGGTTTATTATGCTTCAACACTTTGGGAAAGTCAAGATAAAATTTTATCAGAAACAGACAAAATACGCGCAAGAAAATTAATTTATTTGATCTGTCCCCAGGTAATCTGTATTTTCTCCTCCGGCATTTTCCGGCGCAGGCGCTCCTCCAACGGCCGATAATCAAGCCCCGCTTTCGCCGCCTGGGAATGTTGGTATTTCCTTTTGATTCGGTAAAGCCTTCCATCCTTGTAAAACCTGGCGCCGGTCTGCTTAAAATGAAAGGATACGCGGCAAAATTCACATTGGTTCCGTAAGCTTTCGATCCATTCATACCGGCAGGGTCTGGCCGCCTCCCCAGACTCTCCTCCCGCGACAACCCGCTCGATGGTATTGTCGAGATAGGGGAGCAGATCAACCTGCTCGAGCAGGGGCTCGCAGATGATCTCCTTATGGACGATGGGAAGCCGGAGAAATACAGGCAGTCGGAAATCGGCCCTGTCCTGATTTTCCACCGTGCAGCAGAGGATGACGTTTGGATAACCCTCGCCCCAATCCTCTGGCAGGGAGACGTAAAAGCGGTCAATCCGTTTGGTAATGATTAAAAAGCTTAAATCGCTCCTCTGACGGATTATCCGCCATGCCTCCTTCCTCCATTCATCCGCTTCTGGAAGAAAAAAATCAGAGGTAAAGCAGGTGTAAACCAGAGTCCCCGGCTCAATCCGGTAGGTTCCGTCTCTTCTTTTCCTTATGGGAAGATCAAATTCCTTTGTCTTGACCGCCTGGGAACTGTCCCGGCCATACCGTCCATCCATCCGGTAAACATAACAGTTCCGGCAGCCTTCACTGATTTTTTTACAGCCGTGCCAAGGGTTCCAGCCATGTTCCATTCTTCTTTCCCCCTTTTGATTTCCTTTATGATAAACCATCCTTCTGCTTCCGGCAAGCTCCCGAATCCGTTTTCTTCCTTTTCCATGCTTCCCCGCTCCGCGCGGGGGATGGGCAGAAGCGCCGTACACGGCATACGCGACAAATGGGGAACGCCGGAAAAATCGTCGCGGCGTTCCCCATTCTGCGGGCAATATTTTATTCAAAGAGTCGGCATGTATTGTTCCCCACATATCAATTTTATTATCGCCGGCAGAAAAGCCCGCCTTCTGCCGGCTGTCTATATCAACACGCGGCCGTCCGGAGGCAGCCGCATGGTACATGGGGAATGCGGGGCATCTTTGATACCGCCCCGCATTTCATCTTATGCGGCGTCATGGAAATGTGCTACCTGTTTTTCCGGATTTTCCCCGCGGAACAGCAGAATATAAAGGCTCTGCCCCCTGTTATTCCAATGTGAATATTCCTCTCCGTCAGTCTCCTCCGGCGGCCGCTGGGAGTCCAATGAAGCACAGCTTCTCTTCCCCGCGTGCTCCCAGCCCGATGGAGGTTTGGCAAACAAAGCGCATTTCTTTTTCTCCCTGGCGGTCGCGCCCGTTTCCTATCCCACTCAGCGCCGTCCCTCCGCGGTCACCAAATGACATTCTTCCGGCGCTTTCACCTCAACGCGCTCCCCGCGGCACCTCACAAAAATAGGACCATAGGGGGTTGCCACACTCCCCTCCATTTCCGGGAACATATCTGTTTTTGGCCTGACCTCAAACTCACGGAATCCAGCCTTGAGGGGGCGTATTCCCAGCAGCTCCCGCAAAGCAAAGACCGCCGGAGAAGCGCTCCAGGCATGACAGACGCTTCTGGTCCAGTGGGGGCCCTCCTTCAGGAAGGTTTCCCAGCATGTGGTAGCCCCCTTATCCAGCATATCTCCCCATTCCTTTTCTATCAGCTCCGCCGCGGCCTTTCCCTCTCCCATACGGAACAGGGCTTCCAGGGTAAAGAAGCGGAAAAACGGGGTACCCACCGGCACAATTTCCTCACTGCCCCTTTCATATCCCACATTTTTGGGCGTACCGACTCTCCGGGAGCCCTTCAGCGCCAACCGGATGATCTCCTTCACCCTTCTCTCACGGGATGCGGGGACACAGCCGCACAGGTAGGCGATGGTATTCGTCTGCTGGCTGACCCGCGAAGCGTTGGAAAAGCGGGCCTCGGGAACCGGGACCTGCCCTGTACCACGGCAGTAATCCAGATAACGCCCATAGGCGAAGCCGTCCCGCACCGTATCCACATAGCCGCCAATGTTCTCTGACCAGCACCACTCATTGACCGCCTGCTTCACCTTTTCCCTTTGGCGGAGGTAAAAGCCGTCATCCTCCCCCAGCTCCCGCGCGAAGTAGGCCGCGATCGCGCAGAGCTCCGCATACCACGCGCTGTTGGAGGTCACTTCTCCATAAGAGGGGAGATCGTTGTCCGCCCAGTCCATCAGGTTAAAGGTTCCCTCAATTTCCAGCAGATTTCTGCTGTTTAAGAATCTCCGGCAGTTCTCCTCAAATTTCTGTAAGTAGGAATAATTCCTGGCAAGCTCCTCCCGGTCCCCACCATACAGGTAATGGTTTTTACACTGGACAGCCCAAAGAAAGCTCCACATGGGAATTCCTCCCCTGGCAAACTCACTGTACGCACACATGGTGAGATACCGCCCGTTCTTACAAAGCTCATATTCCCTGCGGAATCTTTCGTAAAAGCGATCGCTCAGGCTTTCCCCTGTCAAATCAATGCAGTATTGATCATAACGGTACTGCCCGAAACAGGTGAGATTGACCAGGGCGGTAATCATGGCGTCCCCCACCCAATAAACCTGTTCATAGCCGGGACAGTCCACATAGGTGTCCTTCATGCAGAGCTCCGCTGTCCGGCGGGAGATAGAAAAAATACGGTTCCATTTTTCCTCAGTGCAGCGGAACGTTCCCACGTTGCCTATGGCGCAGACATTATGCCGGACGCCGAAATAATTGATCCTCACCGGTTCCGCGCCGCCGCTGACAGACACCGCGAGATACCGAAAGCCCCGGGGCACCACCGCCGTATACTCCTGCCATCCATCACGGCAGAGATACCGCATGCTGTTGCCCCCCATCCAGACGACGCCGCCTTCGTCTATCGACTCAAAGCCGGCGATATCCAGCCGCGTCCCCTTTTTCGCCCATAGGGAAAAGGTGACATACCCCAGATAAATATCCTCAAAATCCAAAACAAAGGTATTGCTTTTTCCTTCCAATCCCCGCGCCACGCCGTACTGGCTGCCCTGATGAAGCATATACTCCGGATGAAGAAGGGGACGGGGAAGCTCCTCCCGGGCGGCGTCATCCGCCACCCCAATGGGCGCGAAGCATCCATCCGCCACGCGGTAAGACTGATGCGCCATGCAAAAGCCGGCGCTGGGCTCCTTTTCTTCGATCCGCCGCAGACTTTCCCCAAATCTGCCCTTCAGTTCTTCCCAGGAGGAAATTCCTAACAGCGCCCGGTAAATTTGGGATTCCCCTTCCTCCTCCGAGGCCGGAGTATTCCAAGCATTGGGGATGCCCTGATTTTCCTCCTCCATCATATTCCATTCCGCGATATGAACGGGGATGGAGGCACAAAGCTTCCCCTCAAGCTCTCCAAAGGAGCTGCATATGACCAGCAGGTTTTCCCCGCGGCAAAGGGAAAGCCGGGAGCCGGACTCCTTTCCATTGAGCAGAAAGCTCCCTGCCGGGCAGAGCTCCGCCTCTCCGGCGGCCTCCGCCATAAGCCTGGCGATATAAAACCGTTTTTTGACGGTATTTTCTCCTTCCAGCCGGAAATAATGCCCTTTCTCCGGACTGCTCCACATGGAAAGGCATACGCCTTTGGGAAGGATAAGATCGTCCGACAGCTGTTCGTCGGCCTGTTTTCTCAGCCCGGAAGGCACGCCCTCCAAGCCGTCTACAACCAAGCAGCCCTCCCAGTCGCTGTCGTCATATCCGGCGCTGTGCCAATCCTCTTCCCCTGACGCGTCATATTGTTCTTCCATATGGCGCATTGGCTCCAGGGGAGGAGAACAGCAAAGGGCGCCGTTGCGGTAACAGGGGTGTAGCCGCGTTTTCCAGGAATCCCCTGTAGCTGCCACAACGGTATCCCCCTGCACAACCTCGGCCCTGATTCCATAATTCCTCATCCGGCATCCCATGACGACCAGAACATTGGTCCCGGGGCTGGCAAAACGCTCCAAATCCACCTCATAAAAGCCCTGTTCATAATCAAAAGATCTCTTTGGCTGCCGACAGACAAGCGTTCCATTGACATAAACCACACTGTCATCACCAGAGGTAAAAAGCAGGGTCAGCCCTGCGGTTCTGTCTGCCTGAAACACGCTGCGGAACAGCCTCCAGTCATACTCCTTTGCCTCCCGCCCCCAAATATAGCGGGACATCTTTGAAAAATGGCGTTCTATCATGGCATCCATTCCCATCCCTTCTTTTCCGCTGAACGGCCGCGCCGATATCAGCTGTTTTGATGATTTTCATGCTGTTCCATCGTCCGGAGAGGCTGCCGTGGGAATATCATCGTAACCGCCACACCGCCGCCGTTCTCCCGGGCGCTGACAATAATCCCGGACTTCTCTCCAAACAGAAGCTTCATACGCTGGTTGACATTTCTGACGCCGATATGATCGCTGTCCAGATTATACTCCCTGCGAAGCTCCTGATTGAGCTCCTGTATTTTCTCTTCTGTCATTCCGACTCCGTTGTCCTCAACGGAAATAACCACCATATCTTCGATAAGACGGCCGCTGATCCGGATGGTCCCCTCATACCGCTTTGCCCTCAGGCCATGGCTGATGGAGTTTTCCACAAGCGGCTGTATGGACAGCCTGACCATCATGCACTCCAAAATGTCAGGGCTGATATCCCAGTAGACCTTGAGTTTGTCGGTATATCTCAGCTCCAGGATTTTCACATACTGCTTGGCGTGCTCAACTTCCTTTTCCACCGGGACAAGGTAATTGCTGCGCTCCAGTCCGATGCGCAGCAGCTGGGCAAGGGCGCTGATCATTTCCGAAACCCGGTTTTCCCCTCCCATATCGTCGATAGCCATCCAGCTGATGGTGTCCAGGGTGTTGTAAAGAAAATGAGGATCGATCTGGCTTTGCAGGGCGAGAAGCTGGGAATTATTCAATTTCTCCATTCTTTCGTCCAGTTCCATCTGAAGGGTGCTGTTCTTTTCCTGGGTATGGCGCACCATACTGGTGATATACTGTATCTCATTCCTGTAGTTTTCACCTGAAACATAGCTCTTTCCCACTGGATTCTGTCCAATGACGGCCATAATGCTGCTCACCGGCTGAAAGGAGCGCAGGGTGATTAGATAGGACACAATAAGTCCCAGGACAACTACAATGGCGGCAGTTTCCACCATAAAGGCGGCCAGACTGTCAAATTTCCCCTCGTAATAGGAGATTGGGCTCAAAAGGACATACTTCCACGGCTGGAGTCTGGAGGTTACGCAGGATACAATCCATTCCTGATCCCCGATCTTTCTGATTTCAGAAAAATCCCCCCGGCTCTCCTTGAGAAAAGACAGGGCGCGCATAGCCTCGTCAGGATGATCCAGCATACTCCTGTCGCTGCTGTAATAGAGGGCGCCGCTGTCATCCAAAATCAGAAGTTCCTGCGTAATGCGGCCGTTGCTGTTGATGAGAGCCCCCAGCTTTTCCACATCAATGTTGACCACCACCGCCCCGATATTGGTGGAATAGCCGTTGTTGATCGGGCAGATAAGGGATAAAAGATAAGGATATTTTTCATTTTTCCTTCTCGACTGAATCTGATATTCCCCATCCTTCATGCCTATATAGGCATAGGCCCAGGACTTGTCCGGCACTTCATTGAGCGAGACGATTTCCCCCTGATAAACCACCAGCCCCGTCTGCTCGGAATACAGGTAGATGGAATCAATATAGTCATACATCAGCTTATACATAGTGATCTTTTCTATAATTCTTTCCCCCAGCCCCGACTCCACCATCTCATTTTTATTGGAAAAGATGAAAAGCCGGGTATCCTGCTCCACCGAAAGATTATAGCAGAACCGTTTCATCTGGTTCAGGGTGCTTTCCAGCATATCCGAGCTGCGGTAAAGGGTATTCATATTCTCCGAACTGACTTCCTCCCGCAGAATGGATTTGGTATTATGGCTGTAAATAAAGCTCAGCGTGCAGCTGGGCAAAACCACCAATATAATGATAATGGCGAAATTTCTCAGCAGGATGCTGTTGAATTTATAATTCTTCAAATATTGCCATATTTTCCAGGAGCGCGCTTTTTTCAACCTTTTGTACGGCTTTATCCCCACCAAAAACACCCTTCTTCTCTTCCATTGACCTCAATGGATCATCTTCTGGTACTGTCTCACTGTGAAACCTGTATGCTTCTTAAAAGAACGGTAAAAATATTTCGAGTCGGCATACCCGACCATAGCGCTGATCTCATTGGCGTTGTATTTCCCCTCTCTGAGAAGCTCCATCGCCCGTTTCATCCTGCGATCGATAATGTAGTCGATCACATTCTGACCCGTATGGCTTTTAAATTCCCTTGAAAAATAGCTGCTGCTCAGAAAAACACTTTTCGCGATATCCTCAATAGAAAAATTTTCCGCCAGGTGATCCTCAATATACTGCTTTGCCCTGAGGATCATACTTTCCTCCGAGCTTTCCTTTTTTTCAGATAAAAAATGACAGAACCGCAGCAGCAGCTGGCCGGTGACGGAAAACAGCTCAGGAATGGAGATCTCTCCCAGCCGGGAAAACACCTTCTCCTTCTGGAGATCCTCGTCAAGCAGAATTCCCATTTGGGAAAACCGGATGTAAATTTCCTCAATCACGTTGGAAATCACAAAAAACAAAACCTCCGACGGAGAATCCTCCAATAAGGAGAACCATTCCTCATGCGCCTTGTAAACCTCATCGGCGTTCCCAGCCATCACCGCGGCCACCAGTCTGTTGTTGCAGGAAAGAATCCGCTCATAGGCCTTATCCCCATAATGGGAGAAGGGGAGGGAGGCTGCGCTCATCTCCTCCCGGTTCTTATCCAAAACCTCCCGCAGCCGCATAAACGCCTTATACAGCTCCTCCCTGCTGACCGGCTTGAGGATATAATCACACACGCCGTAGCTCATGGCCTGCTTGGCGTATTCAAATTCCCGGTATCCGCTGAGGATGATCACCTTAATCTGAGGATGCCGGTCGGCGATATAACCGGCCAATTCAAGTCCTGAAACCTCATACATGCGGACATCCGTCAACACAACATCCACCGGGCGCTGTTCCAGAAATTCAATCGCGTCCCTGCCGTCCTCAAACTGTCCCACAAGCTCAAAGCCCATGGAATACCAGTCAAAGAATTTAGCTAACCCTTTACGGATAATTTCTTCATCATCCACAATAATAAATTGATACATAGGGATCCCTCTCCGCAAAATAAATTTCCGAAAATTTGTACAAATTACCATTTTAACTGTAGCATGTTTCAAAATTCCTGTCAATCGGTCTCATGGATTGACCTTCCCCTTCTTTCCCTGCCGCCGACAATCCGTCCCCCTTTTCCTCTGCCGATAACCCCAAATTCCGGGGCATCCTCCTAAAATCATGTCAAAATGCCCGCGAAGGCCCCTCTTTACGATGGACGGATGGAGGGTTATACTTATCCTTCCGCCACGGTTTTCCCTTTTCTTCCCTGGCTTTTTCAGCCTAAAAGGCCTTTGGGAAGCAGAAAAAGCGGAGGGGACATTTTCACACTTCTCCCTTTTGAAAAACAGCCCTGGCGGGAAATCCGTTTTAAACTTCTCCTCCCTTCTTAAAAACTCAAATCAGAGGGGTCCTTAAAATCCTGATATCACCATAAAAACGCCGGAATTTTGACGCCTGGACCCAAGGGCTAAAAAAACAGGTTCCATGGGAATTCCTCTCATAGAACCTGTGTAAGCCGCCCGCTCAATGGGCGGTTTCGATTGTTACAAAACGTCTTTGCAAAATGGAGGCCTTCCTGAACAGCAGCCCCGTCTCAAAGAAGCTTCTCGCTATACCAGACGGTATCTGCCGAACATCTGCACGCAGCTTTCCGGACGGAGGGAATGGTACATGGCCACTGAGTCAAAATGATCGGCGCCGGGCAAAACCGTATTCACCACCAGCTCCATCAAAAATTCCTCCTGCCCCGGGGCAATGCCAAGCTGTTCCATGGGAAAGGAGGCGAAAAAGCGGTAGCCCTTTTCGGTGCGCTCCCCTATCTTAGCCGGATCCAGGGAAATATGGCAGATTCCGCGAACCTTGGGCTGATTTTTAAAGACATAGGTAATTTCCGCGATATTTCGCAGCTCCGACGCAACCACCGGCCCGTCCCCGCCCATTTGCAGGGCGGTCGTCTCTCCAAAGCCTGTTTCCGGAATCAGGAACATAACCTCCCCCTGCGCCGGCGGATTTTTCTCGCTGACGTAAATATCAATGCACGCTTCTTTTTTCGGCACGTTCAGACAGGAATACACCATATCCGGGTCGTCAACCACCGGCTGAAAGCCGTCGTCCGCCCCCGCGCGGTCAAAAATTTCCCCGCCGATCAGCAGTGAGCCGCCGCTGCGGGCGACAGTTATTCCCCCAGCCTTTTCCCCCTGAAGATTATAAAACTCCTGGGAAGCGGAGCGTGAAAACTCCTCCAAGGACGCCCTATCGGGGCTTTCCAGCTCCGGAACCGGGGTTTCCAGCTCCAAAAGGGTCCAATCCAGTTTCACATCAATGATTTTCGACTGGGTTGTCACAAAGTATTTTCCCGACCGCAGGGAGAAGGAAAGCCGCCTTTCCAGCTTTTCTCCCGGATTCAAGTCATAAGAGATCGCCCCATTTTCCAAACCGGCGCATTCGGTCTTGGGATAGGCCTCCACCCAGAATTCCCCTTTTGCCCGATCCTTTTCCGAGCAGTTTCTCGCGGTGACAACCGCCGTGACGTCATAAATGCCATGATCCCCCAGGACGGAAGAAAGAATTTTCAGCTCTGTCTGAACCGGAACCAAAAGTTCCTCTTCCGGGACAGGCTCCGCCGGCGGAAGGAACCGGATATTCTTTGTATATGCCAGGCAGTTAAGACCGCATTCCTCCGCGGAGGTGATCCGCCTGCCGCTGATGTAAACATTGTCAAAGACAATATCTTCTATGGTACTTGTCTCACTGTAGCCCTCAATGCGGGATTTTTCAGGGAGCTTATCCAGTCCCGGCTTTCCGTTCAGATAAATATTCCGGAAGGTAACGCCGTGAATTCTTCCCGTCCGTCCGTCCGCGTTCCAGGCCGAGGGCTTTATGCGCAGATCGATGAATTGGCCTCCCAGGGCGTCCTCCACCCGGATATTCTCAAAAAGGATATCGTAAATTTCCGCCCTGTCCCCCTGGTGGATTCCGATCAGGGGATAGCCGGACATGGAATGGATGATGTCGATATCCCGGTAACGGACGTTGTGGATACGGTCGGCGCTGTTCTCATACCCTACCTCAATGGGACGGGCGAAATCGTTCCAGACAATGCAGTCATGGAAATAAACCTCATCCACATCCCCGGTGTTAAAGGCCTTCACCGCCAGGGCGTCGTCCCAGTTCCGGATGAACATTCCCGAAACATCCACATGGCGGGAGCCGCAGACGTCCACGCCGTCGGTGTTGCCCCGCCAGCCAAAGATGTTCACATTATAAATGTTCACCCTGTCGCTGCCGAAAACGCGGCAGGTCCAGTTGGGAGCGTCAACAATGGTGATGCCCTCCAGATAGGCGTCTCTTGTAAACTGCAGCTCCACCGTTCTCAGGCCGCCCCGCTCGTTGTCCCGGCCGTCCAGAATTCCACGTCCAAAAATGCGGATGTTTTCCGAGTCCTTCTCCGTGATCAGCTTGCCGTAGACATAGGCGCCGCCAGCCAGATAAACCGTTTTTCCGCTGGGGATTTCATAGTCCCCGATATGATGGACGCCGGGCGCAAAATAGATAACGTCCTTCCCGTCCGGCTCCGGCCGCCACCTCTCCAGAGGATTGGCAAACAGATGAAGGGCATACTCTATCCCGCCGTTGAGCTCCACGGAAAATTTTTCCGGGCGCGTCAGCACAATCCTGATTTTCCCCTCCCTGAGCTCAAAGGGAATTTTCCGGGATTTGGGGCGGATATCCACCTGTCGGACCTCAACGGGAGGGGTAATTTCAATCACCGCTTCCCCCTCAAAATCAAACAGCCCGAAAGGAGCCCTTTTTACATACTGAAAAGGCGGAAACAGCACCTTGGCGTCATATAATCCCAAAGGCCTGCCGTTCACTGTCACGGCATATCCGCTTTTGCTCTCCAATCCCTGCGGCACCTCGTAAATCCGCAGCTGTGTTTCGACCATCATGATTCCTGCCTTTCTTCTTTTCCAGTTTTCCAGGCCCTGCAAGGCTTCTGGCACCTAAAAATTACGGCCGTTCCAGCCCCAATACTGAATTTCCTCATATTTTACATAGACGTTTTCCGGTCGTATTCCAAGGATTTCCTGACAGATTCTGCAGATCTCTCCTGTCAGCCTGTCATATTCCCCGCCGTCGGCCTTTCCAAAAAGGCTGACAGCGACAAAAGCCAGGGGGCTATCCTTTTTTCCCTGAAAATAAACCGTGGTTTCCGGTTCTACCGTCACCATCAGCCATTGCTCCGATTTTCCCGGCAGGATGGCAATCGCCTTTCCAAGCTCAGTCTTAACCGCCCTTTCCTTTTCTTCCGTTACAGGGATGTTAACCTTCATTTCAATACACGGCATAAAACTCCTCCTTTGGATGACAGGTTTCTGTTCTGTATCATAGCATATCTTTTTTGGAATAGCTATAGCAAGCCGCAATTTATGGGGAAATTTTTATTTGTTTTCCCATCCCGGTATGATACAATATTCTATAAGAAACGCGCCTTCTTCAGAGACAAAAAGCGGCTGCTTAATAAAATCAAAGATAAAGGATGATAATCATGAGAGAGGATATCTGCACCATACCCATCAGCGAGGTTTTTGAACCTAAGGACGGCTGTCCTATCTGCCGTATGCGCAACCAGCTGGAGCGGCGGATGGTGGAATATATTACCGGCGCGGCCATGATGGAGCCCGACGTTCGGATGGAAACCAACCGGCTGGGCTTCTGCCGCCATCATTTTCAGATGATGCTCGCCCAGCGCAACCGCCTTTCGGTAGCCCTGACCCTGGAAAGCCATCTCAAAGAGCTTCAAAAGGAATTCGACGCCATTGCCGAAAGGGGAGCGTCCAAAGGGCAGCCCCTTGAGCTGCTCAAACAAGAAGCGAGCTGTTTTGTCTGCGACAAGGTTCAATGGGGGATGGAGCGGATGCTCGCCACCATCTTCCGCCTGTGGCAGGGGGAACCTGATTTTGCCAAACTGTATGGGGAACAGCCCTGCCTCTGCCTTCCCCACGCCGCTGTGCTGCTTCAGGAGGGGCAGAAGCAGATCCATAAGAAAAAATATGGCGATTTTTCAAAAGTTACCGCCCAGCTGGCAAAAAAATATCTCGACGAGGTCACCGGGGATATCAGCAAATACTGTTCTATGTATGATTACCGAAACGCCGGTGGGGACTGGGGGAGCTCCAGGGACTCCATTGAGCGGGCCGTATGGTTTTTGACCTCTTATCCTCCGGCCGCCGCGACGGAAAAGTGTGAAAAGAAAAAAGGGGAATAATTTTTTATGTTTTGTATATACAGAAAATGTATATGCAATTCCTGTATTTTTCCTTTATTTCAGGATATTTTTTCCATTTACCGGGAGTAGTAGGCAAGTTGACATAATCTGTTTTCCACAAATAAACATCTCTCCGTTCTCCACAATCCCCTTTTGTCGGAAAATCTGCGGCTTGTCCAGATGGTTTTCCATCTTTCCACCTGGTTTCTCCACACTTTCCACATAGTTTTCCACAACGATTATGTAAAGTTTTTGAAAATACAGCTTGTATAATCTTTAAACAGCCGCCATATCCCATTTTTCCATACCTTTTCAGACAGCACTATATTCTGGATAAGTCTCTATTTTTATCACAAAATATTGTATTTCAGAGAAAAGTTTAAAAATTATACATCTTCTTTACGGTTAAATTTCCTTTTATTACCAATTAATGCATACCTTGTATCCCCCGGATTTCGTCCTCAGAGAAGGGAAATATGGTGGAAAAAATGGTTTAATCTGTTGATTTCCCCTCTCTTCCACTATTAGCAAAAAGGGAGCGCCTTCTAGTTTCACATCCCGACAATTTGTGATATAATAGCCTTAAAAGTCCTGTGTTTTTGAGAGTGAAAAGAATTTCTCTTGAAATCGCGTCCGGCACATGGCGTCTTCCGCCCTATTCTTCAGGCGGCTGCTAATTTAAGGAGATTTTTTATGAAACTGACTCAAACCCCCAGAGGAATATTGCTGGAAGATGCGGACGGCCTTTCCCTGGAGGATACTTTTACGTGCGGCCAATGCTTCCGCTGGGAGACGGGGGGAGGCCTCCTCCTTCCACGGCGTGGCCTTCGGACGCTATTTGAAAATTATCCAGCACCCAGACGGAAGCCTCCTGTTCGAGGGGATGGATGAAAAGGAATTTTTGTCTGTCTGGTTCCCTTATTTTGATTTGGGGCGGGATTATGCCCTTATCCGCCGGGAGCTTTCCCTGCGGGATCCACAGCTCGCGGCCGCCTGCCGCAACGCGCCCGGCATCCGCATCCTCCGCCAGGAGCCCTGGGAGGCCCTGTGTTCCTTTATCATCTCCCAGAATAATAATATCCCCAGAATCAAAGGGATTATCGAACGGTTCTGTCACTGCTTCGGCCAATCTGCCGGCGGCGGGCTCGCCTCCTTTCCCCCTCCCGATGTTGTCGCCGGGCTGACCGTTGAGGATTTGGCTCCCCTGCGGTGCGGTTTCCGTGCCAAGTATCTGCTGGACGCCGCCGATAAAGTGGCCTCGGGGAAAATCCATTTGGAGGAGCTGGTCCGCGCCCCTATTGAGGAGGCCCGCGCTTCCCTTATGACAATTCTTGGGGTGGGGCCAAAGGTGGCGGAATGCGCCCTCCTCTACGGCATGGGGCGGATGGACGCTTTTCCTATGGACGTATGGATGAAAAGAGCCATGGCCCTTTTGTTTCCCGGCCGTACCCCGGAGTTCTTCTCTCCCTATGCGGGAATTGCCCAGCAGTATCTTTTTCATTACTGCCGTCAGAATAAAATTCTCACCGCCGAAGACGCGCGGCGGGCTGTATAGGCTGTAGAAATGAAATATAGAAAGGTAAGAAGCCATATGAGTAAATTCTGGAACCAGAAAACAAGGGAGCTGAATCCCTATGTTCCCGGCGAGCAGCCAAAAGACGGTCAAAAGCTGATTAAGCTCAACACAAACGAATGTCCCTATCCCCCTTCTCCCGCCGTTGCCGAGGTCCTGAAAAACTTCGATCCGGTCACCCTGCGCCTTTACCCCAACGCCGACGGCTATGGGGCGAGAAAGGCCTTTGCCGACAGAAACGGCCTCTCGGTGGAACAAGTCTTTGCCGGAAATGGCTCCGACGAGGTGCTCGCCATCGCCTTCCAAACCTTTTTCGGCGGGGACAGCCCTATCCTGTTCCCCCAGATATCCTACAGCTTTTATCCTGTTTACTGTGAGCTCTACGGCATCGCCTTCCGTCAGGTTCCCATGAAGGAGGATTTCTCCATCCCCGTGGAGGAATTTCTCCGTCCCTGCGGCGGCGTTGTTCTCGCCAATCCCAACGCCCCCACCACCCTCTTTCTGGGAAAGGAAGACATCATCCGGATTCTGGAAACCCATCCAGATCAGGTGGTGATCATCGACGAGGCCTATGTGGATTTTGGCGGGGAATCCATGCTGGGGCTTATTCATGAATATGACAACCTTCTTGTGGTGCAGACCCTCTCCAAATCCAGGGGGCTCGCGGGGCTCCGCGTGGGCTTTGCCGCCGGGCACAAGGATCTCATCGCCGGATTGGATCGGGTCAAAAACTCCTTTAATTCCTACACCCTCGACCGCCTGGCCATCGCCTGCGCCGAGGCTTCTCTGAGAGATGAGGAATATTTCCGCCAAACCGTCCGGAAAATGATGAACACCCGGGAACGGATCGTCCCCAAACTGAAGGAAATGGGCTTTCAGGTGCTGGATTCAAAAGCCAACTTCATCTTCGCCACAAGGCCCGGCACAGACGCGGCTTCCCTTTTTTCCTACCTCAAGGAGCAGGGTATTCTGGTCCGTTACTTCAAGCAGCCCGGTATCGATCAGTATCTGAGGATCAGCATCGGCACCGACGAGGAAATGGACGCCCTGCTTTCCGCTGTCTCTCAATTTCTATCCAAATGACAGCTTCTTTTTATTGCCATGGCTGAGTACAAGGAAAAACAAAGAGCGGTATTCCCAGCTAAGACCTCACTGTCTCTCAGAAGGAATGAGATGGAACAGATCGCAATCCAGGAATATCTTTCTTACTGTGAAGAAGAAATTATGGCACTTTATCGTTCCGCTGGGTGGGAGAATTACACCAGCCGCCCTGAGCTGCTTAAATCCGCTTTTTCCAATTCCCTTCGATTTTAGCCGCCCGGGATGGACAGCGGCTTGTGGGGATTCTACGGGCCGTGGGGAGGGGGCTATTGTTTCTGTCCAGGATCTCCTTGTCCTGCCGGAATACTGGAATCGCGGAATCGGAACCCGGCTCATCAGGGAACCTCTCCACCGATACCGCCACGCTTATCAAATCACCCTGACAACTGATCCCACTCCACAGACACTCCGTTTTTATCGGTCCGCCGGGTTTCTTCCGGCCGTGGAGCTTGGCTGCGCTGGAGTTTATATCTTTCATCAAAAATAAAGAAAAAAGAGCGCCGGGCCGCGTCTTGTTTTTTCGCCTGATTTTTTGAAAAAATATGCCTGCCTTCTGTGTTCCTCTCCCACAAGGAGAAGTTGTTCCTTCCCTTTTATGAGGCACAACCGGCTTGGAAAAATTTAAACATTATTATTGAAAGGTGCCTGTTATGGAAATCTTCTCCCGCTCTGAACTGCTTTTGGGGCATAACGCCATGGCGCGCCTGTCCTCCGCGAGAGTGGCGGTTTTTGGGATCGGCGGCGTGGGCTCCTACGCGGCGGAAGCCCTGGTTCGCGGTGGAATCGGCTTTCTGTCCTTCTGCGACAGCGACGACGTTTCCCCCTCCAACATCAACCGCCAGCTGATTGCCACCACTAAAACAATCGGAAGGAAAAAGGTGGAGGTCATGAAGGAGCGCGCCCTGGAAATCAATCCTCAGGCGGAGGTGGAGGTCCATCCGTTTTTTTACCAGCCGGAGACTTCCCATCTTCTCCCTCTTTCCTCTTTTGATTATATTGTGGACGCCATTGACACCGTTTCGTCAAAGCTCCTGCTCATCGAGGAAGCTTACAAGGCCGGCACGCCTGTCATCAGCTGCATGGGCGCCGGAAACAAACTGGATCCCACCCGCTTTGAGGTGGACGATATCTTTCATACCTCCGTCTGCCCTCTCGCGCGGGTCATGAGACGGGAGCTCAAAGCCAGGGGAATCCCCTCCCTCAAGGTGGTGTATTCCAAGGAAGAGCCCCTTGCCCCGATTCCTCCCGCCCTTGGTGAAATGGAAAAAAAGGGGACCGCCGGGCGTCCCGCCCCGGGGAGCGTTTCTTTTGTTCCCTCCGTTGCCGGTCTGATCCTCGCCGGAGAGGTGATCAAGGATCTCTGCCGGACAGTCCAAAAAGCCGAAGAAGCTATTCAATAGATCTCCCAATGAACGTGAAAGCGAGGAAGTTATTATGAGCCAGTGTTATTATGTGGATCCTTCTCTGGGAAAGGATTCCAACAGTGGGCTGTCCCCAGAGGCGCCCAAAAAGGATTACCGCGCCGTTTCCCTCCTGCCGGGGGACACCCTCCTCTTTAAGCGGGGGACCGTCACCCGTGATTCTCTCCTTCTCACTGACGGGGACGACGGCAATCCCATCACCTACGGCGCATATGGAGAGGGGGACGCCCCCACCTTTTTGGGTTCCGCCGATTTGTCGGGCGAGAGCGCATGGAAGCATGAAGGAGGAAACCTCTGGTCCTACGCCGGGGTTCTGCCCAGCGAGGCGTGCAACCTGATTTTTGACGACGGGGCCTCTTTCGGAAATCTCCGGTGGGAGCTGTCCGATCTCCGCCATCAGGGGGAGTGGTATTTTACCCATTTGGGAATTGCCGGGAATTCCGTCAAACCGGAGGAAATCACGGCGCCGGAAAAACTGTATCTCTATTCGGAAAAAAATCCCGGCGCCTTCTACCATCAAATCGAATGCGCCCTGTGGAGCGTTAATGGGATGGAGCGCCGTATGGCCTATGGACAGCACGACATTATTCTCCAGGATCTCTGCTTTAAAAACGGGGGCGTCCATGGGTTTCAGGCTATTCGCCCTTACAATCTGACTATCCGGCGGTGCGGCTTTCATAATATCGGCGGAGCTGTTTGGAACCGGAACCTCCGGATCCGGTTTGGAAATGGTATCGAATTTTGGGACAGCGCCGATGATATCCAGGTCACCGCCTGCTCTTTTTACGAGATCTATGATTCCTGCGTCACCCACCAGGGTGGGGACAACTGCCTGCCCGCCAGAAGGGTTTCCTTCCGCGACAATCTTTTCGTAAAATACGGCATGGCCGCCTACGAATGCCGGGATCGCCTTCCCGTCGAAACCCACTTTGACGACAATATCTGCGCGCGTGCCAGCGGCGGCTTCGCCATGCAGGGGGAGGAGCCTCCCCGTCAGTCGGAGATCTACCCGGAGCCCATGGGGCATCACCTGTTTCTTTGGCGAATCGACCAGCCCAGCCCGGGCGGCAGCCTGAGCATCCGGCGGAATATCTTCTTTGAATCCCCCTTTGGCGCCGCCTTGTATTCCATCATCGCCCCCGAGGCGGCCGCCCAGATGGAGATGGACGATAACTGTTACTATAAATCCTCTGACGGGCTGTATTGGCATATCAATGGAAAAAGCTACAATTTGGGGCAGTTTGCCGCATATCAGAGAGAAAGCGGACAGGACGCCCACAGTTTTATCGCCGATCCCTGCTTTGCCGGTGAAGAGGATGGAGACTATTCCACCCCTTCCGATGGTCTCTGCAAAAAGCTGGGCGTGGGCGGTACTATGGAGCGGTTCTCCTGGTAATGCTTTATCTTCACTTTATTTAGGCTTTCTCCTTTGGGAGGAAGCCTTTTCTTTTCCCCCAAGCCCCGGCTATCCATTCTTTTCGGAAGAGAAAGGGGGAGGGGCCAGTTCCGCCATACGGCGAACCGGTTTCGGAGTTTCGTTATCCCATGCCTCCGGAAACATACATGGAAAGCGTTTTCCCTGGGAGCTCTTTCCCCTTGTGGCGGTTTCACAAGAGCGGCATCCGCCTGTTCTTCCTATCATTTCCCATGGAATCCCAAACCGGACTCTCCATTTGCCTCCTCCTTCCCTTTTCTCCTGAGGAAAAACATGCTTTTTAGAAGCTCCGCCTGGAAGCCAAGGAACCACAGTATTTTTCCGTTTTTTTCGGAAAGAATAAAACAAAAGCCGTCCGTTCCATGGCAAAACCACAGGAGAATGGACGGCCCGAATTTTCACAGGCGATTTATCGTATTTCAGGACGAGACATGAATTCCGGCAAAGACCCGCCCTATGGGTTCTTGAATCAGGAGATCCGCCTGGGCGTCAAAGGGAGTCGGATCCCGGTTGATCAGGACAATATGCTCCCCTTGAAAATATCTGAGCAGACCGGCCGCGGGGTAAACATTCAAAGAGGTTCCCCCCACAATCAGAAGGTCGGCCCCGCTGATGCTGTCCACCGCTCCCTGGATAGTTTCCTCCCTGAGCGCCTCCCCATAGAGCACAACATCGGGTTTTATGATTCCCCCGCAGGAACAGCGGGGAATCCCCTCCTTCCCCATATCCGCCAGGGAATAGAAACGTCCGCACCCAACACAGTAATTCCGGTGGACGGAGCCATGGAGTTCATAAACCTTCCGGCTGCCGGCCTTCTGGTGAAGACCGTCAATCTTCTGCGTCACGACGGCCATCAGCTTGCCGGCCTGTTCCAATTCCGCGAGCTTACGGTGGGCCTGGTTGGGCTTTGCGGCTGGATAAAGCATTTTGTTCCGGTAAAACCTGTAGAATTCCTCTGTATGGGCATAAAAAAATTCATGGCTCAAAATCTCTTCGGGAGGATAGTCGTATTGCTGCCGGTACAGCCCGTCCACACTCCTAAAGTCCGGGATTCCGCTCTCGGTGGAAACCCCGGCCCCTCCAAAAAAGACGATCCGGTTCGCGTGATTGATCCACTTTTGCGATTGTTCCATCTGCCGTTTTCCCCCTCTGTCTCACTTCTTTTTTCATAGGGCAATCCCTGAAGGGAATCCATCCAGGCAAACGGTGAAATCAGCCGAAATAAAGGGCTTTTTCAAAGATGGGCGGCCAGCCATTTTGCCACGCCGTCTTCCCGGTTGGAGCCGATCACGCCGGTAGCCGCGGCCTTGAGCTCCTCCACCGCGTTCTCCACGGCGTAGCCCTCATCCGCCGCCTGAAACATATCCATATCATTGTAGTTATCCCCAAAAACCACCACACGCTCCGCCTTACAGAGCGCCTTGAGCTTCCTGACCCCGCTTCCTTTGCTGGCCCTTCCGCTGTAAATCTCCAAAAACCATCCCTGGGTATAATTATCTGGATAAAAGACAGACGAAACGCCTTCCAGCCCTTTGACCGCCTCATAGGCGGGAGCGAGCCTTTCCCTGTCATCCATCAGCGTCATGTAGACGGCAAAGGGCGCCGGAAGCTTCTGAAACCCCGCCGACGTTCTGAAACGCCTCCCCTGCTTTTCCCTCCGCTGGTCATAAAAAACAGCCTTCCAGGGATTATCAAGGGTTTCGTACCAAATTTCCAGATCTTCCTTCTCCTTTAGGGAATAGACTAAAGGGGAAAGCCCGAAATTCCCAAGAATTTTTAAAATTTCCTCTGCCCTCGCGCCGCCGAGATATTCCGCCGAAAAATATCTTTTCTCCTTCCAGTCGTAAAGGAAAACCCCATTCATGAGGATCAGGGGGAGGTTCAGCGGAAGAACCCTGAGAATCTCTCCAATGGACAGGGCGCTCCTCGCAGTAGCGATGGAAAGGCTGAGGCGGCCGCTTTCCAGCCAGGAGGACAGGCAGGCGGCGGTCTCTTCCGAAAGAGTCTTTTTCTCTGTCAGAAGAGTGCCGTCCAGATCCGTCACATATAAGGTTCTGCCCTTTTCCATGGTGATCCTCCTGACTTTTTACCAATTTATTTTTATCATACCGCCGTCCTGGTAAAAAATCAACCGGCTTTTTCCGACTCCCAAAATTCCTCCAGCTCCCGCGCGGCTTTCTCCCAGGTGATAGCGGAAAATTGGAATACGCCCTTCCAATCAGACGCCACCACCTGGTGATTTACCCTCCGGAATTGGTATTCCAAACCATTTCCTCCCTTGTCCCGTTTTCTTTGCTTCTATATATTTTACATGTTCATTAAAACGGATTTTATCAGACCCCGCCGAAAAAATGTTTTATTTATCCTCGGGATTCCCCCTATGGCAATTGAAATCTGTAACAAACAGGAATCAGAGGAATAATTATTCATTTATATGATTTTTTATAATTGCAAAAATTATTAAATACCAGTGGAAAACATGGATGAAAAAAGTGTATTTTCAAAAGATTTTCCGTAGGAAACCCCTTGATTCCCCATATATAATATTATATTAGAATTATAACTCATTTTTTCGTCATTGATAACAAACAGAATAAAAAAATAAATGGGATCTTCTCCGCGCCTTGTCTACGAAAAAACTTGCATCAGTTTCCATTCCGTTGTAAAATATAGAGTAACAAAAGTATCCTCACGGGTATCTCCCTGGGTTTATTTTTTTTTGCCTGCCCGCTGAGAGGACAATCTATGATATGTGAGAGGTAGCAAAAATGAAAAGACAAGACATCCATAAGATAATGATAATCGGCTCCGGGCCAATTATCATTGGACAGGCCTGCGAATTTGACTATTCCGGCACTCAGGCCTGCAAGGCGCTGAAAAAGCTCGGCTACGAAATTGTTTTGGTCAATTCCAATCCCGCGACCATTATGACCGACCCTGAAACCGCCGACGTGACCTACATTGAGCCCCTGAACGCCGAGCGGCTCAGCCAGATCATTGAAAAAGAGCGCCCCGATGCCTTGCTTCCCAACCTGGGGGGACAGTCGGGCCTCAACCTTTGCTCCGAACTCTCTAAACTCGGCGTTTTGGATAAATACAATGTCAAGGTGATCGGCGTTCAGGTTGACGCCATTGAGCGCGGGGAAGACCGCATTGAGTTCAAAAAGACCATGAATTCCCTGGGAATTGAAATGGCCCGCAGCGAGGTGGCCTATTCCGTTGAGGACGCCCTTGCCATCGCGGACAAGCTGGGATATCCGGTTGTCCTCCGCCCCGCATATACCATGGGCGGCGTAGGCGGCGGCCTGGTTTACAACGTGGACGAGCTGAAAACCGTCTGTCAGCGCGGCCTCCAGGCGAGCCTGGTGGGACAGGTTCTGGTGGAGGAATCCATCGTCGGCTGGGAAGAGCTGGAATTGGAGGTTGTCCGCGATTCCAAAAACAACATGATCACCGTCTGCTTCATTGAAAACATCGATCCCCTGGGCGTTCATACCGGGGACTCCTTCTGCTCCGCACCCATGCTCACTATTTCGGAGGATGTGCAGAAAAAGCTTCAGGAGCAGGCGTATAAAATTGTCGAGGCCATCCAGGTTATCGGCGGGACTAACGTCCAGTTCGCCCATGATCCTGTGACCGGGCGCATTGTCGTTATCGAAATCAATCCCCGCACCTCCCGCTCCTCCGCTCTTGCCTCCAAGGCGACCGGTTTCCCCATCGCCCTGGTTTCCGCCATGCTCGCCTGCGGCCTGACCCTGGACGAAATCCCCTGCGGCAAAAGCGGAACCCTGGCTCAGTACAAGCCGGGCGGCGATTATATCGTCATTAAATTCGCACGCTGGGCCTTTGAAAAATTCAAGGGCTCCGTCGACAAGCTGGGAACACAGATGCGGGCTGTAGGCGAGGTTATGAGCATTGGGAAAACCTACAAGGAGGCTTTCCAAAAGGCCATCCGCAGCCTGGAAATTGGAAGGTACGGCCTTGGCGGGGCAAAGGATTTTGCTTCCAAGTCCAAGGAAGAGCTTTTGAAGATGCTCTATGTCCCCACCAGCGAACGTCAGTTTATTATGTACGAAGCGCTGCGCAAGGGCGCGACAGTGGAGGAGCTGTATGAACTGACAAAAATCAAGCGTTACTTCATTGAGCAGTTGAAAGAGCTGGTGGAGGAAGAGGAGAGCCTGAAGCGGTATGAGGGTTCTGTGCCGCCGGCCGATGTTCTGGCCCGCGCGAAAAAGGATGGATTTGCCGACAGATATCTCAGCGGCCTGCTGAAGATTCCGGAGGAAAGCATCCGCGGCGCGAGAAAGGCCGCCGGCATTGTGGAGGCCTGGGAGGGCATTCACGTCAGTGCCACGGAAAATTCCTGCTATTATTATTCCAGCTATCATATAAAGGATGAAAGCCCCGTATCCACCGGCAAGCCCAAGATTATGATTCTTGGCGGCGGTCCCAACCGTATCGGTCAGGGCATTGAGTTTGATTACTGCTGCGTCCACGCGGCAATGGCTCTCAAGGAGCTTGGCTTTGAGACAATTATTGTCAACTGCAATCCTGAGACAGTTTCCACCGACTACGACACTTCCGATAAGCTTTATTTTGAACCCCTGACCTTGGAGGACGTTCTGAGCATCTACGAAAAAGAAAAGCCGGTGGGCGTCATCGCCCAGTTCGGCGGCCAGACCCCGCTGAATCTGGCCGCTTCCCTAAAAAAAGCCGGCGTGAATATCCTGGGCACCACCCCGGAGGCAATTGATTTGGCCGAGGATAGAGATCTGTTCCGCGAAATGATGGAAAAGCTTGACATTCCCATGCCCCAGTCCGGTATGGCCGTCAATGTAGAGGAAGCGTTGAAGATAGCCAATGAAATCGGCTATCCGGTTATGGTGCGCCCCTCTTATGTCCTGGGCGGGCGCGGCATGGAGGTTGTCCATGATGACGAGGGCATGACCTATTACATGCAGGCCGCTGTGGGCGTCACTCCGGATCGTCCCATTCTGATCGACCGTTTCCTTCATCACGCGACCGAGTGCGAGGCCGACGCCATCAGCGACGGGGAGAATGTCTTTGTCCCGGCCGTTATGGAGCATATCGAGCTTGCCGGAATCCATTCCGGAGACTCCGCGTGCATCCTGCCGTCGAAAAACCTGACGGAGGAGCAGCTTGCCACTATCAAGGATTATACCCGCAAAATCGCCAAGGAGCTTCACGTTGTCGGTTTGATGAACATGCAGTATGCCATCGAGGATGGAAAGGTCTATGTGCTGGAGGCCAATCCCCGCGCGTCCCGTACCGTCCCGCTGGTTTCCAAGGTGTGCAACATCAAAATGGTCAAGCTGGCTACCGATATTATGACCTCCCAGCTGACCGGGCGGCCGTCCCCGGTTCCTTCCCTGAAAGAGAAAAAATTCTCTCATTATGGCGTAAAAGAAGCCGTCTTCCCCTTCAATATGTTCCCTGAGGTCGATCCGATTCTCGGACCGGAAATGCGTTCCACCGGCGAGGTGCTGGGCATTTCCTCCAATTTTGGCGAGGCCTTCTACAAATCCCAGGAGGCCACTCAGACCAAAGTTCCAATGGAGGGCACCGTTCTCATCAGCGTCAGCGACAGGGATAAGCCCGAGGTGGTGGAGGTTGCCAAGGGATTTCATAACTGCGGATTCCATATCCTGGCGACCAACAAAACCTATGACACCATTATCAGGGCCAATATTCCCTGTGAGAAAATCGCTAAAATTGACGAGGGCCGTCCCAACATTCTTGACGCTATTACCAACAAAAAAATTGATCTGATTATCAATACCCCCATTGATAAAAAAAGCGCCGCCGACGACAGCTACATTAGAAAGGCCGCCATTAAAAACCGTGTTCCCTATATTACCACCATGGCCGCGGCAAAATCTACTGTCGAAGGCATTTCCGCCGTAAAAAGAGCCGGCAGTTTGGGCGTGAAATCCCTTCAGGAATTCCACAAGGAAATTTCTGATAAATAAAATGAAAGCTGCCGGGAAATTATGATTCGCCTGGCAGTTTTTCATTGAAATGATATTTTATAAGGAGATGTTCTGTATGATTCGAGTTGGTATTTTCGGTTATGGCAACCTGGGCCGCGGCGTAGAGGCCGCGCTTGCCCATGCGGAAGATATGGAGCTGGCCGCTGTGTTCACCCGCCGTTCCCCCGACAGCCTTTCCATTATGACCCAGGGCGTACCGGTTCTTTCCGCGGAGGAAGCCTGCAAAATGGCAGATCAAATTGACGTTATGATCCTCTGCGGCGGGAGCGCCACCGATCTTCCGGCGCAGACCCCGGAACTTGCCGGAAAGTTTAACGTCGTGGACAGTTTCGACACCCACGCCAATATCCCCTCCCATTTCGCCAAAGTCAACGAGGCCGCTTTGAAAAACGGGAAAACGGCTGTCATTTCCGTAGGCTGGGATCCCGGACTCTTCTCCTTAAACCGTTTGTACTCCCACGCGATTCTTCCCCAGGGAAGCACCTACACCTTCTGGGGCAAGGGCGTCAGCCAGGGCCATTCCGACGCCATCCGGCGCATTGACGGTGTCAAGGACGCCAAGCAGTATACCATTCCGGTTCCCGCCGCGTTGGACGCTGTACGCAGTGGAAAGAATCCTGAATTAACCACCAGAGAGAAGCATACCCGGGAATGCTTTGTTGTCGCTGAGGAGGGCGCCGATCTCGACCGGATCGAAAAGGAAATCAAGACCATGCCCAATTATTTCGCTGATTACGACACCACGGTCCACTTTATCAGCGAGGAAGAGCTGAAGCGGGATCACAGCGGCATTCCCCATGGCGGTTTTGTGATTCACACCGGAAAGACCGGCTGGAAGGATGAAAACAGCCATGTGATTGAATACAGCCTGAAGCTGGATTCCAATCCGGAATTCACCGCCAGTGTTATTGTCGCGTATGCCCGTGCCGCCTACCGTATGGAACAGCAGGGACAGACCGGCTGCAAAACTGTTTTCGATATCCCTCCCGCTTATCTCTGCCCTGAAGAGGGAGACGAGCTTCGCAAGCGTTTCCTGTAAATCTGTCCCCCGTCTTGGCCAGCGGTCAGTCCGGGTAAGGCCATTATAATGTAAAAACAGATACAACATCCCCTTGAGGTCAACAAAAAGCTTCCGCCAGCCGCATTGCTTTTTCCATTGCCCTTGAGGGGGTGTTTTTTCCTGTTATTTTTCCGTATTAAGGGGCAGTCCTCTTTTTCGCCAAGGGTCCTCCCATCCCAGCGGCTTTTTCTGTCTTTCAGGCTTTTTCCTATTCTGAAAATGCCGGACCGGAAAGAGTCTCTTCCACAAAACACGCCGACAGGAAAACCGGCCATTTCTACTCTTGAATCGCCGGATTTTAAAAGTTTCCCATTTTTTCACATCATAAAACGCCGCTTTCATTACCCGTTCAGCGGCCTTTGATTGCCCCGCCTTTCCTGCCCTTCCGCAAACTCATGGGCAGCATCCCCCAGCGATAAATTGCCCCTAAGTTGACGGCCGGCCCTTCTATGTCTTTTTCTCATTCATTTTTGGAAAAGCCGCCTGCTCCTCCATTCTTTCCTGGGGAGGCAACACTTTTTTCTGGACCGCTTAGGGATTATGTCCAGCCGGAAAAAATAAAAACAGATTTTTTTCGCGGCTTTTCCTACGATAACGCAGGCTCTCATGTTTCTAACCTCTTGACCGCCCCCCTTTTAGACGCCGCAAGCCTCAGCGTAATTTTCCTATAAGCGCGGATATGACAATTGGGGGCCATCAGGGCTTAACCGGGGAGAGCGTCACTGAAACAATACAAAAAGGCCCGGGAGAAACCAATACAAAAAACAGGTATCTCCCAGGTCTTTTTTCACTAACTATTTTTTCCAAAAGGAAAATACCGATCACGCATCCAGCTCCAATGAGACCGGACAGTGATCGCTGCCAAAGATTTCACTGTGAATCTCCGCCAATTTAATTCTATCCGCCCATCTTTGAGAAACAAGAAAATAGTCGATGCGCCATCCCGCGTTTTTCTCCCGGGCGCGGAATCGGTATGACCACCAGGAATAGGCCCCCTGGGCATCGGGATGAAGGTACCGGAAGGAATCCACAAAGCCCGCCTGAAGGAGCTCTGTCATCTTATTCCGCTCCTCATCGGTAAATCCCGCGTTCCGCCGGTTGGTTTTCGGATTTTTCAGGTCAATTTCCTGATGCGCCACATTCATGTCTCCGCAGATGACCACCGGTTTCTTCTGATCCAGCTTTCCAATATATTCCCGGAAGGCATCTTCCCACAGCATCCGGTAATCAAGCCGCGCAAGCTCCTGCTGGGAGTTGGGGGTATAAACATTGACAAGGTAGAAATTCTCAAACTCCAGGGTGATGGCACGCCCTTCGCCGCTGTGTTCCTCACAGCCGATGTCGTAGACAACCGACAGGGGCGCAATCCTGGAAAAAACAGCGGTGCCGGAATATCCTTTTTTTACAGCGCTGTTCCAATACTGGGAATAGCCCTCCAGGGAAAGCTCCGCCTGCCCCTCCTGCATTTTTGTCTCCTGAATACAGAAAATATCCGCTTTTTCCTGATGAAAAAAATCAAGAAAGCCCTTTCCCAAGCAGGCCCTAAGGCCGTTGACATTCCACGAAATCAGCTTCATGCTTCACATATTCCCTTCTACATTTTATAAAATATCAATATCGACAGCTTTCCTCTTCCTCGTTTGCCGCCCCTTCCGGGCGGCGCGCAGGGCAAACGGGGTATATGGAAACAGATGGGCTCCATATCCCAGCTCCGGCGGCTCGTCCATTTCAAGATACCGCTGATAATCTAAAAAAATATGATCCGCGGCCAGCCTTGAGATACCAAACGCCCCGGAAATTTCTTCCGAATTTTCCAATCCGCACAGCAGGATCAGCGGAAGGGGCGCAACCAGGCAGCAGGCCAGCTCATCGGCCTGGGCCTCCCTATGCCGCTGTTTCTGATAATCCTGGAGAACAGGGCCCTGGGCGTCAATATGGCCGCATACAATATGGCTCAGCTCATGAAGCAGGGTCCACCTCCTTCTGCCCTGGGAACGAATATCCGGATTATACACAATAAAGAATTCCCCTTCCAGGCAGGAAGAAAAGCCATCCTGGGAAATTTCAAAGGCGGTATTCATTTCCACCCCCGCCAGATGGCAGAAATCCCGATAGGTAAGGACCTTAATTCCCAGACTCTGAGACAGGGCGATAGGATTCAACGGGAACGCCTTTTCCTCCAGCTGACCCAAAAGCCTGCCCGCCTGTTTGGTCGCCAAAAAATAGTTCTGGGAATAAAACATCTAAAATTTGTCCCCCTTCAGTCCTTCCACCTTAGAGGGATCAAATTTCTTGCCGTGAATTTTTCTGACAGACGTCTCTCCGTTTCCCTTGCCGCCGTTTCGAGCCACAGCATAATATTCCGTCTTTTCCTCCCCAGGTGTATAATGCCCGGAGGCGACCAGATCATCCGCGTAATCCACCAGCTTCTTTTTGCCCTCTAAGTTGATCCTCTCATAGCAGCGCAGAAGCACCGTCTGCTCCTCCCGCTCCTTCAGCTCCCTGCTGAAGGGCATGTTAACGCCCTCTTCTTCCTCATCGTCGAAAACGGCTAAATTACAGTTGAGAGCCCTTGCCAACGCCTTAATGGTATCCAGATTTGGATTGGTGGAAATTCCCGCGGTCAGCTTTGAAACCGTGCTCCTCGGAAGTCCTGATCTTTTTGAAAGCTCTTCAATGCTCATTCCCATTGCTTTTCTCAAACGATTGATATTTTCTAATCCCATAAAAACCAATCCTCCTTGTTTTCATTGTAACATGCCGGGAGAAAAAGTCAATAAAATCAATTGCCGTATAAGGAATTGTCCGCTTCTTCCCCTTCATTCCCCTTTCTCTGCCAAACTCTCAATGAAATACTTTTTTCCCTGGAAAAAATATGTTATAATATGAAAAATCTTGTCTTTTTCCATCCATTCCCGCGAGAAAAACAGGACTCGGAAAAATGTCTCAGGCTTTTCGCTTTCGCGGTATCCCCTTTGGATCGGGAAACAGGATGGATTTGGAATCCCGTCCCCGGGCAGACGGGGGTTATTGTTGGGCACTTACGGCATACTAGTTTTATCATCTGTAAACAAAAAGAAGGGTGAACGATGTCAACTAAAAAAAATTCTTCTCCTAAAAGTGTAAAATCCCGCCTTCCAAAAGGAAAGAGGGCTCTCTATATCACCGTTTCCGCAGTCAGCGTTCTATGCCTTTTGGCCGGTACTGTTTTTTGTTACGGCTATTCTCTTTTAGAAAAAATCAACTACACGGCCCTGGAGGACTTTGATGAGGTCAGTTCTATTCACGCGGAATCGGAGGA
The DNA here is from genome assembly GCA_019419895.1 of Clostridiales bacterium. Lineage (GTDB taxonomy): Bacteria > Bacillota > Clostridia > Oscillospirales > Acutalibacteraceae > JAHZIE01. Next base: position 49,477 of record JAHZIE010000002.1, on the reverse strand, counting down.
GCTGGGTTCCTTGCCCGAAGGCGCCGAGGAAATGGAGCATTTTGATCCCTCCACTTCACAGGGCCCGGTCATTTCTTCCGCCGACGTTCAAAATATCCTGATCATCGGCGCCGATCCCCGTCCCGGGGAAAAATACGGCCGCTCCGATACCAATATGATCCTCTCCATCAACCGGAAGGAGCATACATTAAAGATGACCTCTATTTTAAGAGACACCTATGTTTCCATCCCCGGCAAGAGCAGCAACCGTGTCAACGCCGCCCACAGCTGGGGCGGCCCCAAGCTTCTGATTGAAACCATTGAGGCCAATTTTAAAATTAAAATTGACCGCTATATCAAGATGGATTTCTCCTCCTTCAGTAAAATCATTGATCTGCTGGGCGGCGTCGATATCACCCTGACTCAGGCGGAAGCAAACTATTTTAAAAACACGCTGGGAATTTCTGTCCCTGCCGGACCAAACCATTTTAATGGGGAAAACGCCCTCAATTACGGGAGGATCCGCAAAATCGACAGCGATTTTGGACGCACGCAGCGGCAGAGGAATATTATCCAATCCCTGATCAACCGGTTTAAGACTGCCAGTCCCGCTACGATGATCCGTCTTTTAAACGAGGCGTTTCCCCTTTTTCAGACCAATCTGACGAAAAACGAACTGCTTTCTCTGGCCGGCGATTCCCCCGCCATTATGAATTATACCATTTCAGAAATGTCCCTGCCCCAGCCGAATTATTATAGATATGCGAGAATCAACAGCCGCGACGGCCCTATGGACGTCATGATTCCTGATTTGGACGCCAACAACCAGGCCCTTCATAAGTTTATTTATGGGGACAAATAGAGGAATCCGTCATTTCTCAAAAAACCGTTTTCTTTTCCGGCACCGGCGGAAGGGAGGCGGTTTTGTTTTGAATTCCACTTTTGGGCATCTGTAAATTTCCTTTACGCTATTTTCCGAAAACCAGTTGCGAAAAACAGTCAAATCACGTATAATTTAATATTGTTATATTTTCTTTTCTGAACTGGATTGAAGTTTTTATATGTAAAAAGGCGGTGTATTTCCTAATGAAGAAGGAAAATGCGTGCGCAGAGCTGGATAATGTCATCCGGGAAATTGGATTCCCAGGCACTGTTTTATCCTGCAAGGCATTTGGCAACGGCCATATTAACGACACCTTCTCTGTATATTGCCGGCAGGCTGACGGCAGTACCAGCCGGTATGTCCTCCAGCGAATCAATCATGAAATATTTAAAAATCCTATGCAGGTTATGGAAAATGTCACGCGTATCACAACCTTTTTAAAGGATAAAATTGAGCGCGGCGGCGGGGATCCCTCCCGGGAGACCCTCAGCTTTCTTCCCATGCCGGGAGGGAATTACTGCTATCGGGATTCCATCGGTTCTTATTGGCGCAGTTACCGTTTTATTGAGAACGCCGTGAGCTTTGACCAGGTGGAGCGTTCCGAGGATTTTTATCAAAGCGCCGTGGCCTTTGGCCGTTTTCAGTTTCTTCTGTCCGACTTTGACGCCGGAAACCTTCATGAAACGATCAAGAATTTTCATAATACTCCTGTGCGGTACCAGGCATTTCTCGATGCTGTGAAAAGGGATCCTCTGGGCCGCGCCGCCTCAGTGCGGGAGGAAATAGAATTTGTCAGGAAGCGCGAGAAGGATATGGGAGCGATCACCACTCTGTTGAATAAAAAGGAGATTCCCCTGCGTGTCACCCACAACGATACCAAGCTGAACAACGTGCTGTTTGATGAAAAAAGCCGCAGGGCCATCTGTGTCATTGATCTTGACACAGTGATGCCAGGCACTGTGTTGAACGACTTCGGGGATTCCATCCGTTTTGGGGCCAGCACAGGGGAAGAAGACGAACCGGATCTTTCAAAAATCTGGTTTGATCTCGACCTTTTTGAAACTTATACCAGAGGCTATCTGAAAGGCTGTTCCAACAGCCTGACCCCAACGGAGGTGGAAATGATGCCAATGGGCGCAAAGCTGATGACTTTGGAATGCGGCATGCGTTTTCTCACCGATTACCTTGAGGGGGACACCTATTTTAAAATTCAACGGGAAGGCCACAATCTTGACCGCTGCCGGACACAGTTTAAGCTGGTTGCTGATATGGAAGGAAAGTGGGACAGGATGCGCGGCCTTATCAGGGAAATTGAACAGGAAAAATAAACAGAACGCCAAACCCGGCGCTAAATGGGCGGCGCGCTGTTTCGAGCTGAAAAAAAGAAAAGGAAGCTGCGACAATCAGCTTCCTTTTTGATTTTTAATTCTTGTTTTTTTAAGTTGGGCAGACGTCATATGCTTAGAGAAAATCTTCCCATACGTCAAGAAAGTGTTCGGGATAAACCTGGCAGCGGTTGCATATGTCTACCAAATCCGCAATCCAATCGGCGTCGGCGGACATATCATGAAATTCTGTGATACATTCTCCGTTCCCTTTCTCGGACGAATAGATCTGAACGCCAAACGTCATGAATTCACCGTATTCCGGAAGAAAGCCTTTTTCCTGTACTACACAATATAAAAAATTTTTCAATGTTTCTCTTCCTTTTTTCCTGTTAAAATTGGGGACCATTTATAACCGCGCGGCTTTTAGGACTGGGATGGAAAAATTTTCATAAAACGCCGGAACGCAAAGGATGAAAATAAGTGTTTTTTAATCACAAGATTGTCATCCAGGCATATTTCATTTAGAAGATCAACTAAAAATTTTCTTTCGTATTGATAAAAGTATATAATAAAGCGGTATATAATAACACGAATAATACTTCCTATCTTTTTAATAAATTCGCAACCGAATTTTTATAATATTGTTTAATATTTCATATTGAGCAACATAATTCAATAAAAATATATATAATATGAACATAAATAAAAATGAATTATTTCTCTGTTTCTTTAAAAAATTTTTTTATTTTTTAAAATTTCACTAAAGTTGCATTTAAAAAAAATCACAAAAAACAAAGAATTTCTATGGGTATATTTTACATTTTCCATCCATAAATAAAAACAACAAATAGGAGAAAAACGTGACGCTTCTTCTCTTATTTGTTGTTTTTTATTCACAGTAATTAACTTATGGCACAAGCTCACTGATTGCTGACGCGCGGCTCCCTATTTTCTCCATTTCGAGGAGCTTCCGGTTGAGCCTCTCCGGCGGGAGCGTTCAGAAGGGTTTCCACCAGGAAGCGGGGCCTTCCTTTTACCTCGCTGTAAATCTTTCCAATATAACCTCCAACAACGCCAATGCAAAGAAGCTGTATGCCGCCCAACAGCCAGATGGACCCTACAATGGCAGTCCAGCCAGGCACAGCAACCCCCACAAGATAGGAAATCAGCGCGTAAAGCAGGCCAAATACACTGAGGACAGAAATAAGGATTCCCAAATTGGAGATCAATTTCAGCGGCTTGACACTAAAGGATGTAATCCCTTCCAGTGCAAAATGAATCATCTTTTTCAACGGATACTTGGATTCTCCCGCAAATCTCTCATGACGGTCATAATAGACATAATCGCTGCGGAATCCAATCAGCGGCACAATCCCCCGGAGAAAGAGGTTAATCTCACGGTAATCGCTCAGGGCATCTAAGGCTCTTTTTCCCATCAGGCGGTAATCCGCATGGTTGAATACCACGTCCACACCCAGCTTTTGCATCACACGGTAAAAGCTCTCCGCCGTAAACCTTTTAAAAAAGGTATCCGTCTCCCTTTTATTCCTTACGCCATAGACGACTTCGCAGCCCTCCTCATATTTCCTGACAAACTGATCCAGCACCTCGATATCATCCTGCAAATCAGCGTCCAGGGAAATGGCGCAGTCGGCATATTCCTTCGCCGTCATCAGCCCCGCAAGCAGAGCGTTTTGATGGCCGCGGTTATGAGCCAGCTTCACACCGCTGATCAGCCTGTTTTCCTCATGATACCTGCTGATGAGCTCCCAGGTTTTATCCTTGCTTCCGTCGTCTACAAATAAGATCCTGCTGTTCTCATCCGCCAATCCATCCCCCATCATACGCTCCAGCTTTTCCAGCAATCGTTTTTTCGTTTCCGGCAGAACCTCTTCCTCATTATAACAGGGTATTACAAAGTAAACGGTAGGCATTTTGAACTTCCCCTTTTAAAATTATTTGTTGACTTGTGGCTATATTTATTTTGTAACATTTCAAAAACAAAGTCAAGCATTGCGCGCAAAAGCGGCAGAATCCCTCCTCTTTCTCTAATTTTTTATTTTTCCCTCTATGGCCTGCCGGCAGTCCGCGACGGACGGAGAGATGCTCTTCGACGGGCTGGATTACATTCTTGGGAATATCAATTGACTTTTCCTTTCAATCCGTATAAAATGAAATTGAAATTTGACAGGATATTATTCTCCTGCGCAATTGCACAATACTTTTTTATTAAGAAAGGAACTTATACTATGGGAGCTTTAATGGATCCTCCTCTGAAATCCAGCCCGGTCATCACAAAATATCCGAATAACCCGGTTCTTTCCGCCAAGGATTGCCCCTATCAGGCTGATTTGGTCTTTAATGCCGGAGCCGCCAAGTTCAACGGCAAATATGTCATGATTTTCCGCAATGATTACGGCAGATTCGACGGCATTTTTGAAGGGACAAACCTGGGCATCGCCTTCAGCGACGACGGCATCCACTGGGAAGTCCGGAAAAAGCCCTTCTTTACCATGGATGAAATCTCAGATCCCGAGGTAGGACGCATCTATGATCCCCGCATCACCGTCATCGATGGGCGCTGCTATCTCTGCTTTGCCATGGACACCCAGCACGGGATCCGCGGCGGAATCGGCTATACCGACGATTTCGAAAAGCTCAATATCATCAGCCTGTCTGTTCCCGATAACCGCAACATGGTTCTTTTCCCTGAAAAAATTAACGGGTATTATACCAGGCTGGAGCGTCCCATGCCTGTTTACGGCCGGTATCATGGCGTCCGGTTTGACACTTGGATTTCCCGTTCCCCCGATCTGAAGCTCTGGGGCGATTCCGCCCTTTTGCTGGCGACAGAAACCGTCCCCTTTGCCAACGATAAGGTGGGTCCCGGGGCGCCGCCAATTAAAACAGAAAAAGGCTGGCTCACCCTCTTCCACGCGGTCGATATCAACCCTGAGCGCGGCAAGAACGGCTGGGAAGAAAAATGGACCAAGCGTTACTGCGCCGGAATCATGCTGCTGGATCTGGACGATCCCACCAAGGTGATCGGGATGAGCAGGGAGCCTCTGATCGCCCCCGAACTGCCCTATGAAACTGACGATCCGGGATTCCGCAATCATGTCATTTTCCCCGGCGGCATGATTTTGGAGGACAGCGGGGAAGTGAAAATTTACTATGGCGCCGCTGACACAGTCGAATGCCTCGCCACCGCCGATGTAAACGACCTCATTTCCCTGTGCAAGCCCCTTTCATAATAAAACACAAGCAAAGCTAAAGCCGTCACGCAGTCCGCATGGCGGCTTTTCTTTTTCCCTTTTATTCTTCCTCCAGGCCGGCGTCCACTAAATGCCGGTAAATTCCATTCAACTCATACAACTCATTGTGGTTGCCCTGTTCCTTGATCTCGCCGTGTACCAGGACAAAAATAATATCGCAGCTTTGAATAGTGGAAAGCCGGTGGGCGATGAAAATCGACGTCCTTCCTTTGGAGATAGCGTCGATTGACTTTTGGACAAGCTCCTCGGTGTTGGAATCAATGTGTGCCGTAGCCTCGTCCAGCACTAATACGCTGGGGGCGCCGGCAATCGCCCGGGCAAAGGATAAAAGCTGCCTTTCCCCGGTGGAAAAATTCAGGCCCTGCTCTTCCACAAGGGCATCCATCCCTCCGCTTTCTTTCAAAAAAGAATCCGCTTTGGCGGTTATCAGAGCCTGGGAAATTATCCCGTTCTCCATTTGGCCGTACATGTCAATATTATCGCGGATGGTCCCGGTAAACAGGAATACATCCTGCAGCACGGTGGAAATCCCCCTGCGCAGATCCGTTAAGTCCCATTCCTCCACCGGAATCCCGTCAATGAGAATCCTTCCCTTCTGGATGGGATAATACCGGCTGATCAAGCTGATGATGGTGGTCTTTCCCGCTCCCGTCGCCCCGACAAAGGCCGCCTTTTGTCCTTTTTCCAGCCGGAAGCTGACATTTTTCAGGATCCAGTTTTCTCCCTCATAGGCAAACCATACATTCTGAAATTCAATTTCTCCCTGGACCTTTCCCTTATGGGAGGCGGGCAATGATTCCTCGCCGCCCTCCTCGTCCAGCACCTCGTAAATCCGGTCCACTGACACAAAGGCTGACTGAACCGTGGTATATTTTTCGGCCAAATCGTTGATAGGCTCAAAAAACTGCTTGACATAATTGGTAAAGGCATAAAGAATCCCCACCTCCAGGGTTCCGCCGCCGACGCGGTGGTAGCCATAGGCGATGAGCAGGGCAATCACCAGGTTATTGATCACTTCCATGGAGGGGCGCAGGAAGGTGTTCAAAATCACCTGGGTCATGGTTCCCTTAAAATAATCCCGGTTCAGCTTTTTGAATTCCCCATACTTATCCTTCTGCCGGTTAAATGCCTGCACAATCCGCATCCCGCTTACATTTTCCGCGATAAATCCATTGATCCGGCCAATGACCGCCTTGATAAATTTAAAGTTGCGCTTGATGATTCGTTTGATGGAAAAGGTGATGGCAAAAATCATCGGAACACCGATGAAGGCAACCAGGGCAAGCTGCCAGTCCAGGGCAAGCATGACAATCAGAATTCCCGCCAGGAGAAAAACATCCTTGAACAGGTTAATAAACACATCGGAATAAAACTCGTTTACCGTTTCCACATCGTTGGTCGCACGTGTGATAAGGCGTCCGGTTCCATGCTTGTCAAGGCCGGCCATGGACATATGCATGATTTTCCCAAAAACCCTTCCTCTCATGGAATGAAGAATCCTTTGGGAAAGTCTGGTGACAGTTCTCACCTGAAAAAGGGTACACAGGGCGCCGAGAAGCACGGCGGCAAAATAGGAAATCCCGATCCCCCAGATGGAATAAAGGCCATGCTGTTCCTTTCCCGCCATCAGGAAGTCGTCGATGATAACGGCCGACAACACCGGCTTGATCAGTTCCGCCCCATTGGCCAGGATAACCGCGAACACGCAGAGGCACAATGGCAGGAGGTAGGGTCTCATCAACCCTGCAAGCCGGGAAAGGCTGGATTTTTTTTTCATTTCCCTCTTTTCCCTCATTGCTCCCCCTCCCTTCCCTGTTCCTGTTTAAGGTAGGTTGACGCATATTGGCCGCCTTTGGCCATCAGCTGATCGTGGGTTCCCTGTTCGACAATTTTCCCATTCTCCATATACAGGATAATATCGGCGTGGGCAATCGCCGACAGCCGGTGGCTGACAATAATGGAAGTATTTTCCCCGCACGATGTCTTCAGGTTGCCAATGATATTTTTTTCCGTAACATTATCCACCGCCGACAGCGTATCGTCCAGCAGCAGAATCCGCGGTTTGCGGACCAGTGCCCGCGCAAGGGAAATCCTCTGCTTCTGCCCTCCTGAAAGATGGGTGCCGCGTTCCCCGACCTGGGTGCGGTACTGCTCGGGAAACCGCATGATTTCCTCATCAATGTCAGCCGTCCGCGCCGCCTGACGCACTTCCTCCAGGCCGATGCCCGGCATATAAAAACGGATATTTTCCTCAATGGAGGAGGAAAATAAAAAGCCATCCTGGGAAACATAGCCGCACGCCCCTCTCAGGGCAAACGCCGGTATCTGGTTGATATCCGTTCCGTCAATGGATATCGTCCCGTCAGGCGCCGGATAAAACTTCAGCAAAAGGTTGAGCAGGGTTGTCTTTCCGCAGCCGGTCGCCCCTGCTATTCCAAGGCAACAGCCTTCCGGCAGCTCAAAGCTGACGTCTTGAAGAGCGGCTTCCCGCCTGCCCGGATAGGTATAAGTTAAATGAGACACCCGGATACTCCCCTTTATCGCCCTGGGATAGGGCCGGGTTTCCTCCTCTGGAAGTCCTTTTTCATCGTAAATTTCCCGAAGCCGCTGATAGGAGGCCAGCCCCCTTTGGATCATGTTGATAATCCTTCCCAGCTGCATCACCGGGGTCTGTACCAGCAGCAGGTAGCCCTGAAACGCCACCAGCTCTCCCAGCTCCAGCTGCCCCTCCATCACCAGCTGCCCGCCGTAAATCAGGCTCACGGCATAGCTCAGCCCAAAGGAAACGGCCACAATGGGATTGATCAAAGCCGAAATATCAGCCAGCCTGACATTGGCCTGCTGCATCTTTTCCGACAGGCCGTTAAATTCCTTTTCCCACTGGCTTTCCCTGGCAAACGCCTTGACCACCCGGACCCCCATAATGGATTCATTGACAAAGCCGGAAATCCTCGCGAAAAGCTCCTGCACCCGTTTGAAACGGCTCTGCACCATTTTCCCCAAAACAACAATCGCCACCACGGCGACGGGAACGGGCAGAAGAGCGAACAACGTCAGTCTGGAATCGATCTCCCCCGCCATGGAAAAAATAGACAGGGCGCCGGTGATAATACCGTTGATTCCCATGGCGAGAACCGGCCCGAATGTCATCCTCACCGCTCCCACGTCATTGATGGCGTAGGCCATCAGATCTCCGGAGCCATGTTTTGAAAAAAAGCTCATGGGAAGGGATTGGAGTTTTATGAAGTATTCCTCCCGCAAAAAACACTCCAGCCTTCTCGCGTTGCCGATAACACACATCCGCCACACAAACTGGGTAGCGAAAATGAGAAAGGCCAATAGAAAAATCAGCAGCGCCTGATGATAGACAAGCCCTGCCGGAGTATCCGGAACCTTCAGCAGGTCAATGGCCTCCCCCAGCGCTTTGGGCACCAATGTTTTCACCCTGGAATTAAGCGCAAGAAAAACAATGCCTGGGATATAAATCCAGGCATATTTTTTCAAAAATTTAATAATCAACCCTCATCCCCGCTTTCACGGCACCTTCCGCATCCAGGCGAATCTTTTCCAACTTTATAAAAAACCGCTTTAATTATACGATTATAATAATTTAATGTCAAATAGGAATTCTTTTTCTGTGAATAATATTAGATAAAAAATTCTTTCAGATTTTTTGCTAATTCTAACAATTCCATCTGTTTCTTTTGGCGGAATCATAAAAAACACCAATTTAATATTATTTAGATTCAACAAACACAAATTTTTCGTTTTGCCCTTTCTCTGCCTTTTACACCCTTACAAAAAATTCCCCCTTGCCATCCGTCCTGTCTTCCACTACAATGAATTCAAATCCCGCTTTTACGGGCTTTCATCCGTTCAAAATCATTTTTTCAGAAAAGTGAGGGAATCATTATGAAGCAAATTGCCGTCATCAGCGGTTGGCATGTTCACGCGAAAGGCTACGCCCAGGAGGTCAACGCCTCCGGACTGGGAAAGGTTTGCAGGGTATGGGATGAAGTTCCCGAAAGGGGCCGGGAATGGGCCAAAGAGCTGGGAGCCCCTTTCAGTGCCTCCCTGTCGGAAATCTGGGAGGACGGCTCCATCGATGGCGTTCTGATCTGCGCGCCTACCAGCCTGCACGCCAAAATTATGGTGGAGGCCGCACAGGCCGGCAAGCATATTTTTACAGAAAAAGTCCTCGCCCTTTCGTCGGATGAGTGCGCGGAAATCGCCAAGGCCGTGGAAGAAAATCAGGTTTTGTTTTCTATTTCCTATCCCCACCGCACCCTCCCCCAAAATCTTTTGGCAAAGGAATTGCTGGACGGCGGCTTTCTGGGGCGGCCCACCCTGGTACGGATTCGCAACGCCCATAACGGAAGCGTCGGCAATTGGCTGCCTCCCCATTTTTATGACAGGGAGCAGTGCGGCGGCGGCGCAATGATTGATTTGGGCGCTCACGGAATGTATCTTTCCCGCTGGCTGCTGGGAGAACCAAAATCAATTCTTTCCATGTTCACCAATGTGACGCCCGTTCCCGTAGAGGACAACGCCGTCAGTGTGATCGAGTTTTCCCACGGCGCCATCGCCGTCAACGAGACCGGCTTTGTCACCCCAAGCTCTCCCTTCTCCCTCGAAATCTACGGCACGGAAGGAAGCTACCTGCTGCGCGGCGATCAGGCACCCCAGCTGAATTCCCCCAAAATAGAGGGAGACGCCTCCCAGTGGATACAAGCGCATCTTCCAAAACCCCTGGACAGCGCAATTGTCAACTGGCTCTCAGCCATGGACGGGAAAGCTGAAATTCAATTTCCTCTGAAGGACGCCGTGGCATTGACACAGCTTATGGAGGGCGCATACGCTTCCTGGAGGACTGGAAGGAAAATTGAGTTTTGATTTTCCTCCTCCCGCGATTTTTATATCCCTCCCTCTCTTTTATTATAAATTATGAATTTGATAATTTTTTTGAACAAACTAAATTTCCGATACTGTTTTTCCTTTCGCTGCGCCGGAGGGATATTATGGCTGATAATATCTTACCAAACGCAATTGGCGAACCGCGCGTCACATATTCCCCATTGACAATTAAAAAACACGCCTCGCAGCCGCCTGTTTCCAAAAAACAGGCGGCCTTTTTCGGCCTTTTTAATCCTTCAATTGGTTTGGGCGCGTCCCAGGCCGCGCTGCCACTCTCCTCTCACTGAAAGTCTTGTACAGAGGGTAAGAGTCATCCGGAAGCATCGGAAAAAACGTGGTTCCTTCTTGGTGAGATAAGTTACTAAAAACTTTTACACAATTTTTTCTTAAAAAATAGAATTTCTTTACAAAGGGTTGCTTTTGTTCATTTTTATATGTATAATATACAAAACGAACAAAATAAGCAGAAGGAAGGGGATTTGTTGACACAAACAGAATTTGAAGCGCTTTGTTACTTTCATTCTCATTCTCAGCCTTACCACTCCAGCCAGGCGTCCGGGGATTTTCATAGCCTATCCACAGCGTTGGCGCTGCCCTCTACAGAGGCTGTGAAAACCGCCGAGACATGCCGTGCCGCCGGCTGGCTTTCGCCCGACGGCAGGATTACGCCGGCCGGATATGACGCGCTGGCGCCCTACCGGGTATCCCATGCCGTCATTATGGCGGCGGGCATGTCTTCCCGTTTTGCCCCCTTGTGCTATGAGACGCCAAAAGGGCTTCTTCAGGTCAAAGGGGAGATCCTGATTGAACGGCAGATCCGACAGCTTCTGGAGGCCGGCATCAAAGATATTACCCTGGTTGTCGGCTATATGAAGGAAAAATTCTTTTACCTCAGGGAGAAATTCGGCGTGGATATCGTTGTAAATGAGGATTATTACCGTTACAACAACACTTCCACATTGATGTTGGTTTTAGATAAAATCCGGGAGGGAGCCTATATTTGTTCCTCTGACGATTATTTTGAGGAAAACGTCTTCACCCCCTATGTCTACCAGGCCTATTACGCCGCTGTCCACACCGACAGCGAAACAGAAGAGTATTGTTTGACCACGTCGCCGTCAGGAAGGATTACAGGGGTCTCCATCGGCGGTGGGCCGGACGCCTGGTATATGCTGGGGCACGTCTATTTTTCCAGGGATTTTGCCGCCCGGTTTATCCCTATTTTAGAAAGGGAATACGAGGAAAATCCCGTCACGAAGGAAGAACTTTGGGAAAACCTCTATATGCGCCATCTGGACAAGCTGGAATTGTACATAAAGAAATACGACGCCCGCCTGATTAAAGAATTTGATTCTCTGGAAGAGCTGCGCCGGTTTGATCCTCACTACATTGAGCACACAGGCTCCGCCATTATGGGGAATATCTGCAAAACCCTCCACTGTAAAGAGAAGGACATTATTGAAATTGCGGCCATTAAAGACGGCCTGACCAATTCCTCCTTCCGCTTTGCCTGCAAGGGGAAAAAATATGTTTACCGCCATCCCGGCGTGGGAACTGAAAGCTATATCCACCGGGACAGCGAAGCCTTTTCTATGGAAGTCGCCCACAAGCTGGGGCTGGATGATACCTTTATTTATATGGAACCGGAAGAAGGGTGGAAGCTGTCCTACTATATTGAAGACGCCCATACGCTGAATTATCATGACGAGAAGGAAGTCAGGCAGGCTGTTTCCATGATCAGGTCTCTGCATGACGCGGACATCAAATCCCGGTATGATTTTGACATCTGGCGCGCCACTCTTGACTTTATCCAAAGGCTCTCGGAAAAAGACAAAAACAGCTTTCCTGACTTTGACGCTCTCTATCAAAAAATGGAAGAGCTTTATCAGAATACGGAATCAGACGGGATTCCCAAGCGGCTGTGTCACTGTGACTGCTATGATCCCAACTTTCTGGTTGGAAAGGACGGGAAAATGTCCCTCATCGATTGGGAATACTCCGGCAATGACGACCCCGCCAACGATCTCGGAACCTTTATCTGTTGCTCCGATTATACATATGACGAGGCGCTTGGAATTTTTCAGCTGTATTTCGGCAGGCCGCTGGATAAAAAGGAACTGAGGCATTTTACCGGTTATGTCGCCATCGCCTCCTATTATTGGTTTGTTTGGGCTATTTTTCAGGAAAGCGTTGGAAATACCGTCGGGGAATATCTGAATATCTGGTATCAGGGCGCTAAGTTTTACTCACAGAAATCACTGGAACTCTATCATCAAAATTGAGGATGTGACCGTATGGAACTATTTGGTAATCTTGTGGTTTATATTATTATGGCTTGTGCCGTGGCAGGAGCCGCCGCGTCTATTTTCAGGGAAAAAAGCGAATTAGGCAGTCAGTTCCTGGAGGGAATCGGCTCCATCGGTTCCATTTTCCTGCCTGTGGCCGGAATTATGGCTTCGGCGCCTTATCTGACCAAAGCCGTCAGCAGTGTTTTCGGCCCTTTATTCAGTCTGGTGGGCGCCGATCCCGCGATGGCCGCCACTACTTTTATCGCGGTGGACATGGGCGGCTATCAGCTGGCGGATGCCTTGGCGCAGACGCGGGAAGGCTGGATTGAGGCCATGATGACGGGGTATATGGCTGGAGCGACAATTGTTTTCAGTATTCCGGTAGCTTTAAAGATGCTCCAAAAGGAGGATCGGAAATATCTGGCCCTGGGTGTGATGTCGGGCTTTGTTTCCATCCCTGTGGGCGTCCTGATATCCTCCGTTATCATCGCTCTTTCCAATCCCATGATCCGGGAAGCGGTCTCCACCAACGCGGAAGCAACCTATCAAATGGCTTTGAGCTTCGGACAGATTTTCCAGAATCTCATTCCCCTGATTATCATCTGCGCCCTGATCGCTGTGGGACTGCTTCTGATCCCTGGAAAAATGATCACCGGCTTTAATATCTTTGGAAAGATTTTGGACTCCGCCCTGCGGATTGTATTTGTCCTGAGTGTGGTGGAATATTTCACCGGAGTCTTTTCCAAGATTTTTGGCGTTTGGGGATTTGATCCCATCATTGCCGACTCACAGGACATCAACCGAGCTCTGGAGGTCTCCGGCGCCATCGGTATGATGCTGTGCGGTGCTTTCCCAATGGTTTATCTCATCAAAAAATATCTTTCCCGGCCTCTGGACGCTGTGGGAAGGAAGGTCGGACTTTCCAAGGACGCCACCACCGGCATCCTCGCCTGCGCCGCCAATGTTCTCGCCCTTTTCGCCATGGTGAAGGATATGAAGCCTGCCGATAAGGTGAAAACCATTTCTTTCTCTGTATGCGGCGCCTTTCTGATCGGCGATCACCTGGCCTTTACGGCCAACTACCAGCCCTCCCTGATCCTTCCCGTCATGCTGGGAAAGCTCTGCGCGGCCATTCTCGCCGTTGCGCTCGCGTCAAAATTTATCATCCCCCGGCTCGAAAAGCTGGCAAAATAGTCTCGTGCCCGGCTGAGTCTGTCTGAAAATTCAGTTTTATTCCCGCGATTCCAGATGTGTCTATCCGGAATCGCGTTTTTTTATTTTTTAGCTTCTCTTTATGAACGAACTGGAACTTTTGGGAAATCCACAGCGCGGATGATTTTTAAATCACAAAGTCAAGTCCTAGGCTTTGCTTGGATTGGCCAAGAACCTTTTGCGCAGCTTGCCCTGTAACCCAAAAACGGCTAATGGCTGCTCTAACAGTACCTTTCTGCTATTGGTCGGCTATCCTTACTATCTTCCTTCGCTCCTTACTTTATGATAATTTTTTTCTTCCACAGCAGAGCTGGAGGGATTTATTTCGTTTATGCATACAAAAGACAGTCAGACCCCCTCGCGCTTCACCATCGCGGGCACAATATCCGCCGCGCCGCAAAAGAATTTTCCCAGCCAATTTGAACCCCATAGATAGACATTTCCCCCAAACCTCACAGAATGCGGTTTGGGGGATTTTAGAAAAATGATAAGAATACAGCGGAAATTTCCTTTATTTATCTATTTGAAAAATTTCTCCTCCAGCATGGCGCACAGGGCATGATAGACCGGCAGGTGCAGTTCCTGCACATCGGCCGTTTCGGCGGCCGGCACATTGATCAGAACATCGCTCTCTTCGGCCAGCCTTCCTCCTCCTTCTCCAGTCAGTCCGATAACCCTCATTTCCACAGCCCTTGCCGCTTTTGCGGCCTTGACTATGTTATCAGAGTTTCCAGATGTACTGATAGCCAGCAGGACATCTCCCTTTCTGCCAAGACCAATCACCTGCTGGGCAAACACCAGGGAAGCGTCCACGTCGTTGGAAAAGGCGGTAAACAGAGGGTCAGCCTGGGCCAGCGACACTGCCGGCAGGGCCCCCTGCAGTCGGTCTCCCATCTCTCCCAGTCTGTCTTTCAGCTCAGGAGGGAGGGGACGCTTTTTGTAAAAGCCTTTCATCAGTTCCCCGACAATATGCCCCGTGTCCGCCGCGCTTCCTCCGTTGCCGCACAGGAGGAGCTTCCCCCCTCTTTGATAGCAGCCGGAAAGCATCCGGTAGGCCTGCAGGATATCCTCCCTTTTTTCTTCCAGGACGGGATACCGCTTAGTCATCCTTTCCAGATGGAAAAGGACTCTCTGTTCCACAGGCTCGCCCTCTTCCTCAATTTCCAATCCCATGCCATAACAGGCGGCGGCAATGCTGGCGAGATCCCCCAGCCGTTCCCCCGTCTGGGCGGGTACGACCTGGCACGCCCGCCTTGTTTGGGGAATCGCCTGTTCCTCAATTACCCTTTCCATTGAAGGGCGCAGCAACTGGCCGCTTCTGGCAAAAATGCTGCCGATGACAATCCGCTCCGGATTAAAGGCGTCCATCAGCAGGCTGAGGGTATAGCCCAGCATTTTCCCTACCCTATCATAAATTGCCAAAGCGTCTTTGTCTCCCCGCTGGGCATACTCCGCCATCAGCTTGGCGTCAATTTCCTCTTCCGCCACTCCGTCGGCGATCCATTGAGGCGTTTTCCCCTGACTGACCTTTTCTTTTGTATACGCCCGGGCCTGCCGCGCGATTCCGCCGCCGCCGCAAAAGCCCTCGACAGAGCCCGCCTTGCCAAAGCCAACCGGTCCGCCCTTTTCCAAAAGCAGATCCCCGGCCTCGCCCGCCATGTCGCAGGCCCCTGTGACAAGATGGCCCTCACAGATGACCCCGCCGCCAAAGCCCGTTCCCATGGTGAGAAAAATCATATTACGGGTTCCCCGGCCTGCCCCCAGCTTCCATTCCACCAGCGCGCAGGCATTGGCGTCATTCTGGAGGTATGCGGGAACTCCAAATTCCTTTTCAGCCAAATCCGTCAAGGGGATTTCATCCCATCCCGGAAGATTGGGCGGGGAAAGCACCACTCCCCTTTCCGAATCCAGAGGGCCCCCGCAGCTAATACCAATTCCCAGCAGCTCCGCCCTGCCGGTATGGTTTCTTTCCAAAAGCGCCCTTCCAGACTGGAAAAGCCGTTCTTTCACCTGCTGAAAGCCCTTGCCGGCCTCAGTCGGAAATTTTATTTTATCTAAAATCCTGATACCATTGCGGACAGAGGCCAAAACTACCGCGCACTTTGTTCCTCCAATATCAAAGCCAAGAAGATATTCCCTCATCTCATGCCGTCCTCTCCAAAGTTCTCTTATTTCAATTTTCCCTACTGTCATTCCGCCGCTCAGGTATCCGGCCTCAGATGGACAACACCCGCGCCAGACGCTCTATCCCGCTTTCCGGGCTGGTCAGAAATTTTTTCCTCTTTTCTTTTGGCAGAAGGGGCAGCACCCGGGCCATGGAAGCCTGGGCCAATAGAACAATATCGCAGGATGACTCGAGCCCCATCAGGCTTTCGACGACCATACGGTCATATTCCTCCAGTTTTCCCTGGGACAAAAGCTCCTGGGCTCCCCGGGCCAGCCGGGCTTCCCATACAACCTTTTTTCCCCGCTCCGCGGCCTTTCTCTCCACCAGGCGGGCCGTGGGCCCAAGGGTGGTTTCCAGAGCCGCAGCAATACCAATTCTGCTTCCCCGCTCCACCGCCTGTTCCACCATCGCCTCGTCAATCCGGAGGACGGGGAGCCTCACCAAACCTCTTCCATCCTCCACCGTTTCCCCAACGGAAGAACAGGCGCAGAGGAGAACGTCCGCCCCCGCTGTCTGCGCCATCTGCATCATGGCATACAGCCGGTAGCGCGCCCCTTCCGTAATTCGGCCCGCAAGGCTTATTTCTGGAAGGATGGTATCATCCAGAAAATTTTTCACCTCCGCGCCGGGAATCTTTTCTCCGCACAAGCGTCCCAGGGGTTCTATGGTCGCCGGCGTCGTATGCAGAATGGCAATCCGCTTTCTTCCCATAATTACCTCCCCGACAGCTAGCTTCTTTCCACCTGGCAGCCGTCGCAATAAACTTCCTCCAGGGAGAGATCTTCCCCGGCAATCAAAAAGTCCGCACGCCGGCCTTCTTCCAGCACGCCGGCAATCTCGCCGCAGCCGACTGCCTGGGCCGGGACGCGGGTAGCGCTCGCGACGGCGGCCTCCTCCGGGATTCCAAACCTCACCGCGTTTTTCAACGCGTCATAAACCGTGATGGTCGATCCGGCAATTGTCCCATCCGCCAAGTTGGCATGGCCTTCCCGAACATAGACTTTCAGCCCGCCCAGCTGGTATTCCCCATCGGAAAGCCCCGCGGCGGACATGGAATCAGAAATAAAAATCATACGCTCTGGGATCAGACGGAACATCATCCGCAGCACTGCCGGATGCACATGAATTCCGTCTCCGATGATCTCCGCATATAGGGGAAAATCACAAACAGCCCCAATCAGTCCCGGCTTCCGATGGTGGAGCCCGTTCATGGCGTTAAAAAGATGGGTGACCTGGGTGGCCCCCTCCTTCACCGCCTCCTCAGCCAACTCATAGGTACAGCTGGTATGGGCCAGTGAAATCTTTGTCCTCCCTTTGTTACGGCGGATAAAATCCATGGCCTGGGGATAAGTGGGATCGATATCTGTCAGGCGGATATTTCCTCCGGACAACTCAAAAAGCTCGTCGTACAGCTTTTCATCGGGCGGCATCAGGTATTGGGGATCGTGGGCGCCTTTTTTATCCGCTCCTAAAAATGGCCCTTCCATATTGACGCCCAGCACCCTGGCTCCCTGCCGGCGCTCCTTTTGCTCCTCCATAAGCTCATGGACATTGGACATGGCGGTCCGGATGGTATCGACAGGATTGGTCATGGTAGTGGCCAAAACCGCGGTGACCCCCCTGCCTGCATAATGGAGGCACATCCTCCTCATTTCTTCCACCGAAGCGTTGGAAAAATCATATCCCACGCAGCCATGGGAGTGGACGTCCACCAGGCCGGGAAGAAGCTTTTTCCCAGTCATATTCCTCGCGCGGTCGCCGTGAAGCGCCTCTCCTATCTCAACAATCCTATTCCCTTCCACCCTCATATCCAGAGACTGGAATCTGTCGCGGTAAAATAGCTTCCCGCCCTTAAAAATCATAAAAGCACCCTCCCTGCGGATTAAATTTTTATCCAGCTTTAGCATAGCACGTTTTTTTTCGTTTGTAAACGCAAAGCCGCTTCCCAATGCATGGTTGCCCGTTTACGCAGCAGAGGCCAATCCGCCGCTTTTCTGTCAAAGCCCGTGATCTTTCGCGGGACGGGCCTTGGATTTCTTTAGAAAGCAAGCATAGAATAAAAACCGGGCGCGGAAAAGGCCGGCCTCCCTTTTCTTCAGGATAAACAGACGACAGGAGCCAAAAAGCAAACGTGAAATATAAAAGCACGGACAGAATCCCTAAAAAGAAAAATATCAAGAAACATATTGTCGGATCAGGTAAAAAATGATATGATAGAACAAGGTAAAATACAAGTAAAATTTAACGATGATTCTAGTGCCAGGAGAGAGAGGAGAGGCAATATGAGCATTTCACTGCCCGATTTTTTAGGGCAAGTGGTATCCAACCCAGCCCTTTTGATTACCGTGCTTCTGACCTTGGGCGTCATCATGGTAAACGGATGGACCGACGCCCCCAACGCTATCGCCACCTGTGTATCCACGCGCTCTATGGGCGCGCGTTCCGCTGTTCTCATGGCGGCGGTTTTCAATTTCCTCGGCGTGCTGACGATGACCTTTATCAACGCCACCGTCGCCGAAACAATTTATAATATGGTGGATTTTGGAGGAGATTCCCATTATGCCCTTATCGCCTTATGCGCCGCGATGGTGGCAATTGTGGCATGGGCCACCATCGCGTGGGTCTTCGGGATTCCCACCAGTGAAAGCCACGCCTTAATCGCGGGTATTTCAGGCGCCGCCATTGCCCTTCAGGGCGGCTTTTCCGGAATCAACGGAAACGAGTGGATCAAGGTGATTTACGGTCTTGTTCTTTCCACCGTTCTTGGGTTCGGCATGGGTTGGCTGTGCGCTAGGCTGACCGGCGCGATCTGCCAGGGTATCAGCCGAAAAAAAACAAACGGATTTTTCCGCGGCGCGCAAATCTGCGGCGGCGCCGCTATGGCCTTTATGCACGGCGCCCAAGACGGGCAAAAGTTCATGGGCGTGTTCATGC
Source organism: Clostridiales bacterium (assembly GCA_019419895.1). Lineage (GTDB taxonomy): Bacteria > Bacillota > Clostridia > Oscillospirales > Acutalibacteraceae > JAHZIE01. The sequence continues at coordinate 30,497 of JAHZIE010000002.1, read as the reverse complement.
TGGGGGTTTTCCTCGCCAACGGGCAGGCCAATGTCACTGAATTCCAAATTCCCATTTGGCTGATGATCCTGTGTTCCCTCGTCATGGCGCTGGGCACTTCCATCGGTGGATACCGCATTATTAAGGCGGTGGGCATGGATATGGTAAAGCTGGAAAAATACCAGGGTTTTTCCGCCGATGTCGCCGGTTCCGTCTGCCTCCTCATTTCTTCCTTAACGGGGATTCCCGTCAGCACCACCCACACCAAAACAACGGCCATTATGGGCGTCGGCGCGGCGAAAAGAATGTCTGCCGTCAAATGGGGCGTAGTAAAGGATATGGTTTGGGCTTGGGTGCTCACCTTTCCCGGCTGCGGCCTGGTCGGTTTCCTCATGGCCCATTTGTTCCTTGCGGTATTCTAAAAACAGGTATTTGCCTTCAATATAGAAAGGATGGTTTTCCATGGCTAAAAAGCAGCGCACCAATTATTTTCAGATGTTTGTCGAAATGGTGGAATTCAGTTGTTCCGCCTCCCGTAATCTGAGCAAAACCCTGATTAATTTTGAAGTGGACAAGCTCCCCGAAATCATGGATTACATCCATAAAATCGAACATTCGGCGGATGATAAAAAGCATGAGATGATGGTAAAACTGGCCGACGAATTTATCACCCCCATTGAGAGGGAGGATATCATGAGCCTCGCCCAGACCATTGATGACGTTACAGATTCCATTGAGGACGTCCTGATGCGGATTTATATGTTTAATATCCAGTCCATCCGTTCAGAAGCGCTGGATTTCGCTGACGTCATCATCCAGTGCTGCGACTGTTTGAAAAAAACCATGGAGGAATTTCACAATTTCCAAAAATCGACCACCATTCACCAGCTCATTGTCGATGTCAACCACCTGGAAGAGGACGGCGACCGGATTTACAAGGAAGCTATGAGGAATTTGTATGTTAATTCCAAGGATCCTGTTGAAATTCTGGCCTGGTCCGAAATGTTTGAGCGTCTGGAAAAATGCTGCGACGCCTGTGAGCACGTTACCGATATCGTGGAAAGCGTTATCCTGAAAAACACCTGATCCGGATTTCCTTGTTTTCCCCTCCTCCCTCCGCCGGAGCGGCCGCCTTTTGTCCCGCGTTTATTCTCTCTTAAGCCATATTTTTCCAGGGCGTCTGTGTCAAGCAGGCGCCTTCTTTGTGTTCTTTGTTTTGCCCATCGCCTTTTCATGCCGCCGTTTTTCTATCTGCCATCTTCTTCTAAAAAGGTTCCCGGCAAAAACGCTCCTTCAGAAAAGGGAACCAATAGGAAAGAATCCTATCCGGCACATTAAAAGCGAGCCATATCTTCGGCAAGCCGTGGACTGGCATCAGCTGACGCGCGCGGTAATTCTCCAAATCACATCTTTTCCTCATCGCATAGCCAAGCGTCTGTCTTTCCGTCATAATAATCCTTCCATGATTTCTCCACCTGCCGATTTCTTCCCTTTCCTCCATACTTTTCCCCTAAGCTTATTGTCCCTCGGCTTGTCTGAGATTTTCCTTCTTAGAATAGGAATGCCCTTTCCCTAGACCAGCTCTCTGGTCTAGGGAAAGCCCTCCGGTCTAAAACAGCCCGCTGGAACGCTTTCTCTTGGAAAAGCGCCGCAGCGGGCTGTTTTTTGTCAAGGACACAGGAGGACAAAGAAATCCCTTCTGCCCAACATTCAGATTTCCCCTCTTGCCGGCACGCGAAAAGATCTCCTTACGAATGGGCTATTCTCCTTTAATTCCGTATTTCAGGAAAACATAGGTTCTCTGTTCCCCCATGGTGATCAAAAATTCATCCCTGCCGTTTTCCCTGGTCATTACAAAGCAATTGGCATCGCCGTTGGTCGCGAGAATTTCCCAGGTGATCTCTTTTTCCGACAATTCAGGGAGATGGAAGACATGTTCTTTTTCTCTGGACGCTTCCCGGAACAGGAGGAGATAACCGCTTCCATCCTCACAGCGGGCATGGAAGCCGGTAAAGCTCTGCCCGTCTGGCATTTGTCCAACCGGCGATACATCCGCGTGGAAAAGTCTCCGCCTGTGCTCGCGGTAGACCTTGATAATCCCCGCCAGCTGTTCCCTTTCCCTCTGGGGCAGGAAGGTCATTTCCATCCAGACGAGGGGATTGGCCATCATCGTTGTGGCAAAAAGGTAGTCCATGGTATAGTTGGCCGGGGCGAAAGGATCCTCCCCATAGACCTCCTTGCTTCTCTGATTGTTAAGAAGCTCAAACTGGAATTTACAGGCGGGGAAGTAGCGGGATAGCTGCCACAAATTTTTGAGGACATTGTGGGGATAATAGCTTCCCCTGTCGCTGTACCTGTTTTCCACAAAGAGGGTCCCGAATTGTTTAAAATAGATATGCCCCAGCCGATCTTCCGCCGTAATATCCTGATTGAAGCCGATCTGATTATCACTCCGGCGGGAGACCTCTTCCAAAAATTTCAGATAATTGCGTTCCCCGATTTTATCCCTTATCTTTACCCCATCCAGCTTAAAATACCGGATGCCGTAAGTATGGTAATAAAAGAGGAGGACCTCCGCGTCTTTTTGGTAATTTGCAAAGCTGTTGGAAGAATCGGGAGAAAACCACAGCCCGATCTCCACCCCCTTGCTTTTCGCGTATTCCACAACAGGCTTCAGCCCCTGGGGGAATTTCTTTTCATTGATGGTCCAAAAATCGGGATCCACCGCGTAATAGCCTTCCCATACGCCGTTTTTTACCAAGGCGGAGTTGGAGGTGATTCCCTTCTGCCAGCCGTCGTCAATTTGGACCGCGTCCACGCCCATTTCAGCGGCGGCGTTGATTTCGCTGATGATAAAGTCATGGCAGACTACCGTATCGTTATGGCAGTCGCCCCATGTATTGGACATGACATAGGAGCTTCCGCAGGCGTTGCCTTTGTAAGCGGCCCTGTAATACCTTCGGTACAGGCGCAGGATATCCTCAGAGGTCCCCACCCCCACAGTAGAGCCGTATCCATACACTCCCTGCCCGTCCAGCTCTTCTCCGGGAAGTCCGGTGCCCACCAGCTGGATCACCTTTCCGGAGGAACAGCAAAAATCATAGCCAGGATAATGGAGGGCGCTGAGATGGGTAGGCGCTTCCTTTACCAGCATCAGGGTATTTCCATGGACATAATCGTCCACCATAAAAAGATCCCCCTGAATCTTCAGCTGTGCCCAGCCATAGCTGTACATAGGCTCTGTAATCTCCCGGACCAGGAAGTCATGGATATCGGATTTATCGATCAGCCGCGCCTCCCGGATCTTATAATGACCTTTTGGCAGAGGAAAGGTATCGATACAATCTTCCCGCGCCTGGGCATAGGCGCGTGTTTCTTCCTTTCCGTATGCGGTTTCCACCCCATTGAATTCATGCTCCCTCCGCTGCCGCTCCCTGTTTCCATAAACAGTGTCGCCATGGGCAACCGTATGCATGGTAATGAAGGGCAGTTCGGGATAGATATCAAACTCCCGCTCAAAACGGAGAGCTTCCTGCTCTGTGTCCTGATAAGCCAGGATGACATGGAAGAAATCCTCCGACAGGCCGCCGTGATTTTCCCTCCGCGCGGTGATGGAAAGGGACGCAAGCGCCTCATCCAAAAATCCGCAGACCAGAGGCATCGCCTCTCCTTCATTTTCCCTTTTCCAGAGGACGCCGATCTTTTTATCTTCCACCGAAAGCGGCACCAGGCTCTGCCGGTAAAACCGATATTTCCGTTCAATCCTGCTGTTTCCCAGGATGAATTCCCCATCGTCCCAGCGGACATAACAGTCCTTCCACGTTCTTTGTTCCATCCTATTCTTCCTTTCTAACTTTCTAACCCTTTTTGTACGCCAGTACGCTCAAGAGGTACCTGTTACTTTCTATTGATCAATGAAATCTCCTCTGGATAAGAGAGTTCTGGAAGCTCTTTTCCCCTTTCCTTCCGGATATGGATAGCGCCAAAGGGTGTGGGAACCTCTCCTTCCACACATTCCAAAGAACCGCAGAGAGGCGACGCCGTAAAGGTTCTGAATCCGGGAGAAACCGGTTTGATTCCAAGAATATAAGCATAATAAAGGTAGACAGGCACCGCCGTCCAGCCATGGCAGAGGCTGTATCCCCTCTTAAATGGGCTCAGGCTGTCGTCCGTCTCCCAGAAGGTGGTTGTTCCAGCGAAAATCATCCTGCCCCACCGCTCATGGATTTCATCCAGCACCCTGCCGGCGTAGGCTTCCCCGCCCAGGAGCAGGGCTTCGTATTTATAAATGCTGTGGCTGATGGTGACAGGCACAAGGGCCTCATCATCTTCCAGCAGCCTGTCCCTGAGCCCCTTTCGCAGCTCCTCCGGGCAGGCGCCGGTCACCAGGGCAAGAGCCTGGACTAATTGACTGTAATGCCCCTGAAGCTTTTCCTTCCCGCTGTTTTGATAGGTCTGGTAAAGCCCCTTTTCCTCATCCCAAAAAACAGCGTGGAAGCTTTCCATCAGCCGTTTCCTCTTTTCCAGGCACAGGGAAGCGAACTCCCCTTCCCCCACACAACCGGCAAGGAAAGCCGCTTTTTCCAGCGCCATGGCGAAAAACAGGCTCAAAGGCGCGTCCAGACGTCCCGGCGCGTCCTCTTCTTCCGCCCAGCCGTCAAGCCCCTGGGCCCACTCATAAAAATTCCAGTATTTCCCGTCTGGATGATAGGACATCAGGCCCTTGTCATCCAGCCTGGCAAAAAACTGCTCCATACAGCTCTTGACTCCGGGCCAAACCCTCTGGGCGAACTCCATGTTTCCGGAATAAAGCACGCATTCCCCGCAGGCCACCACCCACATATAGCTGAAATAGGGGATCGTCCCCTTGTTGTGGCTGGGAGCGCAGAGCCTTGTATATCCCTCCTGAGGATAGTTGTCCACAAATAGGGAAAAGGACGCCTGGGGGAATTTATATTCCCCAAAGCAGTAGTAGCCGCAAAGGGCCTGATTTCTGGAATCCATGGCGTAGAGCGCCTGTTCCCGCCAGGGGGTATCCTCATAATGCTCGTGCATACACAGATGAAGGGTTCTCTTCCCCACTTCACAGATCTTCTCGTGAAGGGAATCAGACGCGGAAAACCTCCCCTTTTCCTCCACCGGATAATCATTGGGCAGAAGGGTGGCGGTGTAGAGGGTAACATCCCCTGTCATGCCGCTGACGCGAAGCTCCAGGTATCTTCCGCCCAGCCGCTGAAAATACTGCACAAAGGACTGCCTGCCCTCCCGGCAGAGATACCGGTGGACGAAATTCCTCCCTCCCACATAGCTCCAGACGCGCAGATCCTCCAAATGCTGCCCGTACCCGATTTCAACGGCCGTGCCGGCCGGGGCGTCCAGTTCCAGAGAGAGGAGCCCGGCCTCTTCCCGGCCCAGATCAAGCTCCAAATAGATCCCCTGTCCCTCCGGCACCGCCGCCTTCTTCAGGACAAGCCCCTCCTTGCAGGGCAGGGAAACCACCCGGTCATTGGCAAACAGTTCTTTTCTTTCCACAGGGGAAAGGTAATCATAATAAAACTGTTCCGCCAGAGTTTTTCCCCTGCCGGGACGGAAAAACAGCCCCTGGGCCTGGATCCTTGCCGTGCAGGGCGGGAGAATGGGAAGCTTGTCCACGGGCCTGGGCTCCATATCCTCCAATAGGGCCGGGACCACCGGGCAGGCCGGTTCCCAGCCATCCCCCGGACGGTAATCGGGAGTATTCCAGCTGTCGTCCTCCCTCGCGTCGTAAAAGAAGGGATATCCCATCTGGGGGGTAACCAGCTCCATCTCCCCCTGTCGGTAGCCCTTTGCCGGGCGGCACAGGGTTTCGCCCGAACTGACAGCCGCGGTTTTATCCCCCTCTTTGACCAGAAAGGCAACCATAGGGACTCCCTTGGCATAGGTGGAGGTATCCGTCCCGCAGTAAGAGGCCAGAAGAGCGAGGGTTTTTTCCCCCTTGCGGACATATTTCCCGATATCAATGGTATCATAGAACTTATGCTCAGGAAAATCCGCGTACTGTCCAAAGCTGATAAACCGGCCGTTAAGCCAGCAGGCATAGTTGGTGTCGGCGGATATCTCCAGGGTAAAGCCGTCCCCCTGCCCGGCGTCAAACCGGTGCAGGAACTGCATATATTGACTGGGGCTTTGGCTGTCCCTCCCCCAAATCCAGCAATCTTTCCACGGCGGTATTCTCCGGCTCATTTCTTTTTCTCCTTCCCGCGGCGGCTGCCGCAACTGTTTGTTTTTCAGCCTTCCTTTATCACATAACGGCCGCCTCTGACGGTTTCGAAGGAAACCACGCCGTCCCGCTGTTGGAAGGGCAATTTCCCCTCCTCGCCGTCAAGCAGGAGAGCCTTTCCCTTCCAGAGGATTCCGCATGGCCCCCCCGCCCGGGAAAGCACCTCCGCCTTGAGAATTCTGCCCTCTTTCCACCAGGCGGACACCTCAAAATTGCCCCTGGCAACCAAGCCCTGGAAAGATCCCGCCGCCCAGGCGTCAGGAAGTGCGGGCAGCAGATCAATATATCCCGCGTGGCTTTGCAGCAGCATTTCCGCCACGCCGGAGGTCCCTCCGAAATTTCCGTCAATCTGGAAGGGCGGATGGGTATCCCACAAATTTGTCAGCGTTCCCTGCCGCAACAGCGTCTGATAAAGCAGATAGGCGCGGTTGCCGTCCCCCGTTCTTGCCCAGGCGTTCAGCCGGTGGGCCATGGCCCAGCCGGTGGATTTATCCCCGCGGAGCTCCAGCGTCTTTTTCGCCGCCTCCATCCACTCAGGGGTATCCTTATTGATCAGGGTACCCGGATAGAGCCCTACCAGCTGGGAAATATGACGGTGATGATATTCGCCGATATCCCCGTAGCAGTTTTCCTCCCGGAATTCCTTAATCTGCCCGGACGCGCCGATTTGAACCGGATCCAGACGGGGAAGCTGCTCCCTTGCCAGGGAAACGACAGGCTCTTCCTTGTGAAGAAGCTCGGCCGCCTGGATGGTGTTTTTATGGTTTTCATAAATCATCTGCTGGTCAAAGGCGCAGCCCGTGGTGTGGTAATAGTGATGATCCTCCTCCTGCTCGGGCGAAGCGGAATATTTCGTCAAAAGGAATCCATCCTTTTCCACTAAAACCTTGGAGAGGAATTTCGACATGGAGGTAATCACAGGATAGGAGATCTTTTCCAAAATCTCCCTGTCCCTGGTAAAATCATAATAATCCCAGAAAAGCATGGAGGTAAACGCCCCTGTGCCGGGACCGGAATGGCTGTTGTTGCTCATCCCCTCAATGGTGTAGGGCCAGGCCCCCGTGCCGATAATCCAGCCGTTTTCCCCTTCCTCTTCCTCCAGCTTTTCCGGATAATTGTCCCGGATATATCTGTCGGCGTGGCGCTGGGCCAGCCCCATATACGCCTGGTTGTACGCCGCGTAGGGCTCGAACATTTCCGCCAAATTGGTCACAAAAGCCGGCCAGTAGTTCATCTGCACATTGATGTTGTGCCAGTAGCCCGCGGTCCATGGGGCCTCGTCATAGCAGTTCCATGTGCCCTGGAGATTGGCCGGCAGGGTGCCGGGACGGGAGGAGGAAATCAAAAGGTACCTGCCGTATTGGAAATACAGCTCCTCCAAATAAGCCGACTTCCCGCCGTCCCGGTACTGTTTCAGCAGCTCGTCCGTGGGAACGTTTTCCTCCCGGCCGCCCAAATCAAGGCGGACCCTATTGAAATATCCCTGATATTCCATGATATGGGCCTCACGCAGTTCCTCATAGGTCTTTCCGCAGGCCTTTTCCATGAGAGCGGAGACCATTTCATGGGGATGGGGATAGGGCGCCAGTTTTTTCTTGGGGTCCCCCTCGGTAAACACCCTTCCTTCCAGACGGTAATTGGTTCCGGGGATAAACAGCACCGTTGCCTCGGTGGCATTCTCCACGATGAGGCAGGCGTCGATCCCGCTTCCCCACCTGCTCTTCACTCTGACTGTGCCGTCTGTATGTAGGATACGCGCCTGGGCTTCAAACTGGATCTGATAATAATTCATGACGCCGGACAGGACGAGGGTTTCCCCCTGGGCCCTGACCTCACCCGACTTTCCCCCGCCGTCTCCCGGCTGAACGCCATAATCCTTGATAAAAGGGATGACCGGCCTGACGGTAAAGCTCAAAGCGCCCGGCTTGGAGGCTGTCAAATGAATGACCAGCGCCCTGTCGGGATAGCTGGTAAAATATTCCCTGCGGTATCTGACCCCCTGATAATCGTATTCCCCCTGGGCCGTCGCTGTTTCCAAATCCAGATCACGGCAATATTTCTCCGCGCCATCGTGAGCAAAGCCCATGAGGAGCTCGGCAAAATTATTCAGCCCGCCGACCTTATGAGGATTAGCAAGACTGTTTTCCGTAATCTGCACCCGTTCCGTCCCTGTCCGTCCAAACACATTCGCGCCGAAATACCCGTTTCCCAGAGGGAGGGACCATTTTTCCCAGCCGTCGTTTGGATTGTTGTCGCATTCCGGACGAGGGGCGTAGTCGTTGTAATCCGGCGCCGGCCGCTTGTACCAGAGCCTGAGCTTTTTTCTGTTTTCCAGTGTTATTGCCATACTTATGCACCTCAGCTTCTTTTATTTTGACGCGGACGAATGACCGCTGTTTTTTCCAATCCTGTCCGCGAGGGGACTTTTTCTTCCAAGGAGAAGCCAAGAAAGGCTAACCCCCAGCAGCGCCCCCGCGAGGACGTCGGTGGGGTAATGGACAAAAAGGGCCAGCCGCGAAAAGGCGATGAACGCGGCGATGAAAAGGGCGGCCGTTCCCCACTTTTTGTGATAACGAAAGACTGCCGCGGCGGCGGCAAACGAGCTCAGAGCATGGCCCGATGGAAAGGAATATCCAGAGGGGGCCGGCAGAAGGAGCGAAACCTGGGGAAACTCGATAAAGGGGCGGGGCCTCATGACGATATTTTTCAGCAGAAGGTTTCCCACTAGGTAACTGGCCAGTAATACCATCAGGACGGCGGCCCCCGTTTTTCTTTCCCTTGGAATACAAAGCAGGATCGCACCCAAAAGAATCCACAAAAAACCGTGATTGCCCAGGAAGGTGAACGCCAGCAGGGTTTCCTGAAGCCATTGGGCGGTCAAATGCTCCTGGATCCAAAATAAAATACCGGCGTCAAACCGGAGTAAAGTTTCCATTGTTCAATCTCTTTTCCTAAAAATTAAGATTATTATATCATCTTTCCAAGGAAATGGAAGGATGTACAAAATATTTTTATTAATTTTTCATGATTCTCTTGACATCAAATTTATCTATGGTAAGATTGGACTGAATTTCGGCATTTCCTTTTGTTTGCATACAAAAAAATGAGCTGCCTGAAAGGAGAGAATTGTTATGCTGACATTTTATGTTTCCCCCAAGGGGAAAGACACCGCCTCCGGAACCACCCGGGAAGAGGCGTTCGCCACTCTGGGACGGGCAAGAGACGCCGTCCGGGAGGCCAAAAAAGCCCCGGGATTTTCCGGCGCCCAGGTGATTGTCCAGGAGGGCTCCTACGCCATGCGGCAGGGGCTGCATTTGGAAAAAGAGGACAGCGGCACCGCCGAATCCCCCATTGTGTGGAGGGGAGAGGGCCATCCCACCTTTTCCGGATCGGTTCAAATCAAGGGCTTTACCCCTGTCACTGATCCTGAAATTCTCGCCCGGCTTGATGAAAGCGCCCGCTCCCATGTGCTGCAATGCGATCTCTGGGGGCAAGGGGTCACAGACTTCGGACAATTCCGCGACCGCGGCGGCGGGCGGACTAACCCGGCCCATATGGAGCTGTTTTACCGCAACCAGCGTCAGACACTGTCCCGCTGGCCAAACGAGGGCTTTACCCGCGTTCCCTCCCTGGTAGAGGGACATATCAATACCTATATTGAGCATGAAAAGGAAGTCCAGGGCTCCTATACCCATTTTCACTTTCAGGAGGACCGTCCTCTTCATTGGAAATACCCGGAAGAAGTCCTTCTCCACGGCTATTGGTCCTGGGATTGGGCAGACCGCTACATCAAACCGGTCCACTGGGACATGGAAAATCACATTCTTGAGGTGGTAAGCCAGGAGGACAGTTATGACATCCGCAAAAACTGCCGATTCCGGTATCTGAATATTCTGGAAGAGCTGGACTCTCCCGGAGAATGGTACGCGGACAAGCACACGGGCATCCTCTACTTCTGGCCGCCGGATGAGTTTGAAGAGGGCTTCGCGGAGGTCACCATGCTGGAGGAGGCCTTCCTCTCCGCCAAAGATACCTCCCATATCACCCTGGAGGGCATGGACTTCTGTTCCGGCCGCGCCACCGCTGTGGAGTTCTTCGACAGCAGCCATATCACTCTCAGGGACTGCCATTTTTATAATCTGGGCAGCAGCGGCGTCAATGTGCAGAACGGCCTTCATGTGCTCATTGATTCCTGCTCCTTTGCCAGCATGGGCGACGGCGGCATTGAGCTTGTGGGCGGCGACAGAAAAACCCTGGAGCCCTCCGGAAACCGTATCACCAACTGCGATATTCACCATTTCGGCGAATGGTCCCGCTGCTACTGCGTGGGCATCCGTGTGAACGGCGTCGCCATCCGCGTGGATCACAACTCCATCCATGACGCCCCCCAGGAGGCCATGGGCTACGGCGGCAACGATCACCTCATCGAATACAACGACTTCTATAATCTCTGTCAGGACGCGGACGATTCCGGCGCTACCCATACCGGGCGGGACTGGACCCAGAGGGGAACCGTCCTGCGCTATAACCATATCCACGGCGTGGCGAACCGCTCCAGCGCCGAGCAGGAAGTGGGAATTATGGGGATTTATCTGGATGACTGGACCAGCGGGCATGTGCTCTACGGCAATATCTTTGAAGATGTCGCCCGCGCCGTCATGCTGGGAAGCGGACGCGATAACACCCTGAAGAAAAATGTGTTTGTCAACTGCGCGGTCGGCGTGAGCTTTGACGCCCGCGGTCTTGGCTGGGCCCAGTATTATTTTGACGGACGCTGCAACACCCTGTTTGATCTCCTGGCCTCCATCCCTTATGATGAGCCCCCTTACCTGCAAAAATATCCCCAGCTCTCCTATCTGCTGGAGGACGATCCTGTCCTGCCCAAGCATAACGCCATTGTCGACAACTATGTATGGGGCTGTAATACCTGGATAAAATATCTTAACGACCTGACGGCGGACATCCTTGTCCTGAAGAACAATGAGATTCTGGCGAAGGAACCGGCGGACTGGCGTCAGCATCCAGAACTTTATCCAGGCCTGACCGCGGGAAGCAGCCTGGACAAAAAAGGCTAAATCCTTTCTATATATCTCCCAGGAAAGACCGAAAAACAGGAAAACAGGGAGCCCTTTTATGAAGGGCTCCCTGTTTGTATATATTTAAGCATACCGCGAAAATATCAGGGGAATGAAGTCCGGGCAATTGAGTATGCTTTCTCCCTTTGCGGGCCGCCTTTTGCCTGCTTGTAACCATATCTTTCAGCATCTCTTAGCATTTAGCCTCTGGCTGGTTTTGATTCCAATAAAAAGCTTCAAATACCTTCCGCGCATTTCCTGGGAAAAGATCCCATCGCTCCGGCGCGTCAAATCAAAGGGAAACGGGGAATCGCCATAGTGCGGCAGCGGATTTTTCAGGAGCGTCCCGGCCCCTCTCTCATCCTGTTGCACGGCGGCTTCCAGAGGCAAAAGGGGCTGGAAAAACCCCGCTTTTCCACAAACGGCCGTCTACCTCGTTACATTTCTCAGCCAAACCTTCGTTTTGTACCGCCAAGTGGTAAAGGGCAGCTTAATAATTTCATCGCTCATCAAAATCACATATACTACCGGGACGCTCCAGTGGAACACAAACGCCGCCAGGGCTCCAAATAGAATGGAACAGCCCCACATGGTAGAAACATCCAGCGCCAAGCCAAATTTTGTGTCACCGCCGGCACGGAACACCCCGACAACCATAGTGGTATTATAAGCCTGGGCGAATACAAAATACGCCATTACAAACATCATCAACGACAAATAGCCCCGCGCCTGAGGAGTGAGCACCATTGTCGCAAGCACGATGGGGCGCACTATCAGGATAATCGCCGCGCCGCCAAGCCCCGCGAGAAGGGTCAGCTTGGTAAATCTTTTTCCGTAAAGGGCGGCCGTATCATAGCGTTCCTCGCCGATGGCCTTTCCAATAACAATGGCCGCCGCGTTGGCAATCCCAAAGGATACCACCGTAGCCAGCTGCCTTGTCACCTGCGCTACAGAATTCGCCGCCACCGCCGACTGCCCCAGATGTCCGATAATCAGGGCGTTCATAGAGGATCCCGCGCCCCACATGAGCTCGTTGAGAGTGACCGGAATCGAATATCTGAGAAAGTCACGGAATAACAGCCTGTCCCTGACGAGAAAATCCCGGAGATGGAATTTTAAGACAGGATTATATTTCTTATTATACACAATAACAATAATTAATTCCACAAGCCGGGCCACGGTAGTGCCCAACGCGGCCCCAGCGGTTCCCATCGCGGGCAGGCCCATAAGCCCAAAAATGAAAATCGCATTCAGAATAACATTGACCACTAAGGAAATCAGGTAGACAATGGTAGAAATCATCACCCGTTCCACACTGCGCATCAAATTCAGGTAAATCATGGACAGGGAAATAAAAATATAAGAAAAGGACACCACCTTCAGATATCTTACCCCTTCGTGGATAACATCCGCTTCCGGCGTAAAAAGCCCCATAATCTGATAGGGGATGACCCAAACCAGAACTGTAAACAAAATCCCCACCGCCAGAGAAATCCTCAGAGCGATGCCAAAAACCTTTTCTATGGTTTTAATATCCCTTTTGCCCCAATACTGGGCGGTCAGCACCGCGGCGCCGGAGGTCAGTCCAAAAAAAATCAGCGTCATAATAAACTGAACCTGCCCCGCCAGGGAAGCGCCGGAAAGGGCTGTTTCCCCCACGCGTCCCAGCATAATAACGTCCGCAGAGCTTACCCCCACATTGATAAGATTTTGCAGCGCCATTGGTAAAACCAGGGCGAAAACCATTTTATAAAACTTTTTGCGTTCCGCCCGCTCCTCTGCTGAAATTTGTTTCATTCCTTCTTTCCTCTCCTCAAAAATTGAATCCGGTTCCGGACAGATTACCGCGGAACCACGGCAGAAAGAAACAAGAGCGGCGGCTCCGCCAGCAGAACAGCGCCGCTCTTATTTCCGTCCTCTCTATAATTTCAGTTATTTTGTCTTTCAGGCAAAGGTGAGGGTATGAACCTTCTCACAAACTCCGTTTTCCTCCAGACAGATGATCCCCGCCTTTTCCGTCAGCTCATAATTGTGGGATTCAAAGTCGGGAATCCCGGCCCATGGCTCTATACACAGGTAAGGGGCGTTCTCCTTGGTCCAAATTCCAATATAGTCAAAGCCCTCATAGGCCACATGGACAGATTTTTCCTCTGTCCTGCTCTTCAGCGTCACGCCGCGGGAGGCCATTTTCTCAAAAATGACAGCGTCGTTGGCAAACATGGAATCATCCAAATCCAGCTGGCTGGCATGATCCAGAACCAGCCTTCTGCCGCTGGTGAGAAGATTGCCGTTCAAATCAATGGCCTGGGCGGTTTCTTCCCTGTCAAACTCCAAATAATAATTACCGATTCCCTCAGGACAGGCATATCCTTCATGGGCCCCAATGGAAAAATACATTTCACCGGCCGTCTTGTTTTTGACCTGGTAGGTCACCTGGATGGAATTTTCCATCAATCTGTAGATAACGCGCAGCTCAAACTGGAAGGGATATCCTTCCTCTGTTTCCGGGGTGGAGGAGAGAAGAAAAACCGCTGAAACGCTGTCAGAGCCTTCCAGAACAAAATCCGCGTTACGCGTAAAGCCATGCTTTTTCAAATGGTATTCCTTTTCCCGGTAAATAAACTTATCGTCCTTCAGCCCTCCGACAATAGGAAAAAGCATTGGCGTCCTGCTGGGCCAATAAGCCGGATCGCCGTTCCAGATATATTCCCGGCCGGCCCTGTCCCGGACGCTTTGAATCTCCGCGCCGACATTGCTGATCTCAACCGTCAGCCATTCATTTTTTAAAACCGCTCTGCTCATCACTTTTCCTCCTTATTTTTTCACAGGCATTTACTGCTGGGCGCCGTCCCCCACTGAAAAATCTTCCCCGGCTTCATAAATATAGCGATAAAGCTCTTCCGCCCGCTCCCTGTAAGCATCGTAGGCGACTTTGCTTTTTTCCAGAGCGATATTCCCCAGGTTTCCCTCTTGGGAAATCCCGTCCTGCTTTTGGGCAATCTCATTTTCCACGCCGCTCTCCCACTGGCCCTGTTCCGCCTGGATATCCGCTAAATTATCAGGGGACAGCGCCTTGAGCTTTTCATAGGCGTTATCCACCTCCTCCATCCACTTCTGGGTATATTCCCCATAGACATTAATCATCGCGGTGACGCTTCCTGCCCCGTTCATGGCGTTTTCAAAGGCTGTGTCAATAGGATTCTCACTGAACTTTTCCTCAAAAGCCTGACTGTTGCCGTCTCCCCCCTGCGAGGAGACGGTTCCATCATTTTCCCCGGCCTGGGAAGACGGATCACTGAAGTCCATGTGGGAAGAGCTTTCCCAATCACCCCTGCCGGAAGTAATGGTGGAAGAAGATTCCCCCTGTGTTTCCCTGCCGGCCATTTGCGGCTCTATCCAGATAAAATAAGCAGCGACAGCAAGTATCACGGCTAAAATAACAGCGGTGCAAATCCAGTAAAACATATTTTTATGAGGCTTTTTCTCAACCGGCGTATATCTTCTTTTATTAGACGCCATTCTCTTTCCTCCTGTCCGGAATCATAATTGATATTAAAATCTCGGCGCGTCGTCGGCAAAAAGCCTCCTGGCCGTTTCCTCATCACAAATTCCCGTAGCGGTCATGCCACATTTTTTCTGAAATTCTGAAACCGCATCCTTAGTATAGGAATTGTAAACGCCAAAGGGGGAACCGTAAAGATAGCCCAGTTCAATCAGCCTTGCCTGCAGCTTGGAAATATCCCCGGAAGGAGATTTCTCGTCAACGCTGGAGGGCGCCCCTTCCAATGTATTCGAAGAACTCCCAGAAGCGGAAGAAGAAGAGGAAGAGCTACTGCTGGAGGCCACTTCTCCACCGGCTCCTTCTGACGCGGTTGCCGCATAGTCCGGATGCATGGCGCCCGCAAGGGCGATGACCGCGGTCAGCACCGTTTTCCCCTGCCATTCCATATAGGAGCTGGGGATTTCAATGATATTTCCGTTTTTTACCGCGTTCAAATCAGAAAAAAGCGCATGGGAGGCCACGGCTTCTTTTTCCCCCTCCGCGCAGAAAATAAACTGGGGATCCGCCGTCTCGAGTTCCCCCGCGGACATGACGGCGTTGGCGGACTCGGAAACAATGTTAATCGCGCCGGCATATTCCAGCAGCCGGCCGCCCAGCGTATCGGCCGCCAAAAGCTCCCCTGTCTTGGCATCCTTCACATAACAGGCGGTGACGGTCTTTTCGTCCTCTGGTATCAAACGGCCCACGTCGTCGATAGAAAGGAAAATTTCCCTGGCCCGCTTCCGCGCTGTTTCATAGCCGCTTTTCGCCCCCAGCATGGCGGATCCGATATTGGAGTAAAGAGCTTCAAAGGTTTCCCTGTCCGTTGCCGGTTCCAGCACCAGCGCCTGAATCCCCGCGCTGTCGAGCTGTTCCTTCTGAGACTCAGACAATTCTTCCGACGTCAGTACCAGTTCCGGCTCCAGGGACAAGATCTGCTGAATATCAGGATCTTCCGGCGTTCCCACCGCCGGAATGGGGGAAAGGGCCTCCTGGGTACATTCTTCCCCTCTGGCAGTCAGCTTGATTTCAAACCCGCTGCCAAGGGTTGTGATAATATCAGCAAGGGAAGGATCCAGGACAATCACCTTTGACGGAGCTTTATCAATCGTCACATCCCCAATGGTGACAGGATAATCATTTTTCGCGCTTCCCGGTTCATTGGAGGCCTTTCCCTTACAGGCGGCAAGCCCAGTCAGGAGGCAAAACGCCAAAAAGAGCGAACACAATTTTTTCATAGAAAACCAAGCCTTTCCGGTCGGATACCGACCTGTTGCAACTTCCTTTTTCCCTTTCTCAACCTGTGTAGAACCATAATCTAACGGATTGGCAGCCCCCTCTTCAGCCTTGCTTCCAGAGAAGCAATATACTGTTTGGCGCAGCGAGGAGAACGGCCCCCCCGTTCCATCGCCCATCGCTCTGCTCCCGCTTCGATCTCTGCCATATCCCCCTGAAGCTTTCTCTCCAGCGCGAGCGCACGGACTATCTCCAAAAACCTCGCCTTGTCCGGCGTGGCAAAATGAATGGACAGACCGAAACGATCCGCAAGGGAAAGACTCTCCTGAATCGTATCCCCAAGATGCACCTCGTCTCCCTGCCGTTCGGAAAAGGTCTCCCTTACCAAATGGCGCCGGTTGGAAGTGGCGTAAATCAGGGCGTTTTCCGGACGGGACGCGACCCCGCCCTCCAGCACAGCCTTCAGAGCGGCAAAGGTATCGTCCTGCTGGGAAAACGACAGATCATCTATAAAGACAATAAATTTTAAGGGCAGGGCGGCAATTTTTTCCACCAGCTTTGGGAAATCCCCCAAGCTTTCCTTGGGCATTTCCACCAACCGAAGGCCATCCTGATAATATTCATTCAGCAGCGCCTTGACCGTGGAGGATTTTCCCGTTCCCCTGTCTCCATAAAGAAGACAGTTATTGGCGCCCAAATTATGCAGGAAAGCCACTGTATTATCGATCGCCAAGCCCCTTTGGTACTCATATCCCTTGAGGCTGCCCAACCGTATGGGATCCGGATAGGGAACAGGCTCAATGGTTCCATCCCTCCAAATAAAGGCCCGGTAACGGGCAAACATGCCGCATCCATTCTTCTCGTAGTACTCTGACAAGGCCCGAACTGAATCCTCCATCGTTTCCGGGCGGATCAACGGCGTCAAAGAGCCCGTCCTCCATTTGGGAAGGGTCGCCGAAACCCCGGCGATATCCCCGGGACAACAATAACTCTCCAGCAATTGTTCTGGTGTGATCTGGGACAGGCGGCAGATGATGTCCAAATCCCTTTTCACCGCTGTCAAAACCTCCGGCGGAAGCTGCCCCGCCTGACCCTTTGCGGCGGCTACAGAAAAAGCGTTCTCATCAAACAGCGCCGCCTCGCTCAGGCAGCCCGCCCAATTGCCGCTATAACCTCGCTGGCTCAGCAGGGAAAAAAAGCAGCCCCATGCCTCCATAAATTCCAGCGGTTCTTTTCTCAACGCGCGCAGCAGGCGAAAAAACGCCTTTGGAACCGTTCTGTTGAGGATTCCTCTGTAGATAGAAAGCGACGCTGTCAGAAGATCTCCGTTTTTTGCATAATTTTCCATTTTTATCCCTAATTCCATTTCTGATTTTTTGGTAATATCGTTATGAATACCCTTTAATTTTACCTCTAAACGGCCCTCTGTGTCAATCAATGCGTTCAGATCCAATGGAATTCCCGCGACTTTTTCCATAAGCCTTGCAATTATAAGACATTTTGTGTAAAATATACAATAAGGATAAGAAGGTGAGACTTTGCTTGGAAAAGTTGTTAATGTTATGATATTGCCTCCCTCTCCCATGGCGAAAGGAGAGCAAAATAAAAGAAAACCAATCCATTTGGGCCGCATACAAAACAGCGCGCGGTTTATTTCTCATGAAACCCGCGGCCAAAACGTTTATCTCATTGGACTCAACCGTTACGCCAAACGCTGCAACGGGAAGGTGATTGCCATGGTTCAGTTTGAGGGACAGGCATCCTTTTTTCCAGTGGTGGCCCCTGTCAAAAGCTTTTTTTACGAGCCCCAGCTGCGTCATCTGCTCTCCTCCTATGAGCAGAAGCCGGTGGCACAGATTCAGTGTCTTTACGAAAAATCCTGCGGCGCGGTGATATTCCGAAAGGATCCAGATAAGCCGCGCTTTCTGTTAATTAAAAATATCAAAGGAAAAAATTGGGGCTTCCCAAAGGGCCATGTAGAGCTGGGAGAAAGCGAGGAGGAAACCGCGCTGCGGGAGGTGCGTGAGGAAACCGGCCTTTCCATTGAGATTCTCCCCGGCTTCCGTTCCGTGATTCAGTATTCCATCTGGGGGAAAGCAAACAAGCAGGTGGTATTTTTCCTGGCAAAATGCGGACGGTCTGACGATGTTCATGTCCAGGCCTCTGAAATTGAAAAATACAGCTGGATGACTTATGAAGAGGCGCTTTCTACTTTTCGTTTTGATAACGACAAAAAGGTGCTGAAAAACGCCGTTGCCTGGCTGAGAAAAAATAACCCAAAGCCATAAAAAGCCGCAATCCGGAATAAGGCTATACAATACCGTATGAGCGATATGGTATTGTATAGCCTTATTTTCTATCGGCAATTTTTCTTTTCCCCTCATAAGGAATTTCTTTGTTAAATCTAAAAAAAGCCTGCGGAATTTTCCCGCAGGCTTTTTAAAGAACTAAAGCTTATAAAGCAGTTACCTGCTCATTTTTGATTACCTTCTGGACATCGCTGGTAATTTTGCTGATATAGGAATTTTTAATAATCATGGTATCAACGCCGTTCAAGCGGTAGAGCGCCTTGCGGTCGCCCACATCAAAGAGCTCTATCACGGTGTTTTCCCTGTTAAACTCATCATAGTATTCAAACTCTATGGTGATATCAGCCGCGCCTGAGGGCGTCTCCCCTTCAGGGAATTTATCCTTCGCAATCCCGATCAGCACCTGATAGAATTGGGAGAAATTGCTGGAATCCATCTCTGTCCCATTATAAAAGGTCTTGTAGTCATACATATTTTTGCCGTATTCCTCTGTATCCTCTTCATTCAGAGTACGTTCACGGTTAAACTCAAACATTCCGTCCGCCGTGGTTACCTTGATATTCTCAATAGAAGACAGATATACCACAAAAATCAGGGGATTTCTCAGTTCAAACTCACTGGTGGTCGCCCACGGCACATTCTCGGCCTTCACCTTAAAGATGGCGTTATTCCCTTCCCTCATCAGATAGGCATATTCCCCGTCGATCTTTCCGACAGTCAGGGAGACTTCATTGTCATTGACGATATAGTCGATTGCGGCGGCTGGATTGTCAAAGCCGTATTCCGCCAGCTGTTCACTGGTGGGATTTCCCACAACCGCCTCCTCCGCCACAAGCTTTTCCAAGGAAGGGGTCAAATCACTGATAATATCATTTCCCAAGGGCGATTTGGTAGGCTCCTTGAGGATATAAGAATAGCTGTACAGGGGATCGGATTCGTCCTCCAGCTGATTCTGTTCAATGATAATCCGGTCAGGATAATTCGTACCCGTCAGGGTAATCCTTCCGATAACACTGGCAATCTCCTCATCGTTTTCATCGGTCTGGATCTCATATACCAGAGCCAGATTCAAGCAATCCTCCTTCCTGATAAAGAGATAATCGCTCAAGCCGGCAATATAAACCTCGTCGCTGCCCTCCAGTCTGATATAATAGGAGGAATCCGCCACGGCGCTGTCGCCTACATACATGGTGATTTCCTCACCATCGCTGAATTTGGCCTTCATTGTAACCTGGGGCTCATCCAGCCCATACTCCGAAAGATCGTCCACTGTTCCCAGGTTGCGGGAAGGAGTGACGTCGCTGCAGTTGGTGACGATGGCCGACGTGACATCACTGACAACATCCAGCCCCTCATAGCCCTCCACATAATAAGAGGTTGTTTCATCCTCTGTTTTCGCGTAAACGCTGTAGGTTCCATGTTCATTGGTGAGCTCGACAGACTCAAAGAGATCCTTTTTATCAATCAGATCCGGAAGCCCGCTGCTCGCCGCGGAGGAGGAAGAGGAAGCGTCCCCCTCCCCTTGGTCCGACGGCGCTGTCACAAGAAGGACGACAGCCGCCGCGGCCACAATGACGAGCAGGATAATAAAAATAATAAGATGGCGTCTTTTTTTGCTCATAAATGGCGCCTCCTGATCCAGACAACAATGCCGGCGATAATCACCGCCATAGGAACAAGGATGACGAAAATCCACAAGCCGACGATCTGAACCTGGGTAGCGGTCATAGTCATATTGGTCGCGCCCACATCGGTGGATTCAATATAAACAATGTTTTCCTCTTCGGTTGTCCCGGTATTATCCCGGAGGACATCCATCAGAACATCCTTATTCAGCAGGTTGGACTGAGAAAGGATAGAACCGATAATGGAGGACGCCAGAATATCGGGATCAAATATGGTGGCGGCGGCGCAGACCGTCACATTGGAGGTGCGGTATTCACCGTCAATGCTGATGGCCTTGCGGGAATTGGTCAAAACAGGATAAGATTTGTAATCCTCGCTGCCGGGCTCCCAGTTTTCATCGGCGTCATCCGGAACCATATAGGCGGTATCATAGGTATACAGCAGAGTCTGAACATCCAGCCCATATTCTGAATCGGAAATGACCTCCATAGGAACGGGCGCATAACCCAAAACCAGATTGCTGTTATTCGCCAGGCCGGAAAGGATGGAATCATCCTCCGTATTCTTCTCCAGCACCGGCACAAGGCCCTGGGTTCCGCTGACAGAGCGGCTGGAATCAGATTCTACGATATAGCTTCCGTCGCTGATCATATTGATGCCCCATTCATTTAAAAGAGCGTTGAGCTTGGGCAGATTTGCCTGGGAAGGCATAAAGGTGACAATCAGGTTTTTCCCATAGGTACTGTCGTTGCTCAAAAAGTCGTCCAAAGACTGAATCTGCGCGTCGGTCAAATCAGTGGTCGGGCAGTGGAGCACTAAAATATCCGCGTCCTGCGGCACCTCTTCGGTAGTCAGGTTAACCGTCCTGCATTCAAATCCGTTGTTGGTCAGATAGGTCTGCCACTCGGTTCCCGCCTGCTCCCCATTGCCGGAGGCAAAGGCAATCACCGGCAGCTTATCCTTGGTTACGGCGTTAAGCGCCGTGGCGAACAGCATCTCTGAATTATTGGATACCTCCCCGGAGGAAGAGTCATATTGAATAATGCCGCCGTCAATGGCGATCACACGATGTCTCTTTTCCGACTTGACAATAATGGAATTATCATCAAGATTCTCGCTGTCCTCATAGTCCTTTACATAAGAGGGATTTTTTTCCAAATCCACATAGGTAACGGAAATATTGCTGTTGGCTTCCGCCATTTTCGCCACCTGCTGTGTCAGGTAGGTGCCCTCGCTGCCCCAGGTGCTTTCCAGGGTATCTTCCGTCGTAAGGAAAATAATCTCCACCTTTTCGTTGACGCCGGAAACAATTTCGGTGAGTTTATCGGACATGGTCATTCTCTTATCCGTCGTCATATCCAGGCTTAAAGAAGGGAACCTATCCACCAAAGCCGACGCGATCACGTTGAGCAGCACGGCGAGAACCAGGACACCGACAACAAAAAGGGTGGACATGGAGCCGTATTTAAACTTTTTGGATTTCAGCTTTTCCGACATTTTTTTATTTTTCTTCCTGTTTTTACTGGAACCGCTCCCCGTCTCCAAATTTTCGATATTCTCCCCATTCTCTGTGAGATTATCTAAATTTTCAGGGCCGTTGTTCCGCAATTGATTCTTATCTTCTGACATCTGTCCCATCCTCCTCTAGCTCCATCTTCTCTTTTCCAATGTGGAAACGCTGAGGAACAGGAAAATTCCCACCACGGAAAGGAAGAAAATTACATTCGCGAAATTGAAAACGCCGTTGGTAAAGGCGGAATATCGATCAGAGAAGGAAATCCAGTCAACAATCTTGGTCACAATCTCATTGCTGGCCATGTATTTGACCTGATCGATTAAAATCAGCAGGATAGAGGCGCCGAAGCCCCCGATCGCGGCAATCATCTGACTGTCCGTCAGGCCGGAGATAAACAGGCCGATCGCGATGGTAGCCGCGCCGTAAAGAAGCGTTCCGATCACGTTACCGAAAACAATGCCCCAGTTAAGCGGCCCGAAAAAGGACATGACAAAGCCCTGCACAAGAGTAAAGCAGATGGCAATTCCATATACCGTAAAGGCGGCGAGGAATTTTCCCACAACAATTCCCGCCAGGCTGACCGGCGCCGTGAGAAGCGCCTGATCCGTTTTTTGCTTTTTGTCTTCGCTCATCAGCTTCATGGTAAGAACAGGTATCATCATCATCCCAAAGGTCAGCAGGCTGCTGAAAACCAGAACGATGGCTTCCGTCGTCTGATAGAACAGGCTGTTGTAAAAGAAATATCCCTCAAAGAAGAGAATTACAGCGATAAAGACATATCCGATTGGGGACGAGAAAAACGCCCGCAGCTCTCTTTTATATATAGCGGCCATTACCGATCCGCCCCTTTCTTTTTTGAGAATTTAAATTTATTGTTCGTGTCGTCCACCAGGGTGAGGAATACCTCTTCCAGGGTAAGCTCGGAGGATTTCAGCCCAAGCAGCGGCCACTTGCGCTCGGCAAGCCGTTCGAACAGGGGCCTGCGCAGGTCAAACTGGTTTTCCGCCTCCAGGGAAAACTCAAAAACACCGTTCTCCCTTTGTCCCAGATTGACCACAGAAATAATATGGGGCAGCTTGTTCAGCAGCTTCTCCACCTCTTCCTCTGGGCCCGCGATTCTGGCGATCAGCCGATGATCGCTGGACAAATCCCTGGAAAGGGAATCGGGCGTTCCGTCGGCGACAATCTCTCCCTTATTGATAATAATAACACGCTCGCAGACCGCCTGAACCTCAGAAAGAATATGGGAGCTGAGAATGACCGTATGTTTTTTCCCAAGATGCCGGATAAGATTGCGGATCTCGATAATCTGGTTGGGATCCAGGCCGACGGTCGGCTCGTCCAGAATCAGGACGCTGGGATTCCCCAGCAGCGCCTGGGCGATTCCGACACGCTGCCGGTAGCCTTTGGAAAGGTTGCGGATCAGGCGGTGATAAACTTCCGTAATCCTGACCAGCTTGCAGATTTCCTCGATATGCTGCTTTTTGGGGAACTGAACCTTTTTCAGCTCAAACATAAAGTCAAGATATTCCTTGACGGTCATTTCCATATAAAGGGGAGGAAGCTCCGGAAGATATCCTATCTGTTTTTTTGCTTCGTTGGGATTTTCCAGCACATCAAAGCCGGCTACTGAAACTGAACCGCTGGTGGCGGAAAGATATCCCGTCAAAATATTCATTGTCGTCGATTTTCCCGCACCATTCGGCCCCAGGAAACCAACAATCTCTCCTTCGTCAACTTCAAAGCTGATATTGTTGACTGCTGCATTGTTTCCATAACGCTTGGTGAGGTTTTTGACCTCTATCATAGTATTCCCTCCTGTTGGTTGATTCTTTAATCATAAGGCAGCCGTAAGAAAGCAAGGTGATAAAATTGTAAACAAACCGTGAACACATGTTAGTTTTCGCTATAATTCAACATAATATTTTAGCTATATTAAGCGAAAACATAAAAAAACAATTTCTGTCTTATCCCCGCGCGCTTCTTATCATTGGAGAAGCCTCATGAAATTTTTACTGCAAATCTGCCGGAACTGCGCCTCCGTCAAGTCCAGGGAGAAGAAGCGTTTCAACTCGCCGCCATAGCCCCACATGGGGAAATCGGTGCCAAACAGAACCCTTTCCGTCCCAAAGGCGCGTATGAGCCCTTGGGCCCTTTCCTTTTCTATAAAGGGCAGGGAACTGGAGGTATCCACATAGCAACTGGTATCCGCCAGAAATTTCTCCGCCTCATCCCAAACGCTCCAGCCGCCAAAATGGGCGCCAATCACTGTCAGGCGGGGAAAATCCTCAAGTACCCTTTTAAGCCTGCGGGGATGAGAATAATCATAGCGGAAATCTCCCATATGCATCAATACAGGCAGCCTCCCCTCCAGCCGCTCATAAATGGGATAAAGCTCCCTGTCGTCAATAAAAAACTGCTGGAAATCGGGATGAAGCTTCACCCCCCGCAATCCCAGCCGCTCTATCCAGAGAATCTCCTCTTCCGGGTCCTGCATCTTTGGATGAAGCGTTCCAAAGCCAATCAGCTCATTCGGATGGCTCCCGCACTCCCGCGCGATAAACTGGTTAATCCCTCTCACCTGTTCCGGCGAAGTCGCCACAGACTGAATCAGGAAACGGTGTATTCCAAAACGCTTCCCCTCTTCAAGGAGCGCGGCAACCGTCCCTTTATTTTGGATCCTGATATGATAAAAATTCCCCACTCCTTCCGCCGCCTTGCCGGCAATCTTTTCGGGATAAACATGGACATGGCTGTCCACCAGCTGATACTTCTCCGCCAAAGAGACTATTTCCTGTTCGGTGATGTCCTTCAGCCCTTCCCACCGGCATTCTTTTCCTTCTCCCGCATAGGCATTCACACCAACATCTCCCATATTTCATTCTCCCATTTTTTCATTTTTCAGCCAGAATTACGCCTTGCCCGAAGTCATCTTTTCCAATATACCGCTCATGGTATCCATACAGCGAAAAAATTCATCCTGATCCTTCTGGGACAGCTGCTCCATCTTTGCCACAAGCCTCTGAGTACGGCTGAAAAGGCTTTTTTCCAAATAAGCCGCGCCCTTTTCCGAAATTCGGAGACGGATCACTCTTCTGTCTTTTTCATCAAAATTTCTTTCCACATATGCCAGCTCCACCAGCCGGTCGGCCAGCTTGGTAGAATTCTGCTTTGACATGTGCATCGCGGCGGACAACGCAGTCATGGTCATCTGACCGTAATACTTGACGGCGCACAGCCCATAAAACTGCGTAGGCGTCAGAGCGTCGCTGCGTTCATCCTCATAGGGCTCTACGATCTTTTCCCGCCATAAAATAAGAAAAATACTCAGCCTTCTGTACTTTTCATCTGCCGACAACCGTTCCATACCAATCCCTCCTCACTAATTACATAAAGGTTCCGCTTCTATATAATACTATTTTTGTTACTATGCTATTTTTATAATATTAATAATTTGTTAATATTATGGCAGAACTTTCTTCACAGTATCGCCACTTTTCTATCATATTCTATAGATATAATAGTAATATAGATATCTGATTTGTCTATTTATCTATTAAAAAGCGAAAGAGGGAATTGACATGTTTGGCAACAAAAGCGAAGCCGTCAAAAAGCACATCGAAAAAAAGCATTGGGGCAAGGTGTCTAAACTAATCGCCAAGGAAGAGCCCAATGTACTTTTGGCCGCGGCAAAAGCCTGCGGAACCGTTAACTGCGACGAAAGCTACAATATTCTCGTCCAGCTTGTATCCTTTGACAACAAGGACGTTCAAATCGCCGCAATCGAAGCCATGGGAAAAACCGCCGGAGACCGCGGCATCTCCACCTTGACCTGGCTGTTGAACCATACCAAGGACGAGCAGGTTCAGGAAGCTATCCACAAGGCCATGAACGAGATTAAAGCGAGGATTCATACCGTCTGAGCCATGGACGTTCCCACCTGAAAAAGGAAAAATCCTGCCGTCAGGCAGATCAAAAAACGCCTTGGGGCGGCCTTTCTCCCGTGCCGCTTCCCTGGCTTTTTTTGTATCTGTCCTGAATGAGCCCCCAGGCGCGCCCCTTTCCCAATGAAGGCTAACTTCCGCCGTCACTTCCGCCGCGTCTTTGTGCAATCTTTGCGCGGATAAGCGTCCGGAGGAGCCTCCTCCATGCATAACCCCTCTGCATGTTCTTCAGCAAAACCGGAAGGATTCCTGTTGTGCTTTTCCTGCCACAGAGGACTCCGTGGATCCAAAACTCATACAAAAACACCTATGTATATTATCATACCACATGTCCCGCCATTCGTAAACAGCGGGCTGAATAACCGCTTTTTTCTGGTGAGTGGAACCGTTTCGGCCAGATCCTCAAAACATTACCGGGGACTCTTCCTCCTCCATTTTCTCCTGCCTTTCCCTGTTTTTCAGAACATACCGGCAAAACGTCTCAAGAGCATCGAATATGGTTTCTAGGCCGCCGGCCGGTAAAATGATATCCATCAAGCTTTTGCCTTTCTTTCAGAGAACAGTTCTGTTTTCTGACGGTTCAAAGGGGAGCGGACTCTCCCAATAAAAGCGTGATCCGAGCGTAAAATGGGGTAGTTCCTGCTTTTTTTGAGAGGTTCCGCCAGATATCATCCCCGTCCCTGTACCACAGATGATAGACGGCTTCCATTTTGTCATTTATTAAGCAGGCGTTATTTTCAGTTTTTCTTATCCCACGAGAATCTCCCTTTGGAGGATTTTATTTTACATGGTTATGCCGTATCACGGAACCGAGCATTCTCCGACGAAGCCATGAAAGGACAGCCCTGCCGGAAAATTTTCCAGCAGGGCTGTCCTTTTGCCGGTTTGAAAATCTGAACACCGGCTTCGTATGGGAACAAAACAAGAGGGACGGTTATTTTTTCCCTGTTCTCAGGCATCCGTCCGTTCCAAAACAGCTCCATCCATATCTTTCCCGTCTCCTCCGCCGTCCGCTACTCCGCCGTGAGGCAGTCTCCTGCCCGGAGATAAATTTCTTCCTGGAAATTCAGCCTTTCCTCCTCAAAGAAAGGAGCGATTGGTTTGCCGTTGACACTCGCGCGGGAGAGATGGGAGCCTTTTTTCAAGGAAAGAGTTTTCAGCTTCAAGCTCCCGTATAAAATCCGCAGAAAGGCCTTGCCCTCACGGAACTCAATGGTTCCAAAGCCGCTGTCCAACGACCACAGAGATGAAAAATCCCCCTCCGGTATTGGAGAAAATCCCAGCGCGCCTTTTCCCATGTCCGCCGACATTCCCGAAAAGGCCGGCAGTACCGCGAAGGCCGCCATAGATCGGGCATAGTTGGAACCGCATTCCATTTCGTTCCATGGGTTCCTCTTCTCGCCGTCATATCTGTCCCGCACCGCCTTAATCAGTGTCATTCCTTCCTCAACCATCCCCTCCTGTATCATATGGACGGCGGCCTGGTATTCAAAACCATGCATGGTTTCCTCCGCGTAGGGGACGGAAATCTGGGGTTTGATCCGTCCAGGGGGATAAGCGCAAATCAGGGTCCCGCTTTCATCATTCACACCAAAGAGACGGCAGGGATTGATGTGGCTTCGAAAATCCTTCTGATAATTATACCGGTAAACAGCTTCCAGGGCGGCTCTGACCTTTTCCTTCTCAAAGATTTCCCCCAGGCCAATCATGTTCGCGTGCCACTGCCCCAGCACCTGGTCGATGGCGCAACCCTCGGCAATTTGGTATTTCATTTCCCCCAGCTCATCATCCCAATAGGCTTCCCGCGCGGACTTTCCTCCAAGAGCCTCCCCTTTTGGATATTTTTCAAGGAGATTTTTATCCTTCAGATCGATCTTTTGGCAGAAATACTCCCCATTGAACAAATGATTCTCCGACCATTCTTTTCCCTATTCATATATCTCTGCATACCTTTTTCCGGACGCTTCATCCCCCACCGTCTCCGCCATTGCCGCGGCGGCCTTGAGGGCGCAGAGATACATACTTTCCAGCCATGAATTCGGGCCAAAAAGCTCCATATCCAGGGTATGATGCTGGCGGCCTGTCAGCACGCCGGAGGCCTCCGGATCCCATCTATCATAATTTTTCGGGCTCCAGGCATATTCCAGCGCCTTTTTCACCTCCGGCCACTGCCGGCGCAGCCATTCGTCATCCCCACAGATCCGGTATTCCCTCAGCGTTTTAAACACCGTCGCAAACTGGCCGTCGGCGCACGGACGGAATCCTGAAGGTTCCCGCCCCAAAGGAAGCTTTACACGGAATCCTAATCCCCCGTCCGGCTTACTGTCATAGCGGAATTCTATCTCGCGCATGGAGCGTTCCAAACGGGGAAAAAGATAGCACAAAGCGTAGGTATAGGCCCAGACATGGGTACAGGAGCCCTCGCAGGAACCCTCATGCGCCCAGCAGCCCTCCCAGCCGTAAAGGGAACCATCCTCAAGCCGCAGAACTGTGGGACTTTTTAGGACAGAAACTGTGGAAGCGGCCGCGTCCAGCGCCTCTTTTGGAAGGGTGGAGGAAAACAGGGCCTTCTGATAACAGCAGGTATCCCCGTACAACCTGTCCCAATGGGAAAGGCCATAGACAGCCGACTCGGAGGAATCATGAAACAGAACGGCATAATAATTTTTCCACCTGTTTTCAGGGCCTCCCGCGAGCTCCTGGGGAGACGCCCAATAATTATGGTTATTAGGCATATTCCATGAAATAATAAATCTGACGCTTTTTTTCTCCCCAGGGGATACCACAATTCTGGACTCCAGGGTTCCCACCTGCTCCATCTTTCCATCCCCGTCCAGCCGCCGGTTTTTCAGCTTCCCAAAAGAGGTAAAATCCCTCCAAAAAATTCCAATATTATCAAACCAAGCTCCTTTAAACCAGCTTTCCTGAAAGGCTATGTCATCCCCGTCGGTGGCAAGCGTCATATCGCCATATTCATAATCCTCCGGGTCATGGAAAGGGTCTGTCATATGAAGAAGATGAACCCCCTCCCGGCGCTCATAGCGGTTATTCCCTTTAAAAGGATTATTGAGCGAAGCGGCAAAAGTATATGCGATCTCCTCCGCCGTGTTATTTTCCACCGACAGCGTAAAAAAGGCCGCCGGAATGGAAGAATCATCCTCATTGGTAGGAATTAAAGGATTAAATGCCTCAAGAGAAACCAATCCGGGAAAAGCTGTATCGGAAAAAACTATCTTAGCAATGGGGAATTTTCCCTCAAAACCGCAATCTCTAAAATGAGGAAAACCCATCAGCGTATGGCGGTGCTGTCCGCTTCCAAAGCCGTCAGTAAGGGAACCGCAAAGCCCCTGGTCAATATCGGCATGGAGAACCCTGGCGTCCAGGACACGCCCCTCCCTTTCCGCCTTAATCCCAAAATGGGAAAATCCATTGGTACTGCCCTTGTTGGGGCGATTAAAAATTTCCCAATCAATAAGCTGGCCATATCCCGAAAGCCCAATACAGCCGCTGCCGATTCCTCCTAAGGGAAAGCTTATCATTTGACGCTGCCTGCCTTCATAAACGAAATCCATCT
Organism: Clostridiales bacterium; assembly: GCA_019419895.1. Classification (GTDB taxonomy): domain Bacteria; phylum Bacillota; class Clostridia; order Oscillospirales; family Acutalibacteraceae; genus JAHZIE01. The sequence goes on along the minus strand of JAHZIE010000002.1, from coordinate 1,438 downwards.
GCACTCCTCCCATGATTCAATTGCTCCATTGACAAACCAATGATTTTAAAGCCTGGCAACCTTCCCGTTTTCACCCCATGCTCCTTTTACAAGGAATTTTTATTTGATAAAATACCCCTTCCAGTTTTTACCTCCCTCCTTTTATTTTTTACTTCTCTTACATGCTTTTTAACCTTATTATATAAGACAGTTTTAAAAAAACAAGTACTGTCCTGCATAATGATAATGATCTGCCGCCTTATAAGGGGATATCACAAGCAGATATGAGGGTGTGCAATGGATAAATGGATAACCCAACCGCTTTTTACCATGAGCGATTTTTTATTGACGCTTTCATTTCCCTGCCTCCCGGGTATTTCCGGTGGACTTAAAATACAAAATTAAAACTACCAGTTGAACTGGAGGTTAACATAAGCCTTAAACGGAGATTATCCATGCACGCCCTTAAAGAGAGGTATGAAAAGCTTAATATCCTCAATATTATCAAAGGCTATCACTAAAATGGCCTGTTTCTATACCTTTCTATTTTTACTGTCTGTAAACTACCCATATACTCGCTGAGAGAAATTTATGTCACCGCAAAATCTTACTTCAACTGCTTTTTGACGTACTGCTCATCTTCCTTTTTATCCGATCGCCTGTGACTATATAATACCCTATGCATCCAAAACGAAAATTCCCCAGTTTGTATTTCGAATTGACGTACCGATCAAAAATCGTAAAACTGCTTTTTCCCTTTATAAAACACCCATGATTATGCTCACTAAACAGTAGCATATACACCAGCATATGCAGATAGTTGGATACTCTTATTCTTCTATGAATTCCGCACATTTTTGTTTACGCAATTTTCTAAAAATATGACCTATATCCGCTTTATTTTGTCGTACACATCCTGCCTACGAGATTTCGGCGCAAACACGACATAATTCCTCTGTATACGCCAAACTGCTTATATCATTCATTCACAATCCCTCACTTAGCTTCATAATACAGCTCCGAAACCGGGATTTATTTTTACAAAAAAGACTCTTTTATCTCAAGATTTTTATTTTTATCGGCACAGCCGATGCTTTTCATGCTAAAGCAAACAAAAAAAGACTCACACTATAAATTAGTGTGAGTCTTAATTAATCAGCTATTGGTGCGAGTAAAGAGATACACCCTGAAAACTGAACAAAAGGACGGAGAAGGAAAGGAAGAGAAAAGAATCAAAGAAGGTCAAGCCCTCGACCTATTAGTACTGCCAAGCTAAATGCCTCACGGCAATTACACACGCAGCCTATCAACCTTGTAGTCCTCAAGGGGTCTTACCAGCTTACGCTGTGGGAAATCTTATCTTGGAGCCGGCTTCACGCTTAGATGCTTTCAGCGTTTATCCGATCCGCACATAGCTGCCCAGCTGTGCCACTGGCGTGACAACTGGTGCACCAGAGGT
>JAHZIE010000019.1:30376-41393 GCA_019419895.1 Clostridiales bacterium | reverse complement strand
GCCTCAATTGCTGCCACAAGGCCTCTGGTTTCTACCATACCCAATGCTTCCTGTGCCATCTTCTTTTCCTCCTAAATCATTCATCTTTTTTTATATCGAACTACCACGGCTTATTTCAGCGCGGGAAGAATCTTCTCAACATCTGTATGAGGTCTCGGAATGACATGAGTCGCGATAATCTCTCCCAGCTTCGTCGCGGAGGACGCGCCGGCTTCCACCGCCGCCTTTACCGCTCCCACGTCGCCGCGGACCATGACGCTCACCAATCCGGAACCGATCTTCTCTGTTCCTACCAATTCCACATTTGCCGCCTTCAGCATGGCGTCTGCCGCCTCAATTGCTGCCACAAGGCCTCTGGTTTCTACCATACCCAATGCTTCCTGTGTCATTTTCTTTTCCTCCTTTATGGTTGGCTGCTGTTCCACTGCCTGAACCTCAGCCTCCGGCGCCGCAGATTTGCGGGCCGCTGTCTTTTTTGTTGCTTTCTTTTTTTCCTCTGCCATCATTTTCACCGCCTGCTCAATCTGCTTGCGCTCTTATTGATCACCTTCATGGTTTGTTCATGGGGGTTTGCAATGACCGCGCTGGCAACAGGAGTGATAACGGCCTGTGCCACAGCGCACTCAACGGCCTCCGTCACCGCGGAAACCTCTCCCTGCACCACAACAGTAACGAGCCTTCCGCCAAGTTTTTTTTCCCATGTGACAAAATGGACATCCGCCGTTTTACACATGATATCCAGGACGTCGATCGCCGCCGTAACGCTTGGCACTTCAACCAAACCTAATGATTTCATTGCGCTCTGCGCTCCTTTATCTCAGAATGACTGTCAGCGCTGTTCAGCGGTTTCTGAAGAAAACCATTTAGATTTTCGGCAAAATCTTTTCGATGTCATTGTGGGGCCTGGGAATAACATGAACTGCAACCAGCTCCCCCAAACGCTCCGCAGCCGCTCCGCCGACCTCTGTTGCGGCTTTTACCGCCCCAACATCGCCACGAACCATAACGGTCACCAATCCGGAACCAATTTTTTCCGTTCCCACGAGAACAACCTCCGCAGCCTTTACCATCGCGTCGGCCGCTTCGATCGCAGCGGTCAGGCCCCTGGTTTCCACCATGCCCAAAGCTTCCTGTGCCATACTGTTTTCCTCCTACTATACATCATCTTTTACTCTATCGGTCTATCTGGAAAACCGTTCAGTTTTTATCCATACCGCTTAAAGCAAGCATTTTATCTGTATCGGCTTCCACATTGGCAATGATATGTGTGGTAACAACGCCCGAGATCCGGTTGGCAGCCTGTTCTGCCGCTTCCAGCGCGGCCTTGACATCTTCCACACTTCCCCGGAATTTTACCACCACAATCAGCGGCACCTTCAACGAATCCGGATTCCCCGGCTTATTTTTATCAAAAGGTTCCACTGTAACATCCGCCGCCTTACAGCCGGCATCACATGCAACGAGCGCCGCTACAAGACCATAAACTTCAATAATTCCTGTGGCTCTGCCCATTTGCTACATCCCCTATTATTCATTGACTATGGCGATTTTCAATCCTTCCATCTTCAGGTTGGTGATATGCGCCTCATTAATTTTCTCCAGCGGGAACTTATGGGTAATCAATTTCTCCATCGGGAGTCCAATTCCCTTCGCCCTCTTCAGGAAGTCAAAGGTAGTGGCATAATCCCTCAGGGTGTAAACCCAGGAGCCAACAGTAGTGATTTCCTTGGAGCAGATGTCGAAATGGGGATTGATGGTAGCGTCTCCACCATTGATGAAGAAGCCAAGCTCACACAGCCCGCCGCCGTTTCGGATAAACTTATAAATATTGCTGTGAGCCACCGGAGAGCCCGTGCACTGGAAGGCAAAATCAGCCAGATGACCTCCAAAAGCGTCCTTCACAGCGTCAGCCAGAGCCTCAACACCCTTATAATTCTTAAAGTTGACCGATTTGGTGGCCCCCATTTCCTTCGCAAAGCTCAGGCGCTTATCCTCCCCGTCAACCGCCACAATATTCTCAATACCCATGGTTCTCAAAACAGCGATACAGATAAGGCCAATGGGACCGCAGCCCTGCACCGCGACACGGCTGTTGAAACGGAGTATTCCTGTTGATTTCGCACGCTCAACCGCATGAACCAGCACCGCACACGGTTCGATCAGGATACGGAGATCCAAACTTAAATCGCTGACATTAAAGACGGTGGAACCGCCGCGGATAAGGATATAATCGCTGAACCATCCATTCAAATGGACATCATCATCCGGAAGAAGTCCATAAACATCAGCGCCGCCTACATTCTGCTTGTTCAGATCGAACATGGTGATGTCCGGATTATCTTTAAAAATCATGCAGGTGACAACCTTGTCTCCCACCGCCAAAGGCTTGCCCGCGCTGTCCTTTTTGACGTTTTTGCCCATCTTTACAATTTCTCCGGTACCCTCATGCCCCAGCACCAGAGGAATCAAACCAAAAGGATCTCTCTTAAATTCGTGGGCGTCAGTGCCGCATACGCCGCAGCCTTCTACCTTCACCAGAATTTCATCATCCTTAACTTCAGGAATGGGGTATTCCTGAATATCATAATGCTCCAAAGCCGTCAGCATGGCCACCCGGCTGGTTTTGGGAATCCCTGCTCCCGCGGCGCTCTTTTGGGGAGCGGCCTGCGTGCCGGAAGTCCCTTTCATATCCTGAAGCACTTGCTTTACAATCTCTTCAACATTAATGGAATTAATGTCCATGAGTCAGCCTCCTATTCATCACAAAGAGCCAGACTTGGTTCTCTTTTCTGTCATCCTGCTTCATTCCTGAAGCATCTGCTCAAATATTTTTCTTCCATACGCCGACAAGGCGGTATCCTGCTCTTCTGTGCCGCCGCTCACCCCGAGCCCGCCGACAATCCTGCCGCCGCAGGTAAGGGGATCTCCACCGCCGAAAACGACAATGCGGCTCTGATTGGTAAACTGGATACCGTATAAGGCGCCGCCCGGCTGCGCCAAGGGCTTCAGCTCCATGGTGGACATCTTCAAAGACACCACCGTATAGGCCTTATTGACAGCGACATCATAGCTTGCTATGTAAGAATCATCCATGCATTCCACCGCCACCGGCCGGGCCGCCGCATTGTAGACCGCAACTACAGCCTTGACGCCCATTTCCCGAGCTTTTTCTTCCACTGACCGAATCAATTTTCTCGCCTGGGAAAGTGTAATACTGGAAACTGTGAATAATTCTCCGGGAACCGAGCCGCCGTTTTTCTCAACCGCTGGAGTCTGCTCTCTGCCGGATACCTGCCGGACAACCTGGGAAACCAATTCATTCAATTGCTGTTCATTCATCTCCGGCACCTTTTTTCCTATCAGAAATTACTTGCCGAGCTGTTCCATCACTTTTCTGGTGATTTCGGCAATCAGGTCGCTGCTTGCGGCTTCTTTGGCCTCGCTCTTGCAAGTACAACTATGGCAGCTGGCCTTGCCATTTTTCAAGTTAACACAGACATCAGCCGGATGCTTGCCGGTCATGCCGAATTTTCTGCGAATTTCATACAGCTTCTGTACCTGCTCCTCAGAGAGCTCCTTTGGGCCGCCCAGCTGCTTGGAGATAAAGAGAAGCTTCGCGTAGAATTCCACGGATTCCATCTTATGATAAGCCGACAGCAGGGAATCGGAATAGGTCAAGGCACCGTGATTCTCCAAAAGGACAGCGTCAAAATGCTGGAGGTATTTAGACACAGCGTCCGGAATTTCTTCGGTGGAAGGAGTACCGTACTCTGCGATCGGAACACATCCCAGGGAAATTACGGCTTCCGGCATAATCGGCTGTGTCAGCGGGATCCCAGCGATAGCAAAGCTGGTTGCGTAAATGGGGTGAGCATGAACAACAGATTTGACATCCGGGCGCTCACGGTAAACGCGCATATGCATTTTGATTTCAGAGGAGGGACGGAAATTCCCCTCGGCCTGCAGGACGTTGCCGTTAGCGTCGACCTTGCAGATGTATTCCGGGGTCATAAAGCCCTTGCTGACGCCGGTGGGAGTGCAGAGAAATTCATTGTCAGAAATTTTGACGGAGATATTGCCATCATTGGCGGCAACCATCCCTTGATTATAAATTCTCTTGCCAATGTCACAGATTTGCTTTTTGATTTCATACTCTGAAGCCATTTTTCATTACTCCTTTTTCATTGGTATGCAATGCGCCGCAAAAACGGGGCATCAAAATTGTTCTTCTAATTTTACAAGTCCAGTGTATCACAAACCCACAGGCAAGTCAACACATTTCTTGTACTTTTACTTGTTTTTATTTGGTTTTTGTGTTGTTTTTCTGTTGTTTTTGGTTTTTAAGCCATTTATTTTCATAGGATAGCTTCTGCCTTCCATTTGAGCCGCCGTCTTTTCCCACGGCATGATATCCCCCGGCTCTCTCAAATATTCCAAAATCTGCCACACACCGTCCCCTGTGTAAGAGCTTACATGAAAAATCCTTTTGCATCCCGCCAGCCTCAGCCAGCGTTCCGCCCGCTCCGGGCATGCCCCCGGCGCGTCCACCTTGGTGACGATGCCCACCACCTCACGGTTGGCCATACAGGTAATATTCGGGCTGTACAGGGAATAGGGCTCGGTGGCGCTGAGAAGCAGCCCCACCACATCAGCCTCATAGGAATACAGCGCTAAAGCCCCACCAAGGTGGCGGGTTTGGATGTATTCTCCCGGCGTGTCAATAATCACATCAAAATAATTGACATATTGGGTTTTATGATAGGTGACCTTTTCCCCTTTGAGGGCCTGAGTCAGAGAGGTTTTTCCGCACTCACTGCGGCCTACCAGCAATATCTTTTTCATCGTTCCGCTATCCTAAACCTATGTCCGCGTAATGGGACAGACCGTGAAGCCCAGCTTTTCCTCAGCATATTCCACCACTGCCCGCAGGGAAGCCTCCACTTCGGAAACAGTTCCCGTTACAATCAGAGTCCCACTGAAGCGGTCGACGAAGCCCAGCTCCACCCCCGAGCTTTTGATAGAAATATCCCCCGCGATAATCGCGGTTTCACTCGGGCTCATAGTAATAATCCCAATGGCGGATTTGCTGTAATCCACGGAGGGATCCAAACCAAGCTTCTGGTAAAGCACCGGATCCGGATTGGCAATAATATGAGCCAGGGTGATCTGCTTTCCGGGCACCAGTTCCTGGATAATCCTCATTTTTGCGTCGCGGTTGCCGTCATTGAGGAGAACATCTTTCAAGTCCAAATTTTCACCTTCCATCCTATCCGCCTATCTGACAGGAAAGCCCGCCCACAGATTCAGCGGCCTCCAGCAGTTCCTGCATATGTTCCTTTGTCGGAGGGACTATCTCCCGCAGGGTATATTCCCTTCCCAGACCGTCATATTTATCCTGCCCCAGCCGATGGTAGGGCAAAAGATGAAGCTGAGAAACGCCGGGCAGCTCCTTTGCAAACGCGGCAATCGCCCGGATCTCCTCCGGCGTGTCATTAAAGGTTGGGATGACCGGCACCCGAATCACCAAATGGCTGGCCGCCCGGGCAATTTTCCTGGCGTTTTCCAGAATCAAGCCGTTGGGCTGGGTGGTGAATTCCTGATGTTTTTTGCTGTCCATATGCTTAATATCCATTAAATAATAGTCCAAATAAGGCAGATACCGCTCAATCACCTCAAATTTTGCAAATCCGGTGGATTCCATAGCGGTATTGAGCCCAGCCTCTTTGCTGGCCTGAAGCAGTGCGACGGCAAAATCAGGCTGCATGAGGGATTCCCCTCCAGAGAGAGTAATTCCGCCGCCGGAACGCCGGTAATAGGGCCGGTCCTGAAGCACCTCGTCCAAAACCTCTCCAACAGTTACGTCACGTCCAATGATTTTTTCCCTGCCGTTGACCGTCATCCTCTGGATACGGAATTCCTGCGACTCAGGATTGCAGCACCAGCGGCACCGCAGAGGGCACCCCTTGAGAAATACGATGGTGCGGATACCAGGTCCGTCGTGAATGGAAAATTTCTGAACATCAAAAATTCTCCCCTTCACTTCTCGCAATTCATCCAGTTTCATCGCTCTGTATTACTCCAAACTTTCATAAATTTTGACTCGAAAACGCAACGCCCATCAAAAGCCGCCCTGTTCCGTACGGTTGATGATATCGTCCTGCAGGGAACGGGAAAGGGTGGTAAACAGAGCGCTGTAACCGGCCACGCGCACCACCAGTGTCTTGTATTTTTCCGGATGGAGTTGGGCGTCCTTCAAGGTTTCACGGCTCACTACATTGAACTGCATATGACTTCCCTTTTGATCAAAATAGGAACGGATCAGCGCCACAAAGCTTTCCAGCCCCGAACGTCCCGCCAAGGCGGACGGATGGAATTTCATATTGAACAGAGTGCCGTTGGAAGCGATGTAATGATCCAAACGGGAAACGGAATTGGCGGAAGCGGTAGGACCATGGGTATCCCTGCCAGCGGAAGGAGAAACACCGTCCGCCACAGGCGTATAGGCCAAACGGCCGTCCGGAGTGGCACCGGTCTGCGCTCCCAGAGGGACATTGGCCGATACAGGATAGAGCCCCGCCTGGAACTGTCCCCCTCTGGGATTATGGAAGGTTTCCAGCGGCCGCGTATAAGTATAGGCCACCCTTCTCGCAAAGGCGTCCACCTCGGGAATATCGTTGCCGAATTTGGGAACCGCTTCGATCATTTCCAGGATTTTGGCATATTCCGCCTTTTTCTCCGGAGACGCCGGATTGGCCTTCACTGAACGGAAAATGGATGCAATTTCTTCCTGCGTCACCGTTCTGCCCTGCGCAAGCAGCTCCTTGGCAACCTCCGAGGTGATCTGCTCCGCATGACCATCGGTCATATCCTTGCCATAATTGTTTTCCAAAGCCTCTTTGAGCTGAGCCATGGAAATCTTCTTTTCATCATAAACAAGGGTTTTCACCGCATAAAGGGCATCGGCCATATTTGCAACGCCAAATCCCTGGGGGCCGGTAAAGTTATAGACCGCTCCGCCCTCCTGCACGCTCTTTCCCCTGTGGATGCAGTCCTCTACCATACTGGAAAGGAAGGGCAACGGGCAGCGTTCGGCATGTGCCACATCAATGGCGTTGTCGGCGTTAACCAGCAGGCGGATCATATAATCCATCTGCTTTTCATAGGCGGCAAAGAACTCCTCAAAGGTTCCCATCTGGGTAACGTCGCCAGTCTGAATGCTGATCTGCTCTCCCTTGTCCATACCGTTGGCAACCACCAGCTCCAGGGGCGGCGTCATGCCATCCTTCTGTTTTTCCCGATTTCTGAGGCTCCACGCAACCGATAATATTGTAATCCCTGGCGTCGGCCATGGTCAGTCCCCGGTTAAGCAGAGCCGGAATAATAACCTCATCATTATAATAAGCGGGAAGTCCGATTCCTGTCCTCGTCAGCTCCGCGGCCTTAATCATAAACTCATGGGGAGTGCCGTTCCATACGCGAACGGAAAGGGACGGCTGGGGAAGACGGACATGCATGGAAGCCTCAATGCACATAAAGGACAAATCATTGGTAGCGTCCAGTCCCTCGGCATTCTGACCGCCCGCAATCAGCTTTTGGAACAGGCTGTATCCAGCAAATCCTTCCGCGGAAGCGGCGTCCCTCGCCTGATTGAGATCATTGAGCTTTATCCAGATACAGTCCATCAGTTCCTGAGCGAACTCTCTGGTAATCTTTCCATTCTTTCTGTCCGATTCATAGTAGGGATACATATACTGGTCAAAACGCCCGGGTGAAATGGAATGGCCGCTGGATTCCACCTGGAGCAGCATCTGGACAAACCAGAAGGACTGGCACGCCTCATAGAAGGAGGCCGCCCCCTTGCCTGGAACGGTGGCGCAGTTATGGGCGATAAGCAGGAGCTCCATTTTTCTCTGCTTGTCCTCACAGGCTTCCGCCTCTTTCAGCGCAAGCAGGGCATATCGTTTCGCATAGCGGATGGCAGCCTCACAACTCATGATCACAGCTTCCAGGAAATGAGTCCGCTTGGCGCAATCGGCGTCGGAAGGATCGCATTGGGAAAGAGCCTCTCTTGCCTCCTGGATAACCCCCTCAAAGCCCACGGCTAAAATCTTGCCATAATCCACCGTCACATGACCGACACCGTTATAGAAATAATTGCCCGGCGTAAAGATGTTGTGATCGATGGCCTGGCGCGCCTCCGGCGCCATGTAAGCGGTGGCGAGCTCGCTGGTGGTTTTTCCCTTCCAATACCGGTAAGCCTTATGTAATTTTTCCTTGGTATCCTCAGAAATATAGAAGGGGTCCGCTTTTCTGGTGGCGATGGTATCAAATTCTCCTTCCAACCACTCATAAGAGAATTCAGGGAAAACCTGACATCCACGCGGTGCCTTTGTCGCGCTGCCCACAATCAGCTCTCCCGGCCGGATGGTGATGGGAATATGATCCAGAATATGGGCAAAGGCTTTTGCCCGGCGGGTAATCACCGGCTCCCCTTCGGTCTGCTGATAGGACTCGGTTATCAGCAGCGCGCGATCCGGTTCGATTTCCGGCATTTTGGCATAAAGATCGTCAATGAGCTTTGGAATTCTGCTGCTGCGCTCAATAGGCGAATCATCAAATTTTCTCATACCTGCACACACCTTTCTAAACACATGATGCAATCCGTACAAGCGGCAAGGATAAGCAAAACAGACGGAGATGCCCTGGCGGAATTATTGTTTTCTCCCGCAAAGGGTGTATATCTCCCCTAATTATTTTTATTGTAACGTTTCCTCTCCCTCTTGTCAACAAAAAACAAATAAAACACGGGTAAAAACAAAGAAAAACAACTATTTTTTGTATGATTTCTTCCCTAATTGTTTCCAATCAACAGGGACTTCCCTCTTTTCCCTTTTGTCCTGATCAAACACTCCCAAACAGATTTTCAACTTTTCCCCTCTGATTGACAAATTCCCGCCGCCCGGCTATCATAAATGTAACTCCCGGATTCAGAATACGCTCCTATCCTCTCATGTATGGTCCTCTCTCCAAAATACGGGCGGCGGTTCTTTAAATTTTATGGAGGTGAACAACCATGACTCTTATGGATACCATTAAAAACCGGCATTCCGTCAGGGAATACGCGGATAAAAAACTGGAAACGGAAATTATAGCCTCTTTAGAGGAAGAAATCAGCCGGTGCAACAGCGACAGCGGGCTACATATCCAGCTGGCTGTAGACGAACCAGAGGCCTTCGGCGGTCTCATGGCCCATTACGGAAATTTTCGGAATGTAAAAAATTATCTTGTAATCGCCGGAAGGCAGGAACCTCTTCTGGAGGAAAAAGCCGGCTATTTCGGCGAACGTCTTGTTCTAAAGGCACAGCAGCTCGGGCTGAACTCCTGCTGGGTAGCTGTTACCTACCGTAAAGGGAAATGCCGCTGTCAGTTGGAGAAGGGTGAAAAAATTGTATGCGTCATCGCCCTCGGTTACGGAAAAAAACAAGGCGTTCCTCACAAAAGCAAGCCTGTCAGCGCTCTTTGCAATCCCGGCCCGTCCGCTCCCCCTTGGTTTCAGAAGGGGATGGAGGCCGCCGCCCTCGCCCCCACCGCCATGAATCAGCAAAAATTTTTCTTCACTTTAGAGGAAGGCAAAGTTTTGGCCAAAGCCACCGGCGGCTTTTACTCTTCCATTGATTTGGGAATCGTAAAATATCATTTCGAATGCGGCGCGGGAGCAGACAGCTTTGTCTGGGGTTAAACTGGAAAGAATTTCCCATATTTTTTCAATTACTTCCTGCCTGCCCCCGCCATTCTCTCGCGGAAAGAGCTCTTTCCTCATGTTTATCACGCACTGCCCTGCCAGCGAAAAAGGAGGTCTGTTTTCATGAAGAAAAAATATGTCGTTGCCCTGGATGCTGGCACTACCAGCTGCCGGTGCATCATTTTTGACCGGGAGCAAAATATTGTTTCCCTCGCGCAAAAGGAATTCCCCCAGATTTACCCCTGCCCGGGATGGGTGGAACATAATCCCACCGATATCTGGGTGGCTCAGTACAGTGTCCTGATGGAGGCCATCGCCCACTTGAATATCCGTCCGGAGGAAATTGCCGCCATTGGGATCGCCAATCAGAGAGAGACGGTCATCGTATGGGATAAAAACACCGGCATGCCCATTTGCAACGCTGCTGTATGGCAGTGCCGCAGAACAGCGGAACTTTGCAGGGAATTGGAAAAGGATACCTCCTTTGCCGCCTATATCCGTGAAACAACCGGCCTGCGCATCGATCCCTATTTTTCGGCAACCAAGCTTTCCTGGATCCTCCACCATATTCCCGGCGCCATGGAAAAAGCCGAAGCCGGCTCCCTCCTTTTTGGGACGGTGGATACCTGGCTTTTGTGGAAGCTGACAGAGGGCGCCTCCCACGCGACCGATGTGACAAACGCCTCCCGCACCATGCTGTTCGACATCCACAGGCTTCAATGGGACCCTTTCCTTCTTCAAAAATTCGGTATTCCAGCGAGCATGCTTCCCAAAGTCCAGGATTCCGCTTCCTTTTACGGCGCCGCCAATATCGGCGGCACACGGATTCCCATCTGCGGAATCGCGGGGGATCAGCAGGCGGCGCTCTTTGGTCAGGCCTGCTTTACCGCCGGCAGTGTGAAAAACACCTATGGAACCGGCAATTTCATTCTGATGAACACAGGGAAAAAAATCATATGTAGCAGTCACGGCCTTCTTTCCACCATCGCCTATGGAATTGATGGAAAGGTTTCCTATGCCTTGGAGGGAAGCGTATTTATCGGCGGGGCGGTTATCCAGTGGCTGAGAGATGAAATGCGGTTTTTCCGGGAATCCTCTGACGCTGATTACTTTGGAGAGAAGGCAAAGGACAATGGGGGTGTTTACTTTGTTCCCGCCTTTACCGGACTTGGCGCTCCCCATTGGGATATGAACGCCAGGGGCTGCTTGTTTGGAATGACCCGCGGCACCTCCCGGAATCAAATTATCCGTGCCGCTCTGGAAGCCATTGCCTTT
>JAHZIE010000019.1:0-30366 GCA_019419895.1 Clostridiales bacterium | reverse complement strand
ACGTCATCGACGCCATGGCGGCGGATACAGGACTTCCCATCGGTGAAATCAAGGTGGACGGCGGCGCCAGCGTCAGCGATGTGATTATGCAGTTTCAGGCTGATATTTCCGGCGCTGTCCTGCGGCGGCCTATGATAAGAGAGACCACCGCTCTGGGCGCCGCCTATCTGGCGGGGCTCTCCTCTGGTTTTTGGAGAGATATGGACGATCTGCGGGATCACTGGTCTTTGGACAAAATTTACACGCCGAAAATGCCGGAAGCCCAGAAAAAGAAGCTCTTATCCGGCTGGAGCCATGCAGTAGCCTGTGCCAAGCTGTGGCGGGAAGATGAAGTGGAATAAGCCGGGCTGTTCCGGAATTTCAATTTTTTCACGGGGAGGCAGAGAAATGAATCAAACTGATATTTTCGACATCATGCAGGCCGCCATCTTTGACATGGACGGCACTCTCATCGATTCCATGGGACACTGGATGACGGTTGACAGCCGTTATCTCAGAAAGATAGGAAAGGAGCCCAAACCCGACTTACAGGAACGTTTGAAATCTATGACCATGAGGCAATGCGCCAAATTTCTTAAAGAAGACTATGGAATTACCTTTTCAGAGGATGAGATCATTGAGGGGATCAACAGTCTTATCGCAAGCGCCTACCAAAAGGAAATTATGGAAAAGGAGGGAATTTTTGACGTACTGAACCGGTTAAAATCCCAAAACATTCCTATGGCTGTCATTACAGGCTCCGACAAGTTTTTAGTCGAAACCATCTTTGATCGCCTGCAGCTTTCTTCCTATTTTGATAAAATTATCACCTGTTCTGAATTCGGCAGCGGAAAAGACAGTCCAGAGATTTTTCTCCACACCTGCCGTGAGCTGGGAGTTTCCGCCGCCCACACCGTCGTTTTTGAGGACGCCTATTATTCCATGTGCGTCGCCAAGGCGGCTGGTTTTCCTGTCGCCGCTATCTGGGATCCAAGCAATTCCCCTGAGGAGGAACAAACCCGCCGGCTTGCCGACTGGTATTTTTCCTCATGGAAGGAGCTGGCATAATATCTCATTCCTTATATACGCCGGCTTTGTAACGGAAGCCAACCGCAGAGCAGGCGAAGGCTTCTTAAACAACCGGCTGGCTCAGCATCACATGGGCGGTAGTTGTCATCCCTTGAAAGGGGCGTTAAAAACATCACGCTATATTGTTCACTCTGTAATCATGCGTGTTCGTTTAACGCTTACAGAGATTTATACTTTTTCGCTATTCCTTCTTATGAATTCTTCTCTTCGAACTCTTTCTTACGTCAAATCGTTCCATTTCTATTGCCTTCCACTAATTGTGTGCAACGCTTCTTAGCTATCCCAGTTCTAACTGGGCGGCTCTTACAGAAAGCAACAATAAGCCGTAATTTCCAGAATGAGAATTCCAATGAAAGATTGTTGTTGCCCGCAGATTTTTCTTATGCTATAATAAATTCGCATCGGAGGGTATATAATCTCGCTTATATGCTGGATAAGATGGCAGTTCTTCTGCTTCTTATCCGTTTTTTTATGTTAGGAGGTTTTCGCCATGTCAAGCGCGTCCCGTTCACTGACGGAAGGACCTGTCGGCAGAGTACTGTTCCGTTTTGCCCTTCCCTTTCTGCTGTCAAGCTTTCTTCAGGCCCTGTATGGCGCCGCCGATTTGTTTGTTGTCGGGCAGTATGCTGACTCCTCCGCTGTTTCAGCTGTTGCCATCGGAAGTCAGGTGATGCAGACCATCACAGGTATTATTTTGGGGATTTCCATGGGCGGCACTGTGCTGATCGGCCGCCGTATTGGAGAAAAAAATGAAAGGGGAACAGCCTCAGCCATCGGAACCCTTGCCATTTTGTTCGCGATTCTGGCTCTTATTTTGACTCCGGCAATGCTGCTGCTCACCAAGGAAGCGGTCCTCCTCATGCAAACCCCGGCTCAAGCCGTTGCCGACGCGCAAAGATACATCTTCATCTGTTCCTGTGGTATTCCCTTCATTATCGGCTATAATGGAGTCAGCGGCATTTTTCGCGGGATGGGAGATTCCAAAACTCCGGTTTATTTCATTCTTCTGGCCTGTGTCATCAATATTTCAGCCGATTTCCTTCTCACAGGCGCCTTCCATATGGGAGCGGAAGGGGCGGCCATCGCAACTGTCGCCGCCCAAGGGGTCAGTTTCCTTGCTTCACTTCTTTACATGAAGGAAAAAGGATTTTCCTTCCCCTTTCATCGCGCCGACATCCGTTTGGAGTCCTCTTCTGTCCTCCAAATCTTAAAGGTCGGGCTTCCTCTTGCTCTTCAGGACGCCCTGGTAAATATCTCTTTTCTTGTAATTACCTCCATCATCAACGGACTTGGCTTGATCGCTTCCGCCGCCGTGGGTGTGGTGGAGAAAATCATTATCTTCGCCATGCTGCCGCCCAGCGCCTTTTCCTCAGCCGTCGCCACGACGGTCGCCCAGAATATGGGTGCGGGCTATCCGCAAAGGGCAAGACGATCCCTATGGTTTGGCGTGGGATTTTCCCTTGTTTTCGGTGTTTTATTCTGTATATACTCTCAATTTCTCCCAGACTCCCTCACCTCAATTTTTTCAAAGGATCCCGAGGTTATTTCCTCAGCCGGAGATTATCTGCGCTCCTACTCTATTGACTGTATTCTTGTTAGTTTTGTGTTCTGCATGAATTCCTTCTTCAGCGGCTGCGGCAAATCTGTCGTTTCTTTCTGTCACAGCATGATCGCTACCTTTGCCGTAAGGATTCCCACAACTTATTTTTTCAGCCGCCTCGGCGCATCCTCCCTATATCCTATGGGATTCGCCGCCCCCGCCGCCACCCTTATTTCCCTGGCCATCTGCCTTCTCTATCTCCGTTTCCTATTTAAAAGGATGGGAACCCCTTGCGCCTCCCTCCCCCAGTCATAGCATTCCTTTTAAAATATCCACGGGGATTCCCTCTTTATTAAAATTTATACAGTCTCTTCCGCCTCTTTCCGGCGCGTATTTTCAGCTTTTTCTTCTATCCCCACACTCTGCTCTCAGTTTTTTCTGTCCAGGAAGCGGCGGAAAACTGCCGAATAAAATAAGAAATATAACCGGACATAGAAACAGCCGCCTCACCACTTAAGGGAGAGGCGGCTGTTTACTACAAAAGATTTTGATAAAAATTGGAAATTTCATTTCCGTTGGACAAGACCTTATGCTTGTGAAAAAGGGGAGGACGTATTTTAAACATCCGCGCTTTTCCAAACAGAATCCTACCGGAGACTTTCATCTTCCAGAAAGGGAAAGGGTTCCGTCAGCCTTTCCTTCTTACCGCAATCGCAGGGCATAGATGCGCGCTTCTCCTCCGCCGTGAGAGGATTCTATCCGAATTCTGATATCCGTCACTTCATTCTCCTGCAAGGAAATACGGTTGAGACGGTAATAATTATCCGCCTTCTGATAGATTACCCTTCCATTGATCTCCACAGAATAGGATTTCACCAGCGTCGGCGCGGGCTCTAACCGGCGTTCCTCCTCGTCCAGCCCGGTATCAAACAAAAGCTGTAACTCTTCAATACGCCTCGGACTATCCGAATGGAGGGAAATCCACTGGCTTTCTCCCTCTGCGGAAATCCACAGGTTGGGCTGTCCATAAGGCCGGCTGTAATCATTCAGAATATTTTCCGGACGGTAAAGCCTCTGCTCAGGCTCCAGGCCGCAAAAGCAAAGGGGCGCAATCCTTTTATGATCCTTGGCAAAATAGCCGCAGGCCGGAGCAAGGGGACAGGAATCATGATTGTATCCTCTCTTTTCCGACTCGGTATAATAATGATGAGAAATAACCCCCAGCGGACGCTCCGTGCTGGTGCAAATCTGAAAAGCCGGATGCTTTCTCAACACAAAATGCACCTTTCCGTCCTCTCCTGGGGCAGCGTTCAACGGCAGTTTCAGCCATCCGTCATGCTCCGCTTTCACCGGCACGACGACCGTTTTCACCCGTTTTTCCGGCAAATATGAGCTTCTGCACCTGCCCTCCAAGATATCAACGGACAGTTCCTCCGGTTTTCCCCCGCGGTTTTTCACTTTTACAGAAACGCTGTCCAGCCGTTCTGTCTGGACAGGGATGGAGAGTCCATAATTGCGGTCCAAGGAAATCCACTTATCCTCTCTCACCGCCTGACAGATTTTTTCTGATGAAGCCGTCACTTGCCATCCTTTCGAAAGCTCCGGCGCCAAACAGTCGGACCAACCGACAATCGTCTGATCATCAGCAATCAGTTTGCGCTGCAGAGCCTTTATATCCACCTGGCCAGGGTTGACACTCTCCTTGGCACAGAGCGCCGCGGCCGTACCCACCGCCTGTCCCATACAGCCGCAAGTTGCCATCACCCGTGTGGATCCCATCGCGATATGGGTAGCACTGATATTTCTTCCCGCAAGGAACAGATTTTTGACATCTCTCGCATACAGGCACCGGTAGGGAATGTTGTAAATTGAAGTAACCGGGATAAAATGGGAGGCGGGAGCCTCATCATACAACCCCTTTGGAGCGTGGACATCCATCGGCCAGCCGCCGATACATACCGAATCCTCAAACCTTCTTTTTTCTTCGATATCCGTTTCCGTCAAAGTGTACTCTCCGATAAATCGGCGGGATTCCCTGATTCCCGCCATGGTATAGACCCTTTTTAGCGCATAATTAGAAGCGTTGGGATATCTTCCGCTGTTTTTTACATAATCCCAGATTCCAAACACAAGTCGGCGGAGCTCCATAGTAATCTCCTCGTTGTCCTTAATAATATTTCTGTCTCCGCCAATTTCCAGAGTCCAAAATTTTCCAGATACGCCAAAGCTGCGGAAATTTTCTTTTTTATCCAGCCATTTCATAAATTCCATCCGCGTGATGTCATATGCAAAGGCTGGACGGTGGTATTCTACCGGGTGCCCCATATCTTCAATTTCAAAAAATACGGTATTTCCCATGGTGGTGGAATCCCCTTCTTCCGGCGCCCAGAATTCGCCAAAATCCCGTTTGGCGTCCCGTCCCTGCCGGAACCTTGCTCCCGCCTTAAAAGCCAGGATCCCATCCCCGCTGCAATCCGCATAAAGCGGCGAAACAAACTCAAACCACTGCTCTGAACGGGAATGATAAGCTCTGATGGAAATAATCTCTCCCTTTTCTTCCGAAACCTCCATCACAGTGGTATTTAAATATAGAACAAGGTTTTTTTCCCTCTCCAAAAAATCAAAAAACACCGCGTCCAGCAGCGCAAACTCTCCATAACCGCCCGAGGCGGCATATTCTGTGATCATATTGCGCAGCTCTTCCATAATACCGCACTCCTTGGAGTAAACGGAAGGATTGCAGGACTGATGGCACGCGCCTGAAATTGCCACCCCTATCTCACTGGAGGCGTTTCCTCCCGGAACCGGACGGTCGTTGATCAACGCTACCTTCAGTCCCTGTCTCGCGGCGGAAACCGCCGCAATCATTCCGGCAATTCCCGCTCCCACCACTGTGAAATCCACCTCAACATGTTGACACTGTCTCTCTGCCATTTTTCCTCTCTTCTCCTTATATCAGGTTGGTCCCCTGTTATTTTAAAAATTCCCCGTCACAGAAATTTTCTGTTTCAATCAATTATACTCTGGCGCAAATTTACTGTAAAGAAGGCGTCGGGTGGACTTTTTTATCCATTTTCCTTCAAAGGTAGAATTTTTTGCGGTATTTTTTCTTCATCTGCCCTTCACCCCAAACCCCAGGCAAATTTCTTCCCCCGCGGCAGTACCTCCGGATGTGCATGGAGGCTCTATCATCTTCACGCAACAGCTTTCATAACAAAAATTAGGACAGAAGGATATCCTGAGCTGCAATGCTCACAAATGTTCTTATCTTCAGATACAAAACTCCCATTGCCCTTACTGGAGAATCAGGGACAATGGGATCTGTCTTGTTAACGGCAAATTAGGTTTTAATTCATTGGCTAAGCGCTTATTCGCAGTATTCCTTCATCAGCTTTCGATACAGCATATAGTTTTCAAAGGTAACCTCTTCCGGCACGCCATGATCACAGGTGGGAATATAACCGCCGCGCCTTCTCATGGCGGGCATGATATAATCCAAATGCCGTTTGATATCATCCCCGCCCTTTGCGATCAGCCGTTTATCAATTCCTCCGGACATGCGCAGATCCGGATACTTCTTTCCCAGCTCTACAACATCACAGCTGGAAGCCACCTCAAAGGGGCTCATATAATCGCATCCAATTTCCCGATAGATCGGGATGACATCCCCGCAGTAACCGTCCGTATCCACCTGAAAATGGACGGTACGCACAGGATCCAGATTGCGGCGTTTAATATTGGTATAGAGCTGCTGATAATAGGGAAGCAGGAACTCCTTCATCATATCAGGAGAAATCAGGGCTCCATGGTTATAGCAGATATCCTCCCCGATGAAAAATTCATCCAAGGCAACATGGCGCTGATGCTCCGCAATCACCGCGTCCGCCAGATCCAGCCAGGTTTTCATACAGTCATGAATCAGCTCCGGCTCATCATAAAACATATAAAGCAACTGTTCCGGCCCCATCAGGCTGCGCAGATACATATATCCGCCCACCATCCGCTGGACAACCGCTCCTCCTGTCTTCGCGCCTAAAACCGCGCTTTCCACCTGTTTTTTGGTACTTTCGATACGCCCCGGCGTATTTTTATCCAAACGCCATTTGACATTTTCTTCCCATGTTTTCCAGTCCTTGACCGGATGATCCAGATATTCGGGCATAAACCCGTTGCGGCGTCCTTTAAAATAGAGGACTGACCGTCCAGCGCTGTCCTGTACGACCTCATGTTCTCCTCTGTCTTCCAGAACCTTGACCTCAAATTCCGGGAAAAATCCCGCCGATGTCCAGCCCAGACCAAATAAATCAAAGACAGCAGGCTCGTCATAACCAAATACATCCCGCAGATAGGCGTCATAATCCTCTACCTGATCCCGCGGCTTCAAATACCCCTGTTGTATCCAGTCTTCCAGAACATAAAAGCCAAATTCTTTCTGATAGATAGGCGCGTCTGAGGTTATCGCGTAAAAATCCCTGATTTTTTTCGCCGATGGACTCATATCCTCATATCGGGGAATGGTTGTTCCCATAATGATCTCCTCCTAATGCCCTGAAGAGCGTCTTAAAATTTGTTTTATTATAACATATGAAATAAAAATGTCTATATCAAAAATGGTTAAAATCTCTATCATTTTTCCATTGGACGGCGATTCTCAGGAGGTTATCCCAGGATAAGAGAATTTACACAAAAATAGATTGAATTCTTCTGAACATTATGATATGATGACTGCAATCCTTTAATTTGATGAAAAGGGTGTGTAAACGGTGCGAATTGAAATCAATCATGAGGAACAAATTCTCCGTAAGTTGGCTTATGAGTATTCCATCGCCGCCCACGACGAGCGGAACAGCCGGAACCGGAAGCTTCATACAGCGGTCAATGACAAGCGGCAAATCCGCCCGGTGGTATTAATCGACGAGATCCCATTTCACGAGCTGAATTTTGACGGCTCCCTTACCTTGTTGTGTCAGGATCCCATCCTGCGGCCGGTGGAAGATTATCTTCGAAAAAAGCTTTTTCAGTGGAAATACTTTCCAGCAGATATGATTCTCCCCCCTTATTACCCCCTGCTCAAGACCATGAGGGATTCCGACTGTGGGATCACCGTAGATGAAAACACCATAGCCACCGATGAACGAAACTATATCATTTCCCACGAATACCATGATCAATTGGCCAACGAGGAGGATCTGTTAAAGCTGCATCCACCTGTGATACAATATGACAGAGCCGACACCATGGCCAAATTCGAACGGATTGCAAACGTCATCGGGGATATTCTTCCGGTTCAAATCACCGGATATTCCAGTTATATTACCATGTGGGATAAAATTGCCCGCTACCGTGGCGTTACCCCGCTCCTCATCGACCTGGCTGAACGTCCGGAATTCACTCATAAAATCGTTTCTACTCTTGCTGATTATGAAATCAGCAAGTCGGAACAGATGGAACGGGAAGGACTCTTTGAAATCGCTCCCCTGCAGCTGCACTGCACCAGCGCCCTGACCAGCGATCTTCCTGGAGAATACGACGGGGGGACTGTAAAGAGGAATCAAGTATGGGGAAGAGGGATGGCACAGATTTTCGCCTCGGTTTCCAAAGAAATGCATGAAGAATTTGACATTAACTACATGATAAAAATTATGGAGCCCTTTGGACTGGTCTATTACGGCTGCTGCGAACCCCTGGACAAGAAAATTGATATAGTAGAAAAAATTCCCCACCTGCGGAAAATCTCCATTACTCCCTGGGCAGATATTGATAACGCCGCGGAAATCATCGGGGACAGGTATGTCATCGCCAACAAGCCCAATCCTTCCGCCGTGGCCAGAAAACTGGACGAAGATGAGGTGCGCGCGGAAGTTGGCCGGACCCTTAAAGCCTGCAAGCGAAACGGGTGCAGCTGCGATATTGTATTAAAGGATATCAGTTCCGCCGGTTACGACGTGCGAAACCTGATACGCTGGGAACAGATTGTTATGGAAATGGTGGAAAACTATTAGCCTTTATTATAAAATGGTATGAAATCCTAAGGCTGGATTTCTATTTTCTTTATCTTTTCCATGCGGAAACAAAAAAGAAATCGGTCTTTATCCCTGGGAACGGCTTTCAACGGACCGTTCCCTTCTTTTTTCCGTTATTTTTACTATCGTCTAAATTATGAATGCTTTTTTGCCCTTGCAGAAAGCAACGCCGGCATGCCGGATAAAGCTGTCGGGCTGTAAGAATATAGCTCAAAATCTGTAAGCTCAAATTTTCTTGACAAACTTTCCATGGCTGAATATAATAAATACATACCGAATGTATGTTAATGAAGGAAGGCTCCTGCTATATGGCGAGGAATAAATACCCGGAAGTGACAGTAGAAAAGATATTAGAGGCGGCTCAACGCCTCTTTTTGGAAAAAGGATATGACAACACCACAATCCAGGATATTGTGAACGAGTTAGGCGGTTTATCCAAAGGGGCGGTCTATCACCATTTCAAATCAAAAGAGGAAATCATGGATGCGGTAGGAGATCGGATGTTTATCACGAATAATCCTTTTGAAACTGTCCGTAAACGTTCTGATCTGAACGGCCTGCAAAAACTGCGGGAGGCTATCCGCCTGAACCAGTCGGATGAAGCCCGTACCAGCATGACAATACAGTCGATCCCACTTACGAGAAATCCCCGCCTTTTAGTGGAGATGATCGAATCCAACCGTCGTATCCTTACCCCATATTATCAGGAACTGCTGGAGGAAGGGAATAAGGACGGCTCTCTGCATACCGAGTATGCCAGGGAAATTGCAGAATTAATGCCGTTGCTCACCAGCCTGTGGCTGCTTCCTTCTGTGTTTCCAGCTGAGAAAGAGGAAATGAAGCACAAATTTCATTTCCTTGGCGATATGCTGGAGAAGATGGGCGTCCCTCTCATGGATGATTCCATTTACGCCTTGGTGGAGGAATTCTTTGAAAAATTACCCGACAAAAAATAAGATTGCCATAAGGCAATTTTATTTTATATCAATACATTCATTCGGTTGGTATTAACAAGCGTTTTGTTTGCCTTTATACATACCAGCATAAGGTATGTATAAAAGTCTTCCCATCATGAACAGCAGGACAATAAATTGAACCAATGGAGGTAAAAGCGATGACAGACAAAGAATTTGACACAAAAGTGGAAAAGATCGCCGCGCAGCTGGAAGAATGGATAGAAGTATCCGCGGACAAATTCGACAAGAGGGTTACACGCAAATACAATGAAAGCCGCTTGTTCCGCTTTGCCGCAAGAGGATTCTCTATTGCCATCGAAACAGGGTTGCTGCTCTGCACAAAACCGCTTATACGCAGAGGCCATAAAACAGCGGCAATTTGGTGTTTCCTTCTGGCTGCCGGAGGTCTCGCGGCAGAGCTGCTGCGGATTTTTATATGGGGGAGGAGAAAATGAAACAGAAGCTTTTTAACCGCAATTTTAACCTTTTGATTTTAGGGCAGGCCAGCTCCCTGCTGGGCAACTATACGCTGAAATTCGCTTTATCCATGTATGTGTTGGAGCAGACTGGATCGGCTTCCATTTTTGCCACCTTGCTGGCTATATCCATGCTCCCAATGATTTTACGTTCTCCACTTGGAGGAATTCTCGCGGACCGGGCTAACCGCCGCAATATCATGGTGGCGCTGGACGCTCTTTCCGGCTTATCGGTGCTCGCCGCCGGTTTTGCCATGTCTTATGGACAGGATATTTTTGTAATCGGAGTGCTTCTCATCATCCTGTCCCTATTAGGCGCGTTTGAATCGCCCACTGTGCAGTCCTGCGTCCCTCAAATGCTCTCCGGGGACAATATTGTAAAAGGCAACGCCCTCATCAATCAGGTGGCGTCCATCGCTTCCCTTCTTACTCCATTTTTAGGAAGCATGTTCTATACCGCGTTTGGAATTCAGCCGATATTCCGCGCGGCGGTTGCCTGTTTCTTTCTCACCGCCCTGCTGGAATGTTTTATCCGGCTGGAATATAAAAAAACTGAACATAAAATGAGCGTGGGCGCGGTTATTCAGGAAGATTTCTCTGCCAGCATGCGTTTTTTGCGCTGGGAACAGCCCGGTATTCTGAAACTGCTCCTTTTGGCGGCTATGGTAAGCCTGTTTGTAGCTGGTACCGCCGTGGTAGGCTTTCCTTATCTGGTACGCACGGTACTGGGATTTTCGGCCGGATACTATGGCGCGGCGGAAAGCGCCATGGGCGCCGCCTCCATCTTGGGCAGCCTGTTCGTTGTTTTGCTAGCCAAGAAACTGCGGTCGCACCATCTTGTTATTGTCCTGGTATCCTTCGGTTTCTGCCTGGTTCCCTGTGGAATTGCTTTTCTTCTTCCAATAAACGCTTTTTCCCGCTATCTGATTTTGCTGATGATGTTCTCCGCCTGCCAGCTTGGATGCAGCTTTTTCTCCACTTACGCTATTTCTGTCATACAGAAACGCACGCCGGAGCATCTGATGGGCAAGGTGATGTCCTATGTGTTCACACTCTCTATGTGCGCGCAGCCGGCGGGCCAGATCATTTACGGAACCCTGTTTGACCATTTCTCAAACAGCGTCTATTGGATACTGATTCCCAGCGGATTGCTTGTATGCGTGATCGGCTTAGCCTCCGCCGGATTTTTCGTAAAATTAGAGAAATGATCATTTTTGCAAAGAGGTGACTGCTGGTGGGAATTTTAATGAAACGCTCCCCCTTTTCTGATTTCTTGGAAAAGGCCATAGAGGAGTATCCATATTCAGGCCGCGGCGATACCTGAATATAAGAAATCCCCCGTACCGTTGTGATTGTACGGAGGATTTTCTTTATACCGCTTGCGGACTGATAGAACAGTCTTTATCCTTTCATCAGGCTGCCCAGCAGGGAGTCAACCTGTGAGAGCTTTTCCGGCGGAAACTCCCGCTCTCCATACCGAAGGGCATTATAAGCTTCTGTGGACGGCGCGAACTCCTGCCGAGGAATGGAAGCCTGCGCTTTATCCAAAATCTCCAACGTGGTATCCGCGGGACGGATGGGAATTTTTTGAATGATAAGCCATTTTAAAATCAGGGCGTAACCCCGGCGGAATTTTTCTTCTCCGCCTGCCATTTTTTCATAACGCCTGACTTCCTTCCTCCACTGGCGCAGGGGGCTTGCCAAACGCCGCCGCGGGGACTGATCCTCAAAAGGAAGAAGCTCTTCTTCGATATCAATATAATATTCCGAAGAATCGTCCACCACCCTTTTGGCTTCATATTTCCTGTGCAGAATCCGGGATAGGAGCTTTTTCATTCTCCGGTAAATTCCTAAAAAGGCGTAAAGTATCTCTTTTCTATAAATAATAATCACACCAACCAATATGACGGAAACCACAATATAAAAAATCGCCTGTGCAATTGGATTGCTCCCGCTTGCTTCCTGTGTGATTTGCTCTAACTCAGGAGGAAGCTGATTTCCCGATGACGGCGGAGTGTACTCCGTTTTATTATCCATCAGGGAAAGAAGATATACGATTCCTTTGCGGAGAAGCTCTCCCAGCCATCCGAGCGCAGCCGCAAGCCAATCCTTGAGCAAAAAAAGCAAAAACAGAAAAATCACCATTCCGCCTGTCAAAAACAGATTATAACGGCGGATCTTTTTCGGAAGCTGAGAAAGAGGATGCTTTCTTCTCGCCATCAAATAATCAATATTGGATTGATTGGCCTGGACCAGATAAATTACGGTTGCCGCCGCAAATAAAAGAATAAAAACCGGAACATCCGCTGGAATTCCCAGCAGATTGGCCGCCAATATGGCGCACCCATACAAGGCCGCCAGCACCAAATACCCTTTGCCTGAGACAATATCGTCATAGGACAAATAGGCCAGCATATAGCCCATAAAATAAAAAACAGCGGAAAAGACGGCAGCCGGCACGGCTACCCACAGGCCGCGAAGGGAAAAACAACAATAAAAAAACACGGCCGCAATGGGAAACATCATCGCCACCCTGATCATATTACGCTTCACAAGCCCAAGCTTTGTTTTTCCTAAGCCAATTCCCAGCAGCCAGCCGATTCCCCCCGGCGGAATCATAGCCGCCGTTTCCAGCAGAGAGACGGCAGCGCCATCCTCCGGCCGGGTCATACCGTTGATCAGGAAGAAAAAAGGGTAACAGTAAAGCAGAAAAAACAGGGCGCACAATCCCTTCATAACAGAAAAAAATACTTTTTGCTTCAATAATCTTCCCCCCATTCCACCATCAGAAAACATCAAACAGCCTCCGAAGCAAGCCGGAAATCCTCTTCCCTCAGGCAGAAAATTTCACAGTCCCCGGGCAAATCCAGCACTTCTTCCAGATTGCAGACAGCCAGCAGCTTCACATGCACCCCCTGCGCCTGCTTATCCCGTGCAAATTCAAAAATTTCATCGCTCAAATAGGACGTAATCAGTACAATATCAGTGGAAGACATCATTCGGCAGTGCCCCTCCAAAAAACTGTGAAAAGGCTCTGTAACATTCAGTCTTAGCCGTGCCAGAATACGTTCCAAATCCAGCACATGCTCTCTTCCCCAGCTTTCCGTGCTGACAACAGGCCCTTCCCCCGCGCCCGCGCTGCTATTGGACATCAGGCGGACAGGAATCCCGCTCTCCAGCGTCTGCTCCAGATATGTGGCGCAGACACGAATGGATCTTTCCATCAGTTCCTTATCCACCGTGGTAAAATTGCGGGGATAACTCGTCTGTGCATTGAGCAGAAGCAGCAGGCTTTGCGAGGTCGTATCATCATTATTCCGCACCATCAGGCGCTGTTCCCTGGCTGTGGCAGGCCAGTGAACGCGATTAAGGGGATCCCGGTTCGTATATTCCCTCACCCCGGAGAGATAGAAGGGATCGGGAATATAACGCCTCCGCACTATCAAATCCCCGCACAACCGGTTTGCGGCCAAAAAAAGCTCCTCCAGTTCCAGCGGGGCGGGCAAAACGGTGACGGAGGCATCCACCTCCACAGGGGAGGACAGGGAAACATTGCCCAGAAGGTCAGTGGAAACCACCACCACTTTATCTATGGAAAATACTCCCCTTTTCAGACATTTTACCCGCCATTTTCGTACAACCTTATGATGCCCTTTCAGCATGAAAAAACTGGGGACATACCTGGTTTCCCCTGTGACCACCGATTGGGAACCGGCAAAATCCAGCCACCTCGACGAGGTGATTTCCGTTTTCAGCCAAGGCATCGGCAGCCATTTCCGGTTGGAAAGCACTTCTACCAATTCAATTTCATCCCCCTGGCGGGCTTCCCCAACGTTCAGGCGGCATTCATAATCCAGCTTTTCCATTCCTCTGGTACGGTACAGCCTGTTTTGAATAAGAATCAGAAGGCCGATGAGCAGCGCAAGGACAACAAATTCCATTTCCCCGCCTTCTTTCCTCAGAACGATTCGATGGGAACAGGGATCTTTTCCACAATTTCCTGAATCAGTCTCGCGGCATTGGCGGCCGACTGCCCGCTGTTATGCCCGCGGCAGATAATCCTATGAGCAAGAACATCCACGCATACAGCTTTGGCATCATCCGGCAGCACATAATCCCGTCCAAAAATTCCCGCCCTTGCCTGGGATGCCCGCATAAAAGCGATGGAACCGCGTGGACTGACCCCGAGACGGATTTCAGCATGCTTTCTGGTTGCCGAGATGATTTCTAAAATATAGTCCTTTACCGGATCGCTTACTCTGATTTCCCGCACCTGCCGCTGACCAGCCAGTACCTCTTCAGGTGATGCGACGCTTGTCAGGGAATCCAGGGGACTTGACAGAGCAGAGGCTTCTAACATCGTTTTCTCATATTCCCGCTCTGGATATCCCATGCTCAGCCTCATAAAGAAACGGTCGAGCTGGGCCTCCGGCAAGGGGAAGGTTCCCTGGATTTCAATGGGATTTTGCGTTGCAACGACAAAAAACGGCTTGCCCAGCGGATAAGTGACTCCGTCCACGGTGATCTGCCCTTCTTCCATACATTCCAGCAGGCTAGACTGGGTTCTGGGCGTAGCCCGGTTGATTTCATCCGCCAGCAGGATGTTGGTGAAAAGCGCCCCCTTCTTGAATTCAAACTCTCCCTGTTTCTGATTAAAAAAATTAAGGCCGGTGAGTTCAGAGGGAAGCAGATCGGGAGTGAACTGCACACGGCGGAAATCCACTTGGATAGATTTGGCCAAAGCCTTGGCCAAAGTGGTTTTTCCTGTACCAGGTATATCCTCTAAAAGGACATGACCGCCGCACAAAATGGAAAGAACCACCTTCTCAATGATTTCATTTTTTCCCATAATCACCGACGCAATATTTTGCTCCAGGCGCCGGGAAAGCTCCGGCAGTGAAATCTCCTCCATGAATCTTCCTCCTATCTTTCCTGTGATAATCCATAAAATATTTAATATAGTATAGCATACAACAAACTAAATGTACAGAAAAAAACATTTTACATCTTACCTTTTTGGAAAAAATAGATGATAAAATAGGATCTTTCATCTGTAAGTTTCATCACCCATTTTACATTACCAATCCAGAACAAAGATGAGGAAATTACAGATATCCTGCAATTTCCTCATCTTACCTGATAATTCTCCATGGAATCCCTGCCATAAAAATCTATAGTTTCCAAAATGGCCGAACTTCCGCCTTTCCGCGATAGACAAATTCCAAAAGCTGGATTGTATTTAATTTCCCTCCGTTTTTTGAAAAGCCTTCGCGCCTAGATTCCTTCATGGATAACATTTATATTTTGGCGATTAATACCGCCCATTTTTCCTTCCCCTCAAGCTCCTCAAAATGATGAAAAAGCAAGGGAAATCTTCTGGATGAAAGACTTTTATAAAATAGCGGCCGCCCCATTCCATCAAGCAGAAACGGGGCGGCGAACTTTCAGTATCTCCTGGGCGCTCCCCCATGGACAGGCCTCCCAGGGGTTTCATGGAAATTTAAGATTTTAAACTGTTAAAAAGGGAAAGTGACGCGCCAGGACCTCCTCAACGCTTGCGCACTGTTCTTTACATAAGCTGCGGATTTCTTCCTTTCCTGAGCTCATGGCGCAGGAAACTCCCACCGCCTCCAGCATTTCTTTATCGTTGTAATTATCGCCGATCGCCAGCACATCCTCCAGGGAAATCTTCAGCCGTCCCGCCACTCTCCGGAGAGCCTCTCCCTTATGAACACCCTTCGCCACAAATTCCTTCCAATGGCTGTCTTCATAGATAAGGGACAGTGATTCCCTGGGATAATTTTGGACAGCCGGTAAATTGAGATCCAGGGAATTTTCCGCATACAGCCCCAGCTTCAGCCAATGATTTTTCAGTCCGGAAAAATCTGACACCTTAATCGCATCCATCCCGTACCCCTGTTCAACCGCCTTGCAGAATTCAGGGCTTCTGGATACATAATAGGAATTTCTCTCACAGGAAACCACCAGGCTGCAGGAGGAAGCTTTCCCTACCTTACCGCAAAATTCTTCCGCCGACGCTTTGTCCAGAGGCGCCTCCCACAGAACTTGCCCACGGTACATTCCCAGCGCCCCATCGCTGCACAAAAAGACCATTTTCGCCGCCTCGGCCGAAAATAATCTCCATAAATCATGGTAGCTCCGCCCGCTTGCCGCGGCAAAGATAATCCCCTTTTCGTTCAGCCGACGAATGTATTCAAGTATCTTTGAGGAAATATCTCTGCGTCCCCCATTGAGCAGGGTTCCGTCCACATCACTGACTACCATTCGGATCATTCCGGTTCTTCCTTTCTTGCTGTCACTTCGGCGCTTTCCTTTTCATTTCATATGGGAAGCTTCCGCTTTTTAAAAGCTTTGACGGAAAGGCCCTTATATTTTCATTTTCTTTCGTGAAACCATCGGAAGGGCATCTTTTTCTCCTTCGCCGTCCTCCAAAGGTTTCAAAGTCAAATCCATCGTTTTTCCTGTTTCATTATACCCCGGGGTTCTACTTTTCGCAAGCTCTCCTTTTTTTGCTTAAAATAGATACCCAGAGGCGACGCCCAATCCCGCCGAAAGGACAATGATCAAAATGGGATTCACCTTTTTCAAAGCCAAAACCAGCATGACGGCAAAAATTACGGCAGAACTGAGGAAAGAGGCTCCCATCATCACCTGCCATCCCATCCCCTCCGGGAAAAATACGGTCTGCCCAGTGGATAAAACCGCGGCTCCAATTAATCCGATCACCGCCGGCTTTAACCCTGTCATACAGCCTTTCACGGCAAAGCTGCTTTTAAATTTCTCGAAGCATTTGGCAACCAGGAGGATAATCAGAAAAGACGGGAGAACCACGCCGAGCGTGGCGCAGGCGGAACCTACGATCCCGCCGGTTTCGGCGCCCACATAAGTTGAAATATTCACCGCGAAGGGACCAGGCGTGCTTTCACTGACAGCGATAAAATTAATGAGCTCTTCATTTGTCATCCAGCCTTTCGCCTCTACTTCCGACTGGATCAAGGGCAGCATGGCGTAACCTCCCCCGAAGGTAAAAGCGCCGATTTTTAAAAAGGTAAAAAACAATTCCAGATAAATCATTTCTTTTCCCTCCTGGCGGTAACAGCGGAGACTACCAGGCCAGTTCCGGCGCATCCGATAATGACGTATAATACATTTACATTCAGAAAGGCGACACATAGAAAGGCCGCTCCCATGATAAGATAGGAAAAAAGCTGCTTTGGGCACTGGCGGTACATAGAAATCAACGCCTTGATGATAAGGGCAAGCACCCCGGCACGGATACCCGCGAAAGCATACTGCACCGCCCTGATATTCTCAAACTGTTTCAACACAAAGGAAATTCCCAAAATGATCAGAAAAGAGGGAAGAACCACCCCAAAGGTGGAAAAGAAAGCGCCCCAGAAACCACACACTCTGTACCCGACAAAGGTAGCGGAATTCACGGCGATGGGCCCAGGTGTTGATTCCGCGATTGCCACAATTTCCAGGATATCCTCATCAGAAATCCACTTTCTCTTTTCCGCCGTCTCCTTTTGGATGAGTGGGATCATGGCGTAACCTCCCCCGAAAGTAAATGTTCCAATCTTCAAAAAGACCAAAAATAAATCGCGCAGCATTTTTCCTCTGGACAAGCCTTATCATTCCTTTCTTTCAAAACGTTTACCCTGCACATTCTTTCTATGATGTATTATAGCTGGAGCTTTGACATCAATCAATTCATATGATAATATAATATTAATTAGTAATTACTTATATAAAAGAGGAATAATATGACACTGCGGCATTTTCAAATATTTCAAACCGTGTGCAGGATGGGTAGCATCACAGCGGCCGCCGGAAAGCTGAATATGACACAGCCGGCTGTCAGCATCGCGATGAAAGAACTGGAAAGCTTTTACGGAGTCAACCTTTTTGAGAGAAAGCATCGCCGCATCTACATTACAGATGCCGGCAGTCTTCTCCTGCAATATGCTACCACCGTAAACGCGCAGTTTGAGGAATCCATGGAGGCGCTGCGAAAGGAAAAGCAGTCCCCTCAGTGCCGTATGGGCATCAACATTTCCTTTGCGGAAACACGGCTTTCCCGATTGCTCCACCGTCTGGAAGCCTCCATTCCTAAAATTCATCTGGAAGTCTATATTCATAATAACGCCGCGCTGGAACAAAAGCTGAGGGAAAACGAAATTGATTTTGCCGTTGTAGATATGCCCGCTGGTTCTCAGGAATGGAAAACCATCCCTCTCTGTGGAGAAACAATGCTGGTCGCCTGCCAGGCTGGGCTGGGAAAAAGGGAAATGACCGTGGAAGAACTCTCCAAAAAGCCTCTCCTTCTGCGGGAAAAAGGGAGCGGAAGCCGCAGCTGCACTGACAATGTGTTCTCCCAGCATGGCTGTTCTCCCCGGCCCGCCGCCGAGAGCGCCAGCACCCTTGCCCTTCTCCAAATGACAGAACAGGGACTGGGATATACCATCCTGCCCAGAGAATGTTTTGACAGCGGAACCATGGGGCATACTCTCTCTCTGATCACGATATCCGACGCTGCCTTTGAACGGCGTTATTATCTCATCTTCCACAAAAACAAATATGTAACGCCCGTCATGCAGAAGGCTGTCTCCTTCTTTGAGAAGGAATGCCAGGCACCGCGGTAAAATTTCTTTTCAGCTATTGTGAAACTTTCTGACAGCGTCGTTTTCCGCCTGATTTCCTTATCATTTTCTTCTCGGATTTTGTCCTTTTTCTACCCAGCTTTTCCTCAACCACAGGTTCGATTCCCCCAAAACCATCCTGTTTGTTCCGGCATATGGATTTCTGGACGTCTCTTTTCCGTCAACGACGGCAGATTGGCATTCCTGCTGGTGGATTCCCTTTGCATATGTCTGCCCGCCGGCCTCACATTCTTTTTTCTCCCCTTGCATAAGGGATACTAAAAATTGTTTTCCCGTAATGCCCAATTTTCAACTATCCTTTTACGAGTAATTCTCTTTCAAGGCCCCATCACGGAAAGAACGGCTTATTTACGACTTTTCGGAGAAAGCGTCCGGGAGCTGCCGGAATACCTCGCGGTGTTCGAGAATTGTTCCGCATAAGGGTACAAGTCTTTTCGAGAAAATTTTCCAGCCGATCATGTATTGTCACTTTTTCTAATAAAGAGGATGCTTGTCTTGGCCCTTCTTCTCCTCTTCCTTTTTTGAGCTACTTCCCTTACTGATTTTCCTTCATTGCCTATTCCGCTGTTTTTGAACAGCGGAGCTATCTACAAAAATCCCCCGGAACACTGAAAGCTGTCCGCTCTCACCGTTCCGGGGGATTTTCTGTTTTTTCTCCGCCTGCTCCATAACTTCCGGCGCCATGGCCGCTATTTCCCAGGAAATCTGTCCCTTTCCCGTATTTCCCGGGAAATTATCCCTCATCCTGTCGATTCCAGAAGGATTCCAGCTCATTTTGCAGAGACGACTCTGAAACCACATATTTCTTATGGCTCCAATGGGCTGGAAAAAGTCTTTGATAGGAAAGAGTACGGAATCTATCATCGATAAGCACCACCACCCCTTTGTCCTTTTCGCTGCGTATCACCCTGCCTGCCGCCTGGAGCACCTTATTCATTCCAGGATACTGATAGGCATAGGCGAACCCCTCCAGGCCAAGACGGTTATAATAATTTCGTATCCGATCCGGCTCAGGACCAATTTGAGGAAGCCCGACTCCAACCACAATCACGCCAATAAGCCGCTCCCCCTTCAAATCAATGCCTTCTGAATAAATTCCCCCCAGGACGCAGAACCCGACAAGAGAATCCGGATTGTCGACAGAAAAGCGTTCCAAAAAAGCTTCCCGTTCCCCTTCCTCCATGCCCGGCTGCTGCAAAAGCGTCTCCGTTTCCGGACACAGGGAAACAAACTCCTCATAAACCGACTGCATATATTGATAAGACGGGAAATAGACCAAATAATTTCCCTTCTTCGCTCCCACTGTGCAGGCAATTCTTCTGGCTATGGGGACAATGCTTTCCTCACGGTGCTGATACCGTGTGCTGATCCCCCCATTGATCAAAAGGGCAAAATTCTCCCGGGGAAAGGGGGACGGAAGCGCCAGGCATTTCGCATCCTCCTCCCCGCCCAGAACATCCCGAAAATAGCCCAACGGGGTCAGCGTTGCGGAAAATAATATGGCGGCCTTTCCACTTTCCATTGCCTCATGAAGCAGAAAGGAGGGATCCAGGCAGCACTGGCGGATAGTCACCTCATTTTTTTCCGAATAAATTGCCGTCACATAATGCTCGTCATACAGTTCCGCGATACGGAGATAAAGCTGTACATCAAAATAAAGCTGCAGCACCTCGCTGTGAAATTCCTCCCCGACATGGTGAAAAAGCCATTTCTCACAGCTGGCGGAAAACCGGAGCAGCTCCCTTTCCCAGCCGTCCGGCGATTCCGCTTCCTCAAGAGACATTTCCCCGCTCTCTGTCCATCGTTCCTGGCACAGCTCACGGAACTCCAGCATCCTGCGGTTGATGGAAGTCAGGGTTTTTCCAAAGTCCCTGTCCCCCTTGCCCACCTTCTTCTTCACCTCTAAAAAGGCGGTTTTTTGAAGCTGCGCCGAATACATCTCCCTTGCCCGGTCCACAAGGTTGTGGGCCTCATCCACCAGAAAAACATAAGGTCCCTGTCCTGTGGCAAAAAAACGCTTGAGTCGGATGGTTGGATCGAACAGATAATTGTAGTCACAAATGATACAGTCGCACCAGAGGGTGACATCCAGGGAAAATTCAAAAGGGCATACCCGGAATTTTCTCGCATAGACTTCAATCGTTTCCCTGTCAACCGTATCCTCCGCCTGCAGAAGGGCAAAAACCGCGTCATTCACCCTGTCATAATGCCCTTCGGCGTAAGGGCAGTCGATAGGATTGCAGCTGCGTTCCTCCAGAAAACAGATTTTATCTTTGGCGGTGAGGGAAATGGTTTTCATCCTAAGTCCCCGTTCCTTCATCAGGCTGAAGGCGTCCTCCGCCGCCCGACGGGTAATGGTTTTCGCGGTGAGATAAAAAATTTTCTCCACAATCCCCTCCCCGACAGCTTTGACAGAGGGAAACAAGGTAGACATGGTTTTTCCTATTCCCGTGGGAGCCTGACAGAAAGCCCTGCCTCCGGCGGCAATAGTCCGGTAGACAGCCGCCGCCAGATTCCGTTGCCCAGGGCGGTAGCTGTCAAAAGGAAATTTTAGTTCTTTAGCGGAAGCAACACAGATCTGAGACCAGTCAGTCTGCCATCTCGCCCATTTATAATACCTTTCCAAAAGATCCTCAAAGAGCTCTTTCATTTCTTCTATCCGAAAATGCCGGATAAACCGTTTGATTTCCCCATTTTCCGGATCCTCGTCTCCGCCGAGATGGTAATAGGTCAGCTGAACGGAAGCCTCCTCCAGCTGATTCTGGAGAGCGCAAAAATAAGCATAACAGATTCCCTGTGCCCAATGAAGGCGGTTAAAATCTTCGTTGACCTCTTTCAGCGGAACGCCTGTTGTTTTTATTTCGTCCACCGTCAAGCCTGCGGACTCAAGAATGACACCGTCCGCCCGGCCTTCCACACAAAAACAGATTCCCCTGTACTCACAGCTGTGGGAAAGGAAATATTCCGCCTGATAGGCCTCTCCTCCCGCCTTTTGCAGCCTGCGGTGGATCCTTGCGCCCTCATTGGCCCGCTCCATGCCGCCGTAGCGGTTGTCAATACTACCGCCCCGCATGACAAATTCAATAAGTTCCCTGACGGAAAGCTTGATTTTTCCTTCCAATGTTTCTTCCTGTCCCTTTCCCTTAAGCTTTACAGCCGCTTTTTTCCTCTTTCTCCTGACATACTACGGCGGTGCGGGGAGGAAGCCGCAGAAAGCATTCTCCGTTCTTCACCATCAGCCTTTTTGTCCGCGGCTGCCGCCCTTCTCCGCCAAAAAGCTGCCAACCGCTGTCAAGGGCTAAATACAGCCTGCAGCCCTCTGACGGCCTAAGACAAACCTCCATCTCCTGATTCCAATGGAAATTAAAGGCAAATAAAAGCTTTCCCCTCCGATAGCACAAAAGCCTTCTTTGGTGATCGATCTGCTCCAAAACAGGAACGGAACGGAAAAACTGATTTTTTTTCAACAATCCTATCATGGCATTGTCGAAACGCAGCAGATATTCGTAGCATAAAAATGGGGATTTCACAAGACTCCATTGGCGGCGCGCGTATTGATAGCTGTTTTGGTTACCCTCACGGGGAAAATCGACCCATTCCGGATGACCAAATTCATTGCCCATAAAATTCAGATAACCCTCTCCCGCCAGAGAAAAGCTGGACAGCCTTATCAGCTTATGGAGGGCGATGGCCCTGTCGATGACCGCGTTGCGGGAATCCTTCGCCATATGCCAATACATTTCCTTATCCGCCAGCCAGAACATGAGGGTTTTGTCGCCAACCAGCGCCTGATCGTGAGATTCACAGTATCCAATATTTTTCTCCCGCGGGCGGCGGGTTGTCAGTTCATACCAAAGCCGTCCCAAATCCCAGTCCTCATCCCGCTGCTTGACGGTATGAATCCAAAAATCGGGCACGCCCATAGCCAGCCGGTAATCGAATCCCAGCCCTCCCTTTTTCACAGGGATACACATTCCCGGCATGCCGCTCATATCCTCGGCGATAGTGACGCTTTGGGGATCAAGTTCCTTAATCAGTTCATTTGCCAGCTGAAGATAATACACCGCGTCGATATCCGTATTCATGCTGAAATATTTCTGATAACTGTCAAAGCACTCTCCCAGCCCATGATTATGATAGAGCATAGAGGTCACTCCGTCAAAACGGAATCCGTCAAAACGGTATTCCTCCATCCAGTATTTTAAATTTGAGAGGAGAAAATGCAGCACCTCTTTTTTTCCATAATCAAAGAGCTTGGTTCCCCATGCCGGATGATCCCCCTGCCCTCCCTCATGGAAATACTGGTAAGAGGTTCCGTCAAAATAGTTGAGCCCCTCCAAGGCGTTTCCCGCCGCATGGGAATGAATCAGATCCAGGAAAACGGCCAGTCCCATCCCATGCGCCTCGTCAATGAGGGCTTTCAGCTCCTCCGGGGTTCCATACCGGGAGGAAGCGGCGAAAAAATTCGTCACCTGATATCCAAAGCTTGCATAATAGGGATGTTCCATCACTGCCATAAGCTGGATGGCATTGTATCCGTTTTTCTGAATATAGGGGAGAATGTTCCGCCGGAACTCTTCATAGGTGGCGATTTTGGGTTCCTCCGACGCCATCCCAATGTGGCATTCATAAATGACCGGAGGCCGCCGCAGGGCCTTCACCCTATCGTTTTTCCATTCATAAGGACAAGGAGGGTTCCAAATCTGCCCATTAAAATTGGAGCTTTTCTCCTGCTGTATCACCCGGTGGATATAGGCGGGGATCCTGTCAAAGCTTTTTGAATCCGCCGTCACCCGCACCTTGACACAGGACATATGGGGGAGGCTTTCTCTGCCGGGAATAAATACCTCCCAATTGCCATTGCCCACCGGCTTCATGGGATTCGACTCCCCATTCCATCCATTGAAATCTCCAATCAGTGACATTTTCTGCGCATGGGGCGCCCATTCCCGATAATACCAGCCTTCCGGCGCGCAGTGGAATCCATAATACAGGCTTCCATTGGCAAAGGAGGTCAATGAGGATTCCCCGCCAAGAAGTTCCTTTTTTTTCTCAGAATAATACTCCATCCGGCGCTCCAGATCCTTCCGATATGGCGCGAGCAGCGGATCAATTTCTATCATGTCCGTCTTTTTTTTCTTCGGCATGGTCATTTCTCCTTCAAAAAGTAGTCTTTCATGTCTTATGGTACCATATCACCCGGGCATACCTGTGCGGATATTGTCAAACAATGGAAAAAGGGAGCTTTTCCAGCCCGGTCTTTTCCGAACAGAAAAACTCCCTTCCAAAAACGGTATCAAGGCTTATTGAAACGGATACTGATAATTCATTGAATCACGACGCTGCTTAGATTTATAGCGGATACATATCACCACGCCGACAATCACGGCAATCAAACCAATGATAGTTCCAATGATAAAGTACCACATAATCCCCTGGAACATGGAAAACATCATCTGAAGGGCTTCTTCATCCGACAGATAATATTCATACTCATAAGAAAAAGATCCGGACGCAAAAACCGTCGCGCACAAAATTGAAACAGAAGCAATGGTTCCCAGGACAGCCGTTATCACTCTGGAAGACTTCATATTTTTTCCCCCTTGTCTGTGGTTAATTGGATTATACCTCAAAACCGCTCCGGATGCAACCTTTCCCGCCATTTTCTTTTGCCAAACCGGATTTTCCAAAGAATATGGTTACAGTCTCGCGACACCACCGTCCCTGGCGGCCTTCGCTACCGCCTTCGCCACCGCCTGACCAATGCGGGGATCAAACGCCTGGGGAAGAATATATTCCTCACTGATTTCTTCGCCGCCAACCAGTCCGGCAATGGCAAAACTAGCGGCCACCTTCATCTCCTCCGTAATGGCGCTCGCCCTGACATCCAACGCGCCCCGGAAAATTCCCGGAAAAGCCAGAACATTATTGATCTGGTTGGGGAAGTCGGAACGTCCGGTACCCACCACCTTAGCACCCGCCGCCTTTGCCAAATCCGGCATAATTTCGGGCACAGGATTGGCCATAGGGAAGACAATGGGATCCACAGCCATGGAACGTATCATACCCTGCGTTACAATTCCCGGCGCGGAAACACCGATGAAAACATCCGCCCCCTTCATCGCGTCTTCCAAACTACCTTTTTTGTGTTCCAAATTGGTAACCGCCGCCATCTCGGCCTGCGCGGGATTCAATTCTTCCATCCCCTCGCAGATGATGCCAAACCTGTCAACCATGGTCAGATGCTTCAGTCCCAAATTCAGCAGATGCTTTCCTATGGCGATCCCCGCCGAACCGGCTCCATTGATAACCGCCTTAACCTCATCAAGCTTTTTCCCCGTCACCCGCAAGGCGTTGAGCAGCGCCGCCGCTACCACCACGGCGGTTCCATGCTGATCGTCATGAAAGACCGGAATATCACAAATTTCCTTCAGCCGGCGCTCAATTTCAAAACAGCGCGGCGCCGCGATATCCTCCAGATTGATCCCTCCAAAGCTGCCGGAAATCAGATAAATGGTTCTGACTATCTCTTCCACATCCTTGGAGCGGATGCAAAGAGGAAACGCGTCTACATCAGCAAACTCCTTAAATAAAACGCATTTTCCCTCCATGACCGGCATTCCGGCCTCAGGCCCGATATCCCCAAGACCAAGCACCGCTGTTCCGTCAGTAATCACCGCAACCATATTCCACCGCCGGGTCAGCTCAAAAGATTTATTGTAATCCCTTTGAATGGCCAGACAGGGCTCCGCCACTCCCGGGGTATAAGCCAGGGAAAGCTGCTCCCTGTTGGTGACTGGGGTCCGTGACGCCACTTCAATTTTTCCCTTCCATTCATAGTGTTTTTGCAGCGCTTCTTGTTTTGTATCCATAATATTCCTCCCACAGCTTCCTATTGTTCTTTTTCTTTATATTATACTCCAAAACGGCGGCCCGCGCCAGAGCCTTTCCCATTGAGAGGCAGCTCCTCTTTCCGTTCTTTCATAATAACTCACATCTCAGAAAGGGCTCCTTCTGACAACCGTATCGTTTAGAGAAGTTTTTTCCGAAATATTTTTCTCTTTCAGCCCTTCCAAACCGTCCGCCTTCCCTTTTCAGGGGAATTTACCAGATAGTTTTCCTTCCATTCCAGCCACATAGGTAAGGGCAAAGGCCGAAGAATCCACTCTCCCCATCAGCCGTTTTTCTCCTCCGTGTCATTTTCTCCGTTCCTCTGGGTAATCTGCCTCAGCCGTTTCCAGAGATTTTCCTTCTGTCCCTTTTTCGGCTCCCTTAATCCCGAAACGGGAAGCACCATCTTTTCCGTCAGGTTTAACACCTGCCCCTGAAAGGGCACGCTTACCATTTTCATGTCAAATACAAAGCCCAGGGAATTTTTTAAAGTGGGAAGCTCATCAAAATGAATCTGAATTCCTTCCCCATTCAAGAGAAAACGGATATCCATAATACGGGCATGAGGCGTATTGACAAAATACATCCTGATTTCAAAATGCCCGTCTTTTTTCCATCTTCCATAACAGGCCACCTGATAACTGTGTCCGCCGATATTAATAAAGCTGTAAGCGCATTTTCCCCCGCCGACAGCCACCGGGACAGAATTCAGATACGCTCCCTCTTTCCACTCCAGCTCACACCCCCTTATTCCAAAGGTGAGCCCGACATTTTTCATTCCAATCAAAAAGGCGTGATCCAAAGCACGGCACAAAAAAGGCAGAACGCTGTTCAGGTTATGATGTAGCAGAAACCGCGTGCCGCTGATTTTCTCTTCCCTGGAGGGGAAAGCCTCCTCCTCCGGCAGCAGGCTTAAATTTTCCATCCTTTTTTTCAAAGCATCGCCGCGGGCGCTTTCTATCCATGGCGTTCCACCTCCTGCTTTCTTCCCTTTTGTCTCCAAAGGAAAAATGATGGTATCCCATAAGGCGTTGAGAACCAAATTCTGCGGTCCCTGCCCGGAGGTAGTGACGCACACCAATCCTTTTTCCGGCCAGATCACCGCGAACTGCCCAAAAGCACCATCGGCCCGGTAAATTCCCTTTGTCCGGCACATCCAGAATTGAAAGCCGTATCCCGCCACGTTATCCTCTATATCCACCTCTCCCGCCAGGGTATGGGAATTATCGATCTGGAAAGAAGCTGCAAGGTCAATCCACGATGAGGGAACCAGCTGGGTTCCTCTCCATTCTCCCCTCTGTAGGCAGAGCTGGGCGAATTTAGCCAAATCCTCTGTTTTTAAATGGAGCCCCCAGCCGCCCGCCTCAATTCCATTTGGGCAGCAGGTCCAGAAAAATTCATCGATCCCCAGCGGCTCAAACAGTCTGGGCTTCAAAAAGTCGCACAGGCCCTGTCCCGTCATTTTTTTGATGACAGCGGACAAAAGATAAGTATTCATGCTGTTATACTGCCATTGCGTTCCCGGAGCAAACTGTAACGGTTCATTGAGATACCTTTCTACCCAATCCCCTTCTGTTACAACATAAACTTCATTGAAGGAACTTCCCGCACTCATATCCAGCAGATGACGGACGGTGACATCGTAAATCCGTCTGTCCGCCCTCGAAAAAATCTTCTCCGGAAAAAATGCCGCAATCTTATCTTCCAAGCCGAAATAACCCTCATGGATGGCCAGGCCAACGGCAATTGAAACAAAACTTTTACTGAAGGAATAAACATGGTGAAGAAGCTCCTTCCTGTAAGGATGCCACCACCCTTCAGCGGCGACCTTACCATAACGCAGCAGCATAAAGCTGTGAAGCTCCAAGTGTTCTTCCTCCACTCTGTCTAAAAAGTTTTCAATATCCGCCGTATCCATACCAACCTGTTCCGGGCATACGCGCTCAAAAAAAACATTTTGACAGCTATTTTTCAGTGCTTGTTCTCTGTCCATCGTACCTCCCTTTCCTGGCTGGAATTTCATATAATTTCTCTATTTATATTATACAGATCTTACCTCTAAAATCCATAACTTTATGAAAAAGGCAGTTTACATTTCCTTTCCGGCAAAAGGCGCCGGCCCAACCGCCCATCCCACATTCCATATATGGACAATACTTTTTCAATAAGCTTAAAAAAGCAGAGCCAGAGAAAAATCATTTCCTCCAGCCCTGCTTTTATGTTGTCTCAGAAGCGCGGAAATCAATCAATTTCCACTGTTATTTTCTGATTATTCCGGGTAGCGGCAGAACGCATTACTGTACGGATGGATTTCGCAATCCTTCCTTGTTTTCCGATAACGCGGCCCATATCATCTTCAGCCACATGCAGATGGTAAACAATTACGCCATCCTCTGTCGCTTCGTCAACATCTACCCTCACGTCATCCGGATGCTCTACCAAACCCTTCGCGATTGTGATCAGCAAGTCTTTCAATGGTGACACCTCCAGGTTTAAGCGATGCCGTTTTTCTTGAACAGAACTTTTACTGTATCAGTCGGCTGAGCGCCGTTCGCAATCCATTTTTTAGCCTTTTCAGCGTCCACCTTCAGAGAAGCGGGCTCCTCCAAGGGATTGTAATAGCCAATTTCTTCAATGAAGCGGCCATCCCTGGGATATCTGGAATCAGCTACGACGATACGGTAAAAAGGAGCCTTTTTCGCCCCCATACGGCGAAGCCTAATTTTAACTGCCATTTTCATTCACCTCCATAAATTCGTTCCCGCATGCCTTAACAGGCTACAACGGCAAAAGGCGGGACTTTTGCCGCTATATAGATACAGCTCACGGACATTTCAAAAAGACTTTTCCTGCAAGCTGAGTTCTATCCTAAGAAATTAAAAACGCGCCGATGCGGACATAATAACCCTCTGACGGCTCATCCTTTTCATCCAGCACCCGAATATGAAGCTCATGCTTTCCATGCTCCAGACCGGATACCAGGATTAGGGAGTTAGCCCTGTTAAAGTCAAGGCAGTAATGATCCCATCCGCTGGCCTTTTTTTCTTCACAACTATCTACATGATATCCAATTTTTCCAGAATTTCTGTCCATGCACCAGTAAACGCCGATTTCAGTACCCTCAAAAGGAATGACTAGTTCCGCGTGGGATATATTGGACTCGATATAGCTCGGAAGCCGCCCATGCATCGTCTGACGGACCAGAGTCCAATTTTCTCCTTCATAATTCTCGGCCAAAACCAACTTGGCGAATTCCAAATTTTCTGGAATCACCGGCTCTTTGGGGAAGGGAATCGCCTCCCAGGACATCTGGGGGAGAAATTCAATAATCTTCTCCGCGTAAAACGCATAGCCCGCGTCATTGGGATGGGTGGTGTCCGGCAGATATTCTTCCACCACGGCATGTTCTCTCAGCATACGATCGTAGAGAAGCCTTCCCATATTGAGTGAAGGAATATGATAAGCGTCAGCGATCCGCTGGTGCGCCCTCACGGAAACCGGAGCCATTCCCTTGGCGTAATAACGATCAATCAGCCTCTGGGTCAAGGTATAAACAAAAATGATCCTGGTTTCTTTGTTCTGCCTGAGAATCTTTCGGACAATTCCTTCCATTGTAGCGCAGCCCCGCTCATATGGCATATCTGTGTCATTCACCGCGAATTCCACAAAAACCACATCAGGCCGATGGATGAGCAGATCACGCTCAACGCGATAGGCCCCTAAAGAGGAATCCGTTCCTCCTACCCCGGCATTCACCATTTGAAAGCTGTTCTCCGGATACTGTTTGGTAAACCATTGGGTCACCAAGGTGCAAAAATTTCTCTCTCCGCTGCTGGCTCCAGCTCCTTCCGTAATGGAACCGCCGAGAAATCCAAGGACAATTTTCTTTTTCCCTGCCAAATATTCCTCCAGCTTCATGGTTCATCTCCTCCTTTCGCGTCAGTTAAAAAGGCATTCCCGGCCCCATGCCGCCCATCCCTCCAAGGCCCGGCAGCATTTTTCTCTTTTTACCCTTTCCCTTAAGCATTTTCATCATTTTCTGCATCTGCTCATACTGCTTCAGCAGCCGGTTGACATCCTCCACCTTCATGCCGCTCCCCGCGGCGATCCTGCGCTTTCTGGACGCGTTGATGATTTCAGGCTTTTCCCTTTCCTTTTTTGTCATGGAGAGAATGATAGCTTCCATACGATCCATCTGTCGATCATCGATATCCACGTCTCGCAATTGCTTATCCATTCCAGGTAGCTTAGATAAAACTGATTTCAAAGGGCCCATTTTTTTCACCTGGGCAAACTGATCCAACAGGTCGTTCATATCAAAACGGTTTTCCTTGAATTTTTTCGCCATATCCTCCGCTTTTTTGGCATCCAGCTTCATCTCTGCCTCTTCAATCAGAGAAAGCATATCGCCCATGCCAAGAATACGGGATGCCATACGGTCAGGATAAAACGGTTCTAAATCTTCCAGCTTTTCACCGATACCGCAAAATTTAATCGGCTTTCCTGTAACAGCCCGAATGGAGAGCGCCGCACCGCCTCTGGTATCACCGTCCAGCTTTGTGAGCATTACGCCGTCTATCCCCAGGGTATCATCAAAAGATTTCGCGACATTTACGGCATCCTGCCCTGTCATGGCGTCAACCACCAGCATGATCTCATTAGGCTCTACTTCACGTTTGATCCTTTTCAACTCATCCATGAGCGCTTCATCAATATGCAGCCGTCCAG
>JAHZIE010000018.1 GCA_019419895.1 Clostridiales bacterium | reverse complement strand
ATAGGGCTTTGACCCCATGTGAAATACCCCCGGCAAAGCCGGGGGATATTTATTTACAGAAAATCGCATTCTGCTCTCCTGTTCGGTTATGGCGACTTTTTAAGCCGCCTGCGTCCATCAAAACAGCCCGCCGCTACCAGCTTTTTACGATTTGCGTAAGTCCAACTCCCACTGCCAAAATTACAATATCTTCTTCATGTGGTTCTCACTTATCGGAACGGGTTTCTCCTGTTCCGATTTTTTATTAAACACCAATCCATCCGTTTCATTGTTCCCTTTTCTGTCAAAAAGCCCTTTTGATGACGGCTTGTCTAATTGATTGTAAATGTGTTTTCAGCATCTTTACAATACCGTCGGCTTTTTTATAAGTTGAGAAGGCGCAAATTGCTTATTAAAATCTCCTAGAAAAAGGTTCCCAGAAGTTACATGATTCTTGGGATTTCTTTTTTCCAACTATTATTTTTTCGGCGTATCAGCGGCCATTGTTCTTTCCGCTGTTCTATGTATATCGATATATCTATAATGTGTTGGGCGTATACATGCGGTGGCAGAGAACCATCTTTGTATCTCCAAAAATCACAGGAAAATCCTTCTTGAACCCATCATATCAAAATCTCCCACCGCACGGCACCAATGCTTTAGAAGCGATGAACGGCCGCCAATATCCGACCATTATCGGGATGGATATCAGGCGCGGCGGAGACATCGAACCACTCTGCAAAAGATACAGAATATTTCCCTCCTTTTGAAGAATAGGCGCAGCATCCTCCCTTTCGATTACTATTCTATATTCACCGGGACGGCATGACTTTACAAGACCGTTCCAAGGCAAGTAAAAATAACATCACCGCTGTACAACGCCTGCCCGCCTATTGGCATTTCACAGGCAGATCCTGTCCAACGGTGTGTAAGTGCTATTCTTCCAAAAGTAGAATTCTGCCTTCTTGGGGACCCAAAGTTATTTTGTCAGACAGTCCCATTCTT
This sequence comes from Clostridiales bacterium, assembly GCA_019419895.1. Classification (GTDB taxonomy): domain Bacteria; phylum Bacillota; class Clostridia; order Oscillospirales; family Acutalibacteraceae; genus JAHZIE01. The sequence goes on along the minus strand of JAHZIE010000018.1, from coordinate 40,752 downwards.
TTTTCCTCCTGAAGCCCTTCAATCCAAACCTCTTTCATGCCGTTAGGAGAAAAGCCAAGCTTTTCCCTGTGTACCTTTAGGGAAAAGGATGCCGATTCTTCTGAAAAATTGAACATACAGACGAGCGCGGCTTTTTCTTTGAGATACACGGTAGCTTTTACATCGCCGCAACCGGTGCTGACCGGATTTTTGCTGTGCCAGTATCCTCTCATTTCCGCTTTCTCAATCTCAAACCGATCCCACAGGGAATAAATTCTGCCCGCATTCTCCACGCCCCATCCAAACCGGTTGTTCATGGCATAGAGCATCCCGATATAAGGATCTCCCCCATCCTGCAGCATTTGGCTTGTCTGACCGTAGGGAATACCGGAAACCTCCATCAAAAGATACTCAGGGGAAAGCTTGCGGTAACGGTATCCTTCCCCTATCCATAGATTGTCCAGGAAGGGGAAAAGTTCCGTATAAAGGCTCATACAGCTGACATCGCCCGCACAGTCTGTCTCATGATTCCACATGTGCATATTTATCAGTCCATTGGCCTGAGCCAAAACCTTTTTGGCACGCTCAATGGTCGTCCTATCCAGGGCGGTATCATCGATATAGATCCCCTGAATTCCTATATTCTTTACCAACCAGTCAAGCCCCTCTATATAATAACTGTCCAAACGGGAATTGGGCCGGACAAGGAATGAAATATCGGGATCGTCCTTGTATTTTCCTTCCTGATATTCCACCTTCCAGGCTGGTATAATCTCCTCCCCAAAATATTCCGTCAGCCATTTCGCGGGACCATCCTTCCAGGGAAACCCCTTTCCCCTTTTGCGCAGGATAATCTCATCCCCAAGGGCTTTGTACGCGAAGACTTCAGCCATATGGTTGCTGTGCTCACGCACAGTATAATAAACCAGTACGCCGATATTCTTTTTCCGCGCTTCCTCCACAAGACTTTTCAGCTCCTGGGTTTCAATAAACGGATAATTGATAAAGGGATGAAACCGGTTGCCATGGTGGACAATAATATAATTTAATCCATTGCGCGCGGCGCGTTCCACCTCTTCCCTGCCGTTTTCGAGGTGATCGTTATGGCTGTACCGGACAGAATAATGTTTTTGATAATCAATTGCTTTAAAAGGAGTAAAATGAATCTCAAATCTGAAAAGACGGCTTTCTCCCTTTTTCATGGAGAAAAGGCCTGTATTTGACATGATCACCGGCGTATTTTTTCTGTTCTGAAAGATAATTCTTCCCGCCTGGTGGTTATCCCAGGTGGTTTCCGGCACGTTCAGAGGCTGATTCCTATAATAAATATTCACCAGCGGCTTGGTGTAATCTTCCGCTTTCCACTTGATGCGCAGCCCCGCGTTGACCGCTCCCACAAAAAGGCAGTCCAGATGCTTTTCCGCCGTCCAATGAAAGGTGAGATCATGAGCCGGCCCGCCGACGGCTCCAAGCCCGATCATATAATCGGCGCAATCTGGGGAGAGCGTTGCCTGAAGGGAAATATCTTCTGTCTGGACGTCGCTGAGGGCCGTGAGAGTGAGGAGATAATCAACCGACCCTTCATATCTCAGGATTCCCTCGACATTGACCCGGAAATGCTCTGAACTTCCGCAGGCGGAAATATCGATGCGTCCATCTTCCTGTTTCAATACCGGCGCGTCATAAATGATCTCCTCTCCAGCAACTGAAAAACACATTGGTGAGGCCAGCAGGCGTCTTTGCTCCTCTTCTTTGAGATAAATTCCCTCGTCAAAATAGCTGACTGCCTGTTCCGGAAGCCCATTTTCTCCAATCCAAATATCCCGGCCAAGGATTTTGATTCTCCGTCCATCCACTTTGGGAACGGTGTACGGCGCGACCGGATGATTGTCCAAAAAACGGGAGGAATTCAGCCAATGAAGCCTTGACAGCCGCCAAAGCTCATTATCACCTCGATTCTCCACCGGTTCGTCCGTATAGGAAATTTTTATGGAAAGGGAAACTTCCCCTAGATCGGTGTAAATGGTCAGCCGGATATTCTTCTGACTTCCCGGCTTGTTTCCGGAAACCGGCAAAAGAAAAAACAACGGCTGGATTTTTCCTTCCTCCAGGGGGACTTCTTTTTCATAACTGCGCCCGAATTTATCTGTTATCTGGGTGTTGATGCAGGTGATTGTTTCATCCCCTTCTGCCGAAATTCCCACAATCTTTTTCTCCCCTTCCGGCAGGGCTGCCAGTTGAAGGACAAAATCTTCCTGCGCTGAAATGAACAGGGAAAGGCTGTTTGTGGAGGCTCTTCCCTCCAAGATACTGAGATCTGAAAAATGGCGGATTTGTATCTTCCTGTCAATCTCATATAGTTTCATTTCTCTCTTTTCTCCATTCCACAAAAATACCCATGACGCTTTTAAGCTTTCCTTCCGGAATTCCTTTTTCCAATGGAATTATCCACGAATACTTCAAAGAAGCCTGATGGAGTCCATGCTTCACACAGCCCTCTGATTTTTCACGCAGCTTTTTAAAAAGTCAAGCGCCCGTCCGGCCTCCTTTTCCCAATTGGTTTCACTACACTCGATGCTGATTCTTTCCTGATAGCCGGATTCCTTTAACGCATCAAAAAAGGGAGAATAGTCCCAGACGCCTGGTAACGGGCAGGTTCTATTATTCGGGCAGGCGATATGGCAGTGTCCAACCCATTCTGAAAAGGCGGAAACGGATTTGCAGCTCTCACCGTTGGAGGCGATATGGTAATAATCCGCCAGACAGCAGACATTATCCAATGCAACCCGGGATGCCAAATAGACAGCCTCTCCCACAAGATTTATCATATTAGATTCGCGGAAAGACAGGGGTTCTACCGCGATTTTGATATGATAGGAAGCCGCAATTTCTCCTGCCAGTTTTAAAAACGCTTCCAGCCGCTCATAAGCCTGCGCGCGGTCGGAAAAACCCTCGGGCATGCCGCGCGCCCGGCCGGAGCCAAAAGCTACAATTTCCGTATGAAGCCGCGCCGCGTGGTCAAAGCCCCTTTTTAGGTAGTCCTGAAAGGAAGCTATATTATTTTCTTTGTCAATAATACGGAAGGTTCCCGGCAGCATAACATTCATCGCTTCCGGATAGAACCCGGCGGTTTCCACCCGGTTCTGCGCTTCTCTGATTTTTTCTTCTTCCGCTTCCGCCCATTCTGAAAAATTCAATTCAAAATAGTCAAACCCATTTTCCTGAAAAACCGGCGCGTTTTCCAGTTTTCCACAGACACCAAATTTCATTCCAATTTCCCCCTTTTCTCATTTTGTCCCCATTATACTGCCTGCTTTTCCATTTGTCATGATCTTTTTTTATATTTCAAAGCTTTTGCTCCCATACTGGAAATATATTCCTTTCTATCAGATATCCTGCCGTTTTGGTAAAATTTTTTACAGGTATAGGATCTGAGAAAATCCGCCATTCTTGTAGAAAACACCTGAACTGAGGAAAGATTTCTCCATTTGCAAAAGGAGTGGGTATCCATTCCGTCACGAAAGATTCAGATCGCCATCGCCAATGGCGTCCAGCATCAGAGAAACTAAAAGAATACACCGATAAATACATAATGCCAACAGTTTCAACCAACCGTACAGCCTTTCCCTCTGTAACGCAATAGACATCCCGCCCCTTTTCTAAGAAATTTGGCCCTCTTTATTCTATTTTCAACGAACCCTTTTCTTTTCCCTCATAGCAGTATTTTTCAAGGCGGCAGTTTTCCTTTCCTCTTTTTTGCCGTTTTTCTATACCAGCAAGAAAAAAGAAGGCCCGGCGGAGGAGGGGCCGCCGGGCCTTCTTTTCAAGAATACGCAACCTCGAATTCTACAAATCCCATGTAGCCGGGTGCAATTTCATATTTATCAAATACAATCACCGCCGTATGATCATCCTTCAAATAAAAATTCTGATCATCCGCTATCGTCTGGAAGGCCAAATCACCGTCAAAAAAAATTTCATTCTCGTTGTGCTCGGTACGGTAGGCAATCTGTTCCTTGATCTCCTGGTTGAGAAGCTCCTTATAATTTGGCCCAAACAGCTGCTCTAAAGTGATGTCCTTTCCGGTTTCCATATCGACATTGTAATAATTCATTTCCGTATAGACGCTGGCGGCAGTTTCGCTTTTTATGATGGTGAAAGACAGTTTATCGCCGCCCCAGTATTTGATATCATAATCAAAATATATCAGAATAGGAAGGAAATCTTCCTTTTTGCCACCCGTCGCGATAAAAGCGTCATAATATTCCTGCGCCATCTGTTCCGACTCCTGGGCAAATTTCTCCATTTTTTGAAGAATGTCATAATTGATCCGGTCTTCCAGCTCGCTGTTGCCGGTATTGTGGAGGGAAGGCATACGGATGTCCACAATCTTAACATCGTCCTCCTCATAAGAACGGAAGGTAACCAGTTTTGCCAGATCTCCGATCACAGGAAGAGACGAAACGTTTTCAGCAAACACGGGGCTGACATTCAGAGAAAGCGTAAAAAGGGCAAAACAGGCCACCAGCGCCAAACCGCACCTCTTTGTCCATGTGCGGAAGGTGGGAAGGAGGGTACGGTTTTCCTTTTCCTTTACGTTTGCAATCACATCTGCCATCCTTTGGTGAAATTCCTGGGGAATTGGAATGGAATGATAAAACTTTTTGGCGTCCTCTTTCAGCCTCATAACGACTACACCACCTTCACCATGCTCACAGCCACTTTTTCATCAGCTCCAGGCCTTTATAAAGCCTCGATTTCACAGTGCTCAGATTTGTTTCTGTCACAGCCGCGATTTCATCCAGCTTCATATCTTCAAAATAATGCAGCATAATCACTGTCCTCTGCTTCGGGTTCAAATGCTCCAGCGCGCGGAGCAGATCTATCCTGTCCTCCCCGATTTTCTGACGCTCGTCCTCAATTTCCCCAATGGAATCCTCCAGATAGAGAAGCCGTTTATTTTTCCGGAGAAACATCAGGCACTCGTTGACCAGAATACGGTATACCCAATTCTTGATATTGTCCCTTTCCCGCAGGGTATCTATTTTTGTGATGGCCTTAATCACCGCGTCCTGGGTCAAATCCATGGCGTCCTCAGGATTTTTTGTATAGCAATAGGCCAGCCGGTAGAGGTGATCCTGGTATTCCCGGATAAAATCCAGCAAATATTGCTTTTTTTCCTCCTGATAAGTGGCCACCCCTGTTTCCTCCTAAAGCTATTTTCCCTTATGACCGCCGTGCGCTTCTCCTTATTTCAAGTATTCCGCGAGAATGTTCTTAACGCCCTCACTATCATTCGCGACAACCAGGACGGCGTAATTCCCTTTAATTTCAATTACCGCTTTGTCCAGCTTTACCAGCTCCTCAGGCACATAATCCTCATAAGATTCTTTTTGTTCCTCAACCCTTGTTTCCAGAACCTCCCGCATTTTCTGCGCTTCCTCACCGTTTTCACAGACGAAAACCGCGATTTCCTCCGCCGTAGCCCTGGAGCTTTCATAGACATAGCATTCCTTTATTTTAACATCTGCACAGTCAAAAAGATTATTGACGGCAACATCCTGCTCAACCTGGGCAAGCTTATCCTCATAGGTGATTTTGGTGAACAGGTCTCCGGCCAGCTGCTCCGCGTCGACAGAAATCTCCTCCTGAGCCTTGGAGCAGGAAACCAGCCCAAACATCATGACCATGCACATTATAATACAGCAGGATAATAATCCCTTGCTTTTTTTTCTCATTTTCATTGTTCTCTCTCCTTACGATTTGGCAGTATGGGTTTTCAGATAATCAAGCCACACCAGACAGTACTCCTTTGTCGGATGAATTCCGTCAGTGCTCGCGTCGGCGAAAAGGTTTCCGTCCTTATCAGCTAAATCCTCGTTCAGATTCAGGTAATGAACGCCCTTTTCCTTCGCCATTTGCGACAACAGCTGATTATATTCCAATACTTTCTTATTGTTGAACCCTTCCGTGTCCTTATCATTTTTCTCCTTGCTCACCGCGATGACGCTTTGGACATAAATCTCAGCGTCCGGCTGGGTTTTCTTGATGAGATCAATCAGCTTGGCATACTGTTCTACAAATACGTTGCTGTAATACCATCCCAGCTCGTTGACTCCCAACTTGACATACACTTTTTTAAATTTCTGCTGGTTCAGCGCCTGAGGAACCGTATATTTCTGCCCGTTGACTTTAACGAACTGTTTGGTGAACACCGTATTGACGTTCAGTCCTGTGGAGGCGTAAAATTTTGATTTCAAGCCGGAGTATATTCCAAAGTCATCCACCCGGGAATCCCCAATGAAAAGCGCGTCATCAAAATAACTGTTATCCACGGGCGCGCTTTCAGGAACCGTGCTGGGCGGCTGGGCGGAAGGGGAAGCCGTATGATTCTGGAAGGATGAACTGGAACCGCTTTCATCACTGCCGGAAGAAGCCAAAGGGGTGGAAGAAGAGCTCCCTTCCGGCGGCTGGGAAGAACTTTCCTGCCGGGAGGATGGAGGCGGCTGGGAATCCTGAGAAGAAAGCAGCTGCTGATCAGAAGAGCTTGAACCCGTCCCGTTTCCCGACGCTCTCCGCGCCAACAAAATACAAAACAGGGTAACTGCCGCAACTATCAGGACAACCGAGGCGACAACAAGAATTCTTCTCTTTTTCCTTGCCATTCTTTTCCTCTTTTGGGAATCATATCTTCTTTGGCCGGGCATTCTCCCCACTCCTTACCGGTAGTATCTTACTTTCTAGATTATAGATGACGCTTACAGCGAAAAAGTTCATATTTCCTGTCTTTTTTCTGAAGCTTTTTTATTTCAGGCTGAATTCCTCCCTTTCTTTCAGAAAAACGCGCTGGAAACCTTTTTCATCGGGCCGCAAATTTCCGAAAGGGCCTGCCGCCGGAAGCCCTTTGCACAGATCCTTTTTCTTACGGCCCTATCGTAAAGAAACAGGGCCGGGAGCTTCCCAGGGCCCTGTTTTTTTACTAGACGGCCAAGGTTCCTTTTCCGCCTTATTTATCCTCAAAATCCGCCGTATACAGGCCATCTTTTCCGGATACTGGAGCCATCTCTCCGTTGACTCTGACGGATGACACGTTTTTGGCTCCATGGAATACCAGCTGATAGGTTTTCTTTTCCTTCCAGCCCTCAAATCCTCCTGAGGTCGAAATCTGGAACTCATAGTCCCCAGCCGACTCAGTAAACGACACAAAAATCAGCCCATAACAGCCTTCCAGATAACTGTAGGTGACGCCGTCATCCTCATAAATCTCCGTACCGCCTTGCGCGCCGCCATAAATATGAAGCTCCACACGGCTTTGATCCCGCTCTTCCACAAAATCAACCGGCTCCCACATGGGCAGAACAGAGCCCTCCTTGACAAACAGGGCCCCTCCTTTCCCCTCAGGCGGGCAGTAAGACAGCGTCTGCCCACCCTCGTAAAGCTGTTCTGTCCAGAAGTCAATCCAGCGGCTGTCTGAAGGAAGATAAACGTCCTTTTCAAAAGCGCTGACCAGCAGGGAATTCCCCAGGAAATACTGGTGAAGCATACCGTCGCCTTCCCTGAAATCAGGATACATCAGCGGCATCGCCCGCATGATTGGCATCCCCGTGCTGGCGGCGGTATGCGCCGCAGTGTAAATATAGGGCAGAAGGCGGTACCTCAGCTGGGAATATTCCCGGACTGCCCGCTCCAGCTGCTTGCCCATATACCAGGGCTGATGGAAATAATCCCAGTTGTTCAGCTGGGACCAGGGCTGCAAAAATCCAAAATGGATGCTTTCCATGGAGAAAATGTCCATATCGCAGCTGGTATTGCTGTGTCCTGACATTCCATGATTCATGAGAGAAACCAAGCTGCGAGGCCCGCCGCCCGTATCTCCCGCCCAAGTGGCGCTGTACTGCTGGATTCCCGTGTAGCCTCCGGAGCTGTATATCATAGAGCGCCTGCCTGTATGTTCCTTATAGCCAAGGCTCATCTGCTTATTGTACAGCGCCGGATAAAGATTATGCATTTCTTCATCCGTCATGCCATTGCCGTAAAGCCGGTCGGGATGCTCATTGACCTGGAAAGCCCCGTCCAGTTTAAACGCCTCGGCCCCCTGATCTACAAACTTTTTGAGATGTTCGAACCACGGCTCGTCTTCTTTTGTAATTTTATCCATTTTAATAGGGGAATGTCCCAAATGTACATCTTTGATAAAGTCATCCTCTTCATATTCCTTTTCAGCCGTCCGATCCACCAGCTTCTGAGCGCCCAGGAGCTGCTCCTCGTAATAGCTGAAATCATATTCGCAGCACAGCCACAGGCTCAGTTTGAAACCCATCCGCTTGGCGGCGCCGATAAAGGTGAGGTCTTCCTTATCCGTCCAATAAGGAATATGAAACTTTTTACTCCACTTTTTTTCCACTGTGGTATCATAGCGCTGTTCCATCCAGCCTGGTTCCAGCCCGATAATATCGCAGGGAATGTTTTCCTGGCGGAAGGTGCGCGCGTCCTGAAGCATCTGGAAGGCGTCCACGTTCTCATTGCAGACATAGGTCAGGCCATAAGCGGAAAGGGGAAGCATGACCGGCTTGCCGGCAATTTCAGTATAATCGTTTAGAATTTCCTCATAGGAGCCGCCGCAGAAAAGATAGTAATCCAGAGTTCCGCCCTTGGCGTGAAAATACATTTCATTGGGGTCCTGGGCACAGATATCCGCCAAATGACGCCAGGTGGTATTCAGCAAAAGCCCCCAGCCGCGGTACCCCATGAGAAAGGTGATGGGGACATAAGCCGCCACATTGGCCACCCACATCATTCTCTTAAATCCCCTTTTTTCCAGCCGGTCTCTGGTCACATCGCCCATCCCATAAATACGGTCCTCAGGAGCAACGGTAAAATGTACCTTAAACCCTTTTGTATCCAGACTCTCCGGCGCTTTGCCGTTAAAAAGCAGCTTTTCGCCGTCCGCCCGGCAAAAGCTCACCCTTCCATCCTCCCGGCTGACCGTCAGCCTGGCTTTGGATGTGGAAATAACCACCTCATTTTGTCCCTCTTCCGTTTCATAAGCGCATTCCTGTTCCGGCTCATGGAGGATATGATACCGGCTCAGTCCGGATTCCTTAAATTCCCCATTTTGGCTGAAACGGATCCGGAAGGTCGAGGGAGTGAGCACGTCAACCCGCACCAATCCTCCGCTGCCTGCTGTAATAAACATAAAAATCCCCACCTTTCATGGGCTGAAAAATTAGTATTTTTATCCTATCATATACTGGCTTAAAAGTAAATTAAAAATCCGTTTTTCCTTCGTTTAATTTCAGCGGCGGCCCCATACAGTTCTTCGGGCGATATCCACAGGCCGCTCCCCGTAAAAGATACCGGGGATAATCGCCCTATCGCCCGCCTCGGAATTTCCAGCCGTTTTTCCGATAATATTCCCGTCCCCACCCATTTCAACCCTAGCGCCTAAAACCGGCTTGGGGCTGTATTCTGTTTCCGTGAGAGTATATTCCGTATGCGGAGGCACCTTCTGGAAACACCTCTCAGGCGAGAATCCCGCTTCCAGAGAACGCGGATTTGTGGTTAAAACCTTCCGGGATATGTTACCCGCAGATTCTTCAATTTTCTGATCCGCTTTGTACCTTCTGATGGAAGCGCCGAATCTGGACTTTCCCCACCGTTCAGGCTTCAAATCGCTTGCAAGTGCCGCATATTTCTGCCCTCCCAGACGCGTTATTCATGCATTTTGCAGGAAAGCTCCGTAACCCTCAGCCTGATGACCGCCACACCTTCCAACTCCTTTTCTTGAAAGGACCAGTTATTTTTCCCCGTGTAATGCTCCATCAACAGGGATAACGCGGTCTCCTTTTCCTCTTTTTCCTCAACCAGCGCGATCTCCCCTTCTCCTATGACGCTCTGAAAGCGGAAAGAATAAGAGCATGCAGAATCCCCGGTGTTGACTCCATGAAAGGTGTCCAGTTCAAAGCCGGCCCTTCCATTCCGGCGGATCAGATCGATCTTCCGTCCCTCCCGGGCGCTGTGAAAATAAAAAAACCGCTCCCTTCCACGGTGAAGAAAACCAAAATTCATCGGCACAATATAGGCGTTTTTCCCATCGGAAAATCCCAGACGGCAGCAGTCGCAGCGCATAATGATTTCATCAATCCTCTCCGGCTGGGAAATTTCCCTGTGCCTTCTCCTCATTGTCTTCCTCCTTTTTAAAACAAGCAGGCGGCCGTTTAAAGCCGCCTGCTCTTCCTCTCCGGTTCCCATTTTCAAAATCATAAAAACTTAGGTAAGACCGTTTCCATCATGGCCCCTCCAATTTTCTTTCCAGCCCCCTAAGGATACTTTTGTGTTTAAATAAAACACGGGGACTTTCACATTCCAGCAATTGGAGTCAAAGAGCCGATCTACTGAAATTCCACGATGGAAATACAATGCTGCGGACATACCTCCGCGCACTTTCCACAGGCGGTGCAAAGGTCAGGATCCACCCGGGCGTGGAAATTCTCCACCTTGACCGCTCCATATTCACAGGCCTTCACACAGCGCATGCAGCCAATACAGCCCACCTGGCAGACTTTACGGGTCTCCCCGCCCTTGTCACAGTTGGAGCAGCGCACCACCGCCTGAGTCCTGAAGGGCACGAAGCTGATCAAATGCTTGGGACAAGCCGCCACACACTTGGAACAGCCCCGGCACGCCTCGGGAGAAATATTCGCGACCCCATTGCAGATGGTGATGGCGCCATATTCGCAGACTGCCGCGCAGTCCCCCAGCCCCATGCATCCATAGGAACAGGCCCCCACACCGCCAAACAGCTGGACCGCGGCGGCGCAGCTTTTTTGTCCCTGGTATTCCATCTTATCCCATGTATTATCATAACTTCCCATACAGTGCACCAGGGCGGTTTTCTTCTCCACCTGGACCTCTCCGGTTCCCAGCAAAGCCGCCACAGCGGCGGCCACTTCAGCGCCGCCGGGAGAACACAGCCCCACCTTGGCCTCCCCTTTTGCCAACGCTTCCGCGTATCCCGCGCAGCCGGAATATCCGCAGGCCCCGCAGTTCGCTCCCGGAAGCACCCCTTCGATGGCCTCCGCCTTCTCATTTTTCGGAACAGCCATCACCACCGACGCAACCGCCAGCCCAATACCGGCAATCAGGCCGATCGCCCCGACGATGATAACCGCGAGCAATACTCCATTCATTTCAAACCTTCACACCCTTCCGCCCTTCTCTTTTCCTTCCCTTCATCAGGCAAACAATCCGTCCACAAGCCCCTGGAAGCCCAAAAACGAGACCGCCACCAGGGAGGCCGCCACCAGAGTAATGGGCAGGCCTTGGAGGGATTTGGGGATGTCGCAGCCTTCCAGCCGTTCCCGAACACCGGCAAACAGCACCATGGCCAGCATAAAGCCCAGTCCGGAGCCCAGCGCGTTGACCAGGGACTGTATATATCCAAAGCTCGCGTCAGATTCTCCCTTTTGGATCACCAGGAGAGTGACACCCAGGACAGCGCAGTTGGTGGTGATCAGGGGCAGGTAGATGCCCAACGCCTGATACAGGGACGGGATATACTTTCTCAAAACAATTTCCACCAGCTGCACCAGAGCGGCAATAATTAGAATAAATACAATAGTCTGCAGGTAGGAAAGCCCATTGGGATAAAGCAGATAGGTGTAAATCGGCCAGGTGACAGCCGTGGCCAGCACCATGACGAAGGTGACGGCCGTGCTCATTCCCACCGCCGTATTCAGCTTTTTGGAGACACCCAGGAAGGGGCAGATCCCGAGAAATTTTGACAGCACATAGTTTTCTGTCAGAATCGCCGCCAGAAAAATGGCGACAAGGCTTTTAATCATGGCTCATCCCCTCCTTATCCGCCAGCTTGCCGCATCCGTCCTTTAACGGACAGCCGCCGCATCCCGCCTGCCGGCGCTTCCCATCCTGTTTGGACAGCTTATTCGCCAGGGCAACCAGCATTCCAAAGACAAAGAACCCCCCGGGAGGCAAAATGAAAATCAGCATGGGCTCCATAAAGCCCGAGGTCACCGGCAGGCCGAAAATCGTCCCCGCGCCAAAAAGCTCCCGGATAATCCCCATGAGCAGCAGCGCAGCGGTAAAGCCGATCCCCATGCCCAGCCCATCCAAAATGGAAGGAAGGACGCGGTTCTTGCTGGCAAACATTTCCGCGCGGCCCAAAATAATACAATTTACAACAATCAGGGGGAGATAGATGCCAAGAGAACTGTCAATTTCCGGCGCAAAGGCCTTGACCAGCATCTGCACGATGGTGACAAACCCGGCGATGATGGTGATAAAGGCAGGGATGCGCACCTTGTCCGGAATGACCTTCCGCAGGGCTGAAATCACCGCGTTGGAGCATACCAGCACCAAAGTCGCGGCAATCCCCATTCCAATGGCATTGCTGGCCGCCGTGGTGATAGCCAAAGTCGGGCAGGTACCCAGAACCAGGCGAAGCACCGGATTTTCCTTTACAATTCCTTTTGTAACTTCCTGCCACAGGGAACGCTTTGCCATTTTACGCCTCCCCCTTTCCGCTCAATTCTTCATAAACCTTCACGGCGCTGTTGACCGCGTCGGTCACCGCGTTGGAGGTTATGGTCGCGCCCGTCAACGCCTGGATGGCATCCCCATCCTTTCCATTCTTTTCGACAACAAAGCCCTCCTCCGGGATTGGCTTCTGATATTGATCGGTGAACTCCGGCTTGGCGGCGTTTGCCCCCAGCCCCACCGTCTCGCTGTGGGAAAGGATATTGACGCCGGTCACCGTCCCGCTGGCGTCGATTCCCGTCATCACCTGAACGGCGCCTCCGTAGCCCTTGGCCTGGGTGACAATCACATAGCCGACTAGCTGTCCCGAAGCGTCTCTTCCTTCATAGGGAGACTTTGGCAGGCCCTCATATTCTATTTCCGTAAACTCCTGCGCTTTGGGGAGAACCTTCTGACGTGAGGCGATTTCCGTTTCCTCCTGGAGAACGGCGATAGGCCCCTTGGTCAGCTCATTGGTTAGTCCCAGAGCCGCCGTCACCACCAGGCAAATCACAGTCAGCGCGGCAGCGGGCAGAAATATTTCCTTCCAATTAAGCTTTTTCACGCCGCTTTCCCTCCTCTCCAAACGGTTTCGGCCTGGTCAGCCTTTCAATATGGGGAACAAGGATATTCATCAGGATAATGGAGAAGGATACCCCTTCCGGCAGCGCCCCGAATTTCCGGATCAGCACTGTCAGCAGCCCGCAGCCGACGGCAAATATAATTTTGCCGCTTCTTGTCAGGGGAGAGGTAGTATAATCCGTAGCCATAAAAACAGCGCCCAAAACCAGCCCGCCAGACATCACTCCGTAGAGGGGATCCCCTCCTAAAAGCCACGTCATGACAAACACTGTGCCAATGTATACCGCCGGGATCCAAATGCCGATAATTCCGCGCGCCAGCAGGTAAATTCCACCCAGCAGCAGGGCAAAAATACAGGTTTCACCCAGACAGCCTCCGCGGACGCCAAAAAACATATGGATCAGATCGGGCATTCCCGATTGGGCTCCTTCATTAAGCATGGTGAGGGGAGTGGCCGTTGTCACGGCGTCCAGGCTTTCTCCCATGCGGTAATAAAAAGGGCTCACCCATGTGCTCATGGCCGTCGGGAAGCTTACCATCAGCACAATTCTCGCCGTCAGGGCGGGGTTCACAAAATTCTGTCCAATTCCGCCGAACATCTGTTTTACCACCACAATGGCGATAACAGCGCCCAAAGCGGCAATGGCCGGGTGAATGGTCACCGGCAGGTTAAACGCCAGGAGCAAGCCCGTCACCACGGCGCTGAGATCCCCCACTGTATTGGGGCGCTTCATAACCCTGCGGCACAGGTATTCCGCGACCACGCTGGAACAGACGCAAACCGCTATCACCATGAGGGCCCTCGGCCCAAAAATCACAATGGAAGCTACCGCCGCGGGAAGGAGGGCGATAATAACATCCAGCATAATTTTCTGGGTATTTTCACTCCCCCGCAAATGGGGGGAGGGGGAAACCAACAATTTTTCTTCCATCGACGCATCATCCCTTTTCATACTAGGCTGGCATCTGCCCTTTAAATGATGACAAAATGCCGCTCTTTTATTTCTTAGCTGCCATGGCGCCGCGCAGGATCGATTTGCCCAGGCGCATAGACTGAACCAGCTGCCGCCCCGCGGGGCAAACATAGGCGCAGGAACCGCACTCCATACAGGTCATGACTCCCAGCCGTTCCAGTTCCCCAGCGTTTCTCATTTCCGCCTGACGCTCCAGAAGGGTGGGCATGAGGCGCATGGGACATGCCGCCACGCATCTTCCGCAACGGATGCAGGCCGACGGCTCCGGCACCGGAGCGTCCTTTTCATCAAAGGCCAGGATAGCGTTATTCTGCTTGAGTACCGGAAGGCTGTCATCTACCAGAGCCATCCCCATCATTGGCCCGCCCATCAGGATTTTTTTCACCGTACCTCGGTATCCTCCGCAGAATTGGATGACATCCTTTATCGGCGTACCGATAGGAACCCGGATATTCTTCGGTTCTACAATGGCGGAGCCATCTACAGTGAGCCTTTTTGCCACCAGGGGCATGCCGGTTTTCAGATAGCGGGAGAGAAAAGCCACGGAAGTGATGTTGATGACAATGCAGCCCACATCGGCCGGAAGTTTTCCTTTTGGAATCCTCCTGCCAGTGCACGCCTGAACCAAAACTTTTTCCGCCCCCTGGGGATATCTTGCCTTTAATTTCAGCACCTTGACCCGATCCTCCGGATCGTTTTCATTTTCCGCAATCCGATTGAGCACCTCTATGGCCTTGGGTTTATTCGATTCAATGGCGATGATCACCCGCTGGGCCTTCAGCATATCCAGCAAAGCATATACGCCGGACATGACGTCCCAGGAGTTTTCCACCGCCTCCCGGTAATCAGAAGTAATGTAGGGCTCACATTCCGCGCCGTTGACAATGATCGTATCAATGACTTTCCCCTCGGGAATATCCAGCTTGACGGCGGCGGGGAAACCCGCTCCACCCAGTCCCACCAGGCCTGATTCCCGCACCGCGGCGACGAATTCCTTTTTTGTATCTACCTTAGGAGGCGCAATCCCCTCCCAGGGAGTCATTTGGCCGTCTGAGTCAATGACAACCGCGTCCATCTTCTGACCGCCCGGCATAAGAATCTGCGTAATTTTAGAGACCTTTCCCGAAACCGTGGCATGAATGGGGGCGGAGATAAATTTATCGCTGTTGGCAACCACCTGCCCCACCCTGACCTCTTCCCCCACCTTTACCACCGGGGCGCAAGGCGCGCCGACATGCTGCTGCATGGGAAGGATCACCTGTGTTGGAGGCGGCATGACGATCGTTTCCATTTCAGCTGTATTTTTTAGGTGGGGGACAGGAGCCCCCCCATGAGTTCGATAGGGACGCACAGGAAAACGTTCCAAACTAACATCCTTCCTTTCACAGCAGCCCAACGCCGTCGCCGGAGGCAGCCTTGCCAACCTTTCCGGAGACGCGGCCCAATAATAGAAAAATGGACGCGCTGTATTCGGGCATCCATTCTATATATTAAAATATACCATGTTTTTCCCAGCGAAACAATAAGCTGGAGAAATTAATTTTGTAATTTACCTTCCAGCCGCTCCAAAACCGGCATAGACAGCCTGAGCAGTACGCCGGTCAGCGTTCCCGCGGCCAATCCAAAAAGAAGGAGCGCCGGGAGGTAAAAGACAACGGCCGGAGTGGTGAGCGCGGCTGCCACTCCAAGCTGCGCCAGATTATGAAACAGGGCGCCTCCAACTCCGACGCCGATCCATCCAAACGGCTTTCCCTTCCGTCTGGTCATCAGCCACATGACAAGGGTGCTGGCAATTCCTCCGGCCGTGGACATCAGAAACGCGGTGCTTCCCCTGAGAATCCCCGCAAAAATCCCCTTGAGAAGGGCAATCGCCAGGGCGGGAAACAATCCCGCCGAAGAGGCGGCGTACATGGTCGCCAGATTGGAAAGCCCCGGTTTTGCCCCGGGGGGAAGGAATGGAATGGGCGGCAGCAGGCTCTCCGCCGCGGAAAGCGTCAGCGCAAGGGCCCCCATCATTGAGGTCATCGCCAGCCTCCCGGTCCTTCCCGGCACCATCCTTGTTCCCCTTTCCTTTCCGCTTCCCTTTCCGTTCATCAGACCTTCCCCCTATCCGGTCATACCGTCCAGCCCTTCCTCCCTCTCTCCTTCTATCCTGACAACAAGGCGGGCGGGAAGGCATACGGCCGCTTCCCCTCGCCGGCTCACTTTTCCCATCCGGAGACAGTCCTTGTCCGGGCAGGCAGCGGATGAAAAAAAGATCCCATCCTTTTCCGCCACAATAACGGCTGGATACTCCCCCGGAATCTCAAAGGAAACCGGCTGGGACAGTTCTGAAAGGACGACGCGGTAAAGCTCCCTCCCATCCTGTTCAATCACCGCGATGTTTCCCTCGCCGCGGGGAAACAGAAAATACAAAAGCGCGGCTGCCGCCAGGACGGTAAGGGCTAAAATCAGATCCCGGAAGGAAAACAGCTTTTTTGATTTTTTCCTGTTTTCATTTTCCATTCTTCTTTTCCCTTTTCTTTGCTCTCTCCATTGCGGATTATGGATTTACCAACCGGTAATGGTTGTTTTGCAGGACAAAATTCTCCCTGAGTCCCTCGGTCACATAGATATCCTTGTTTTTATGGATAAAAATTCCTTCCGCCCCATAGCCGCGCAGGAGAGCCTCCCCCTTTTCCTGCCCCAGGATGACACAGGCCGTTGCCAGGCCGTCGCTTTCCGCCCCGCCGCCGCAGACCACTGTCACGGAGACAAGCTCTGTTTCCGCCGGCCAGCCGGTAGCCGGATCTAAAATATGATGGTATTCCCTGCCATCCACTTTCCTTGCCTTTTCATAAGTGCCTGAGGTGGAGACAAACTGGTCTTTCAACGTGATCACACCGAGGACGTCCGATTGGCTGCCATAGGGATCCCTCACGCCAATTTTCCATCCGGTATCTCCTCTGTCATTTTTCCCAAAGACGCCAATGCTTCCTCCAACCGAAATCATACCTCCGGACAGCCCGCTTTCTTCCATCACGGAAAGAGCCAAATCACAGGCCGCGCCTTTTCCCAGCGCTCCCAGCTCCACCCCGCCGCCGGAGGGCGTTAGGGCCGCCCTTTTTTTGTTATCATCCAAAATAAGAACGCTTTCCGCCACAATTTTTTTCCCCGCCTCCAGTTCCTCTGCCCCGGGCAGGATGAATTCCTCCCTGTCAAAATTCCACAGCCTTGACAATGGAAGGATGAGGGGCTGATAAGCGGAGCCGCTATCCTCCGCGATCTGAAGGGAGAGCTTCAACAGGGAATAGGTATCTTCCGAAAGCTCAACCGAGTCAATCCCGGCTTTCTGGTTCAATAAGTCAATTTCTGAATCTGAGACACGCCAGGATATCTTTTTTTCCAGCTGAGAGAGACTTTCGGCCACCTTCTGCTGGACTTCCTCCCGCCGGCCTTCTTCACCGCCTATCAGCTTCTGACTCCAAAGGCTTCCCATGACAAAGCCAGTGGATTCACTCACCCCTGGGCTGTTCTCCATACAGGAGGGCAGAAGGCAGAGACAGGCGAGCACCAAAAGGCAAGAGCACAGCCGCCGGCGTTTTCCAAAGCATTGTTTCATTGACTTCCCTACTTTTTTAAAGATGGCTTTATTATACAATAAAACAGAAAAAAAGGGAATCAAAATACCTCTCAGCTTTTTCATTGTTTTCCTTATTTCCTACAGCAGTCCGCCTGTTTCATAACATCTTGTTAAGGATATTTCAATTGCAGAGCACCTTACAGAAAAAAGGACGTTACCCGTGGGGGTAACGTCCTTTCCCTCATTTCTTCCACGAAAGGCCGCGGCCTCTTTTCTTTACTTATTTTTCATAAAGCCGTAAGACAGCGCCGCTGTCCCGTTTTTTTGTTTTTCCGCCGAACCCCCTTTTTACACCGGGGGGTCCCCGCCTTCCTTCCCGGAATTTTCCGCCGCGGGGCGCTCCGACGCCTGCCAGTTTCTTTCGGAGACACGGGACTCAGGCGCTGACGGATACTGAAAGGATACAGGCGGGGCAGGCGGCTGTTGAGCCATTTGTTCTTCCTGCCGCAAAAGCCATTTCGCCCCTACGCAGGCAGAAACAGCGGCGTAAGGGAGGACATAGAGCACGGGAAAGGCAAAAACGCAAAGAAGCGCCCATCCAAAAAAACTAAACAGCAGGGAAAAGATTTTTCCCCTATAATTCTTCATCATCCTGACGGAAAGCCGGAAGCATTCCTCTGCCGGAAGTTTTTCCTGTATCAAAAGAAAGGGTGCTAAAAAGTAACGGAGCATCATAGGAATATAAAGGACAAACCCACAAAGCAGGAGAATCTCTCCCACCAGCACAAGAATTCCAGACTGAAACGCCTGCCCGAAGGCGTCCCAGTAATCGGCGTTTTCCAAGGCAGTCAATCCATGAAAATCTATCCCCATGTATCCCCAGAAAAAAATCACCAGACCAGGCAAAAAGGAAATCAATCCCCATAAAATGGAGCGGAGGAGCAGACGCACCTGATAAAACAGCCAGCTGCCAAAGCGTTTTCCTGAAGAAAAATAATAAAATACCTCCGCTACGCTGGGATAATCCTCTTCCCTGTCCACCCCTTTGTCAAACTGGGCGGACAGGAAAAAATAACGGATCAGTCCCAGGAATGCCGGGGAAACCAGAAAAAAGGACAAAAGCCAGCTCAATCCAGTGGAAATCCAATAATAAGGATTTTTCAGCAGACCAGCCGCAGCCTCTAAGTTCTGAGACAAGTCCAACAGGGAAAAGCCATAAAATATTTGCAAAAGAATCTCCCGGAATAGGGCGGATAAAAACAGGAAAGCAAGAAAAATTCCCGTCGCAGCCAACGCCCCCGGCCATCGGCCAGACAGTCGGTACTTGGCCTCACGCTTTATTCTTTGGTTTATCCCCAAATGACTCACCTCTTATTTTTTATCGGAATTTAAAATGCTCAGAGGGCCTCAATTTCCCGGCAAACTAAGTCGCCCATTTCAACGCATCCGACCTTCTGTAATCCCTCCGCGTAGATATCAGCCGTGCGCGCCTTGAGAAGCACACGGTTGACCGCCTTTTCAATGTCGTCCGCCGCCTTGTCCTGATCAAAGGAATATTTCAGAAGCATGGCGACGGAAAGAATGGTCGCCAAAGGATTGGCAATTCCCTTGCCCGCGATGTCGGGGGCTGAACCATGGATAGGCTCATACAATCCCCCTTTGCCCTCCCCCAGGCTGGCAGAGGCCAACATACCGATGGAACCGCTGATCATGGACGCCTCATCCGACAGGATATCGCCAAAAATATTGGATGTCACAATAACATCAAACTGGCCGGGATTTCGCACCAGCTGCATGGCGCAGTTATCTACATACATGTGGGAAAGCTCTACGTCCGGATATTCCTCCGCGACGCGGATAACAGTCTCTCTCCACAGGCGGGAGGATTCCAGCACATTCGCCTTATCCACCGAACAGAGCTTCTTTCTGCGCTTCTGGGCCATTTGGAAGGCGACCCGGGCGATACGCTCAATCTCCGGGACGGTATACATCTCTGTATCAAAAGCGGCGGGAACACCGTTTTTCTCCATCCTGCCCCTTTCGCCGAAATAAATGCCGCCGGTGAGCTCACGAACCACCATCACGTCCAGCGCGCCCCCGATGATATCGCCGCGCAGGGGGGACGCGTCCCGCAGGGGTTCAAAAATACGGGCGGGACGCAGATTGGCAAACAGCCCCAGAGCGCCGCGGATGCCCAAAAGACCGGCTTCCGGACGGAGATTGCCCGGAAGGGTATCCCATTTAAAACCGCCGACCGCGCCCAGAAGGGTGGCGTCAGCCGCTTTGCAGATTTCCACAGTTTCCTCCGGCAGGGGCTTCCCTGTCGCGTCAATGGCGCAGCCGCCCAGCAGGGCGTCCTTATATTCTACCTGAAAGCCGTATTTTTTCGCGACAACGTCCAGGACCTTGACCGCTTCGTTTACAATTTCCGGCCCAATGCCGTCTCCCTTCAAAAGGGCCAAACGATAGGTTTGCATTTTTATCATCCTTTTGTAATAAAATTTTAAATATATACATATAGTATACAATTAATTATTTTTTCCCTTTTCATCCTTCCGATAAGCGCGATCGGCGGCCTCCCGCCCCAATTCTATAATCATTTTCTGATCTCCGTCAATGACGGGCTCCGCCTTTGGAGGTATGGTTTCGTAGACCTCCGCCACCTTGCCGGACATCCACAAGCTGGGCGTAATCCGCAGGGAATATCCCCTGCCATTTCCCACCAGCCAATCGTAAAAATTTGCCCTGGGCAGCCCGTAGGCGGTCAGCAGCGTCATGATAACTCCGCCGTGGGAAACAATGACAGAGGAACGGATTCCCGTTTTCATCATATTTTCCACAATATTTTCAAAGGAAGCGCAGACCCGGGATGCAAATTCCCCATTGCTTTCTCCTCCTGGAGGGGCGGCCTGACCACCGGCTTGGAGCCATTCCTGAAATACCTTATCGCCGGAAAGCTCCCGCGCCGTCTTGCCCTCCCACTGGCCGAAATCAACCTCCCGAAGCCCGGGCACCTCGTAAAAATCCTCCCCGGGATAGAGGATATTCATAGTCTGGATACAGCGGAGCAATGGGCTGGAATAATACATTTCGGCCCTGGGATACTCGTATGTCCCGGCTATTTTTTTCAGTTCAGCAATCCCCTGAGATGCCAAAGGACAGTCCGTACTGCCAATATATCTGCCTTTGAGATTTCCATCGGTCAGGCCGTGCCGGATCAAATGTATCTGATAGGTTTTCATATAATTTTCATCCCTTTTCTTTCGTCATCCCGCCTGCAGGGATACACGAAAACAGCCGCTTGCAAGCCGTTCCCGTTATTTGTCGAATTTCCTTGATTTTTTGTCAAAATAAAGTCTTTACAAAAGGTTTATCTTATTATATACTTTACTTATTGTAAATCTTCCTTAGTGAATCATGTTGGAGGTTTCACAAATGAATGAATTTTTTCCAAGAATCATTACCCTCCTTCGGAAGGAACGCGGCCTGAGCCAGAAA
The DNA here is from genome assembly GCA_019419895.1 of Clostridiales bacterium. GTDB lineage: Bacteria > Bacillota > Clostridia > Oscillospirales > Acutalibacteraceae > JAHZIE01. The sequence goes on along the minus strand of JAHZIE010000018.1, from coordinate 19,623 downwards.
AAGGTGGCGCAGGATCTGGAAGTCTCCCAGGCCCTTTTGTCCCATTATGAGAAGGGCGTCCGCGAATGTGGTCTTGATTTTGTGGTTCGTATCGCCAATTATTATGAAGTGTCGTGCGATTACCTTCTGGGCCGGACCCCAGATCGCACCGGCGCTATGCTGACCGTGGAGGACATCCCGGACGCCGACACCAAGGAAAGCGATAAAATCTTCCGGGGCAATGTGATGGTGACACTGAATAAAAAGCTGATCGCCAACAGTTTGAATGTTATTTATGATTTGCTTCAAAAAAGCAAAAACAAACACTTGATTTCTGAACTGTCGGCCTATTTCATGGTATGCGTCTATCAGATCTTCCGGCTTCTTTACAGCGCCAATCCGAAAAACCCCCAGGGAATTTTCCGGGTTCCCGCCCGCCTTTCTCACGGCTGGGCCGCCGCCGCCATGAGCATCGCCGAGGCAAATGCCGACAGCCTTGCCCACGGAGAACATTTGGGAGATATGGAGGGGTTGGAGGACGCCGATATTCTCGCCATGACGCCGGAAACTCTCAAACAGGAATATCCCTATTTCCAGCAGTCGCTTTTTAACCTGATCCAGCGGGCGGAAGCCCGTATGGAGCCGGACAAGGAAGAAAAGCCAGGCAAGCACTAAGCCCCTTCCTCTCTGATTTTTAATTATAGCATTTTCATCCAAAAAAAGAAACACTAATTTCCTCTGTTCTTTTCCCAATTCAGGCAGTTGAAATTAGTGTTTTTTTATAAACCGCCCCCGTCTTCCTTCCCCACTTTTTCAAGGTATATTCAGGGCGGCGGCAGCCATAACCGATGGCTGGAATGGGCCCTATTACCGACAAGCGTCTCAAGATCACAGGATGCACTGAATTTATTTCGTTCTCTCCACTTGCCCCCGCAGCCCGTAAACGGGCGAACCGCCATTTCAACAACCACCTGTCTTTCATCGGGAAACGCTCTTAGCGGCTTGCTTCGCCCGGTACTTGAAGCGAAAACTTTTTTACGTGGCACCACCGGTAGTTTCCGTAAGAGGTGAAAAAGCGCGCCTTCTTAAGGCTGCAGGATTTTAAAACGCCGGACGGTCCGGCGGGAATATTCCGGAGGCTTTGTATACAGCCTCTTTTGAAAACGGGCAGGAAGATTCCTCTCTGCCTGATTTCGGCAATATGACGTAATTGACAAGGGGGCCGTGATATGCCAAAGGTATCCAATGCGCCAAAAGGGATGATAATATTGGGTCCGGCCGGTTCCGGAAAGACAACCCTTGGACGTCTGACCGCTTCTCTTTTGCAAATTGCCTTTTTGGATATTGACGAATACATCTGGCGGAAGGATACAGAAATCCCCTATACCGTCATGTATTCCCGGACTGAAAAAATTCACAGGCTTATGACCGCGGCCCAGACCGCCGGAGAATTTGTCATGTCGGGCTCCATGGACAGTTTTCACGAATATTTTGATTCCATGTTTCTTCTCGCGGTTTATCTGACAGCCGATTCCAAAATCCGTACAGAAAGGCTCCACAAACGGGAACTGCAGGAATTTGGCGGCCGCGTTCTACCCGGCGGAGACATGTATCAGGAGCATCAGTTATTTTTAGAGGATGCCGCAAAATACGATCTGGAAACCGGCTCCTGCGGCAGCCGGCAGCATGAGCTGTGGCTCAGCCAGCTGAACTGTTCTGTTTTAAGGCTCGACGGCGGTGCAAATCCGGCATTCAACGGGGAACTCATCACCAGGGAATACCGAAGAATAAAAAGGGAAGTCTCCGGCGGAACGGAAGGATAAGACATCCCATATTCCCCCTCTATTTTGTAAAATATCCTGATTATCTATCAGAACCTGGCGGAAATTTTCCAGTTGGGATCATCATTTTGATGGATCTTTGAGAAAGGGATTGACGGCTGTCCCAACCATTCATACAATAAAGGACAAAGCATCCCATCCCGCTTTGGCTATTCTTATGGCCGCTTTCGGCTACATCAAAAAACGGCCGGATCATATGGATAAAAGGAGGAATTTTCATGCAGCTCACCACTTATTTTGATGAACAGCTTGTTTTGTCATCCCAAGCGGAAGGGGAAATCCGTTTTGTATCCCCGGAGGCAAAAAGCGCCGCCTATTTTGAGGCCGTTTTCTCCAGCGCCCTCCCGTCGCGGGATCTCTATGTCTTTTTTCCCGCCTGCTGTTATCGGGGCAATCAATTCCAAAGTGTCAAACGCTCCTATCCTCCCATGTATCTGCCGGAGGAAGCAAAGGCAGAGGGAATGCCTATCCTGATCACCGACGTTCCCCGGCTGGAAACCGACGGCAGCGGATGTATTGAAGTCACCGCGGGAGATCTGTCTGTTCCCTGCGTGGGGCTGTTCTCCCCCTCAGCCAAGAAGGGGCTCCTTCTTTTCACCGTTCAGGAAATCAACGGAAAAAATGTGGGGCTTTCCTATCAGGGCGGAAGCATTTCCCTGACCTATCCCCATATGAGAAAAAAATCCATGTACCGCTGGCCCTTTATGGTGGAAAGCACCGACAGGGGGATTTCTTTTTTTGAAGGGGAGGAAATCAGGCTCCCCTGCCGCCTCTTTGAATTCCCCTGCGAGGATCTTCCCGCCTTTTTCCGTTTCTTCGCTTCCCACCGCAAATGTATGGGCATGGACGATTCCCATGCCGTCCTGCCCCAAAGAGAGAAGCTTTGGAATTTGCTGGAGGATAAATATAACCGTTTGAATTACCGTCCCGAACGGGGATTTTACGGTGTCGGGCTGTCTGAACCCAACGAATCCCCCACCCAGGTCTGGCAGCCGGGATGGGTGGGCGGCGCCATGGCCACCGCGGCATTGATGAAACGGGGCGGCAAGGAGAGCTTTCAAAGAAGCCTTTCCACCATTGATTACCTTTTCAGTACCCAGACGGCCTCCGGTTTTTTTGAGGGGATAATCGACCGCTGGGGACATCCCTTAGGGGATGCCTTTGGACTTGAAGAAGGAAAACGATGGCATTTGATCCGCAAGTCGGCGGATGTGCTGTATTTTCTCTTTTTCCACTTTGATATCCTGAAGGAAAAAGGGCTCAGCATCCCAGAGAATTGGATGCAAGGCACCAAGCGGCTGGCGGACGCCTTTGTCACCCTGTGGGAACGTTATGGAGAGCTCGGGCAGTTTGTCAATGTCGATACCGGGGAGATTGTCGTCGGCGGTTCCACCGCCGGCGCTATGGCCTGCGGCGGACTTGCCCGGGCCTATACCTTCTTTGGCCGGGAAGAATATTTAAAAACAGCCAAGGAATGCGCGCGGCTTTACTGCGACAGGGATCTTCTCCATGGATATACCACCGGAGGGCCGGGAGAAATCCTTCAATGTCCCGACAGCGAAAGCGCCTTCGCCCTTCTGGAAAGCCTGGTAGTCCTTTATGAAACCACCAGGGAGAAGGAATGGCTTGATCTGGCCTCTTACGCCGCCGACTTCTGTTCCTCCTGGGTTGTTTCCTACAATTACCAATTCCCCGCTGAAAGTGAGTTTGGACGGCTCGGCATGAAAACGATTGGGAGCGTTTTTGCCAACGCGCAAAACAAGCATTCCGCTCCAGGCATCTGCACTCTGTCAGGGGACTGCCTGCGCCGCCTTGCCCAATACACCGGCAATTCCCGATATCTGGAGCTCTATCACGATATCACCCAAAATATCGGGCAGTATCTTTCCCGCCCCGACCGTCCCATCCTCACCTGGGACAACCCGCCCAAGCGGATGCCCGATGGCACCATGTGCGAACGCGTCAATATGAGCGACTGGGAGGGGTATTCCTGCATCGGCGGCGTTTTTTACGGCTCCTGCTGGTGCGAGGTTTCGGCAATGCTCTTCTGGGCGGGGCTTTAGGCATCCCCACCGTCCGCGCAATTCTCCCGCGGTATAAAAAAGAAATATAAAAATTTTCGGTATTGCCTCTTCGTCAACCTCTGGCCAAACTTTCACCTGGGATACCATGCTTAGCGTTTGTCAGCATGGTATCCCTTTTCAATAGAATTTCTCTTTTCCCGCCTCATATTGGCGGCTTACTTTCATTCCCAGTATGGAGGCGGAATGTTTTTCTTTTCTACCCCCGCGAAACAGGCGCGTACTGGATCGGCCGCCGCGCACTCCGGATAATCAGAAATCAATATGATCCGGATCATGGGTCATTCCGCCGCATCCGATGATCTTATGGATACGCTCCATTTCCTCACCGGACAGGGCAAAATCAAAAATATCCCCATTACTGGCAATCCGGAAAGGAGTTACCGACTTTGGCAGGGGAAGAATTCCTCTTTGCAGCAACCAACGCAACGCCACCTGTGGAATGCTCTTTCCATGCCTTTCCGCAATTTCCCGCAAAACTGGATTATCCATAATTTTTCCCCGCGCGAGAGGGCTCCATGCCTCCACAAGAATCCCCTTCTCCTGGCAGAACGCGGTGATATCCTCCCGGTTGCAGCCGGGATGCACCTCGATCTGGTTGACCATGGGGGCCACCTCCGCACAGGAAAGCAGGTTTTCCAGGTGATGCTGAAGAAAATTGCTGACGCCAATGGCGCGGATTTTCCCTTCCCGGTAAAGCTTCTCAAACGCCTTCCAAGTAGCGATGTTGGCCTCCTTCCAGTCGTTTCTCCTTGAGGCGGGCACCGGCCAATGAATCAGATAGAGATCCAAATATTCCAATCCCAGCCGCTCCATGGTCTGTTCAAACGCGGCCAGAGTGGATTCATATCCCTGATCGGTATTCCACAGCTTGCTCGTTACAAAGATTTCTTCCCTGGGAAGGCCGGAATCCCGGACGGCACGGCCCACGCTCTCTTCATTTCCATAAGCGGCCGCCGTATCGATATGCCGGTAGCCCCGCGCGATCGCTTCCCTGACCGCGGTATAGGCCACGCCGCCATTTTGCGCCTGCCAGGTGCCAAACCCAACGCATGGTATTTTTACCCCGTTAGACAGCTGATAAACGCTTTGCAAATTTTTCATTTTAACCACATTTATCACTCTTCCTTTCCTGTCATTTTATTTTTATACCGAGATATGGGAGGCCGTACAGAGCTCTCCGTTCTGCGGCTCCGCCTCCCTCCGTGGCTCGCTCCCTATCGATTTTTTGTCATCTGTTCCCGCTTTTTCCGTTGAGCCGATCAATGGCCTCACAGTCCCGAGCGGTCATCTCCACCCAGGCGGGACGGAATCCGCTTTTAATAGCATTGCGGACAGAGGGAAGATTCGACCATGCCGCGCAGTAAAAGGGGACCTTTCCTCTTTTCAGCGTTTCCATGGCGAGTTTACTGGTGAGGGAAACGGCAATTCCCTGCCTGCGGTATTCCGGCAGGACGTCAATTCCGATCTGCCACATCTTCTCGCAGTCCGCAGAACACCCTGCCATTCCTATCATATTATCCCCATCATAGGCGGCCACGGCCAGAACGTCCAACTCCTTTCTGGCGCCGCACAAAGCATTCCCCCACTGTGGGAGATAGCAGTCCTGAAATTCTTCCGGCAAAAGCATTCTGGTAGGATAGCGACAGGGCTGGGGACGGAGCAACTGAACATCCGGCAAAAAATATTCCGCCATAAAACAGATCTTGAGCCCCTCTTTTTCCAGCCGTTCATTAAGCGCGTACAGGTTGGGGGTCTCAAAGCAGTGCGCCACTGGATAACGGTTCATAAACTCCCTTACCGGTTGTTCCAGTCCCTCTTTGACAGACGCCACCATATTGCCTCCATAGGAAACCAGGCTGCACTGAAAAGGAAGGGAAAGATATTTTCTTGCGCCGAGATTTTTTTGGGAGATAACCACCATATTTTCCTTCCCTGTAAAGTCCTCTTTTTTGCAATTGCAGTCCACCGCCGATTGTTCCATGGCGATGGACAGGATTTCGCTGTTTGTCATTTTCATCTCCCTTTCTTTTCCTTCAGTTTAGCAACGATCTGATATCCTGTCAACAGGCTATGCTTTTGATGAAGGGCTCTTTTCTCCCGCAGTTCTCTAAAAATTTCTATCAGATTCCTCTGAAGGTTTTGCGTTTTTTCTGAAGGCAGGCTGCTATTTTTCCGGCTAGTTATAAACAGCGGCACAGGCGGTTTTACGGAAAACAGGCAAAGACCTGAAGGACTTCTCCCCGGAATGCTGCCGCTTGCTTTTTCTCATTCGTTTCCCCTTTCCGGAGGCCGCCTGTTTATCATTTTGAGCGGCAAGCAAACTATCCAGCTTACATAGGTTCTAAAAAGTCCCATTGGCGGTTGTCCTCCTCAAAATCACCTTAGGATTATGTGAACACCTGTAAACCCACCAAATTTTCTTATCATGAAAACCGATATATCAGATTGCTGTTTGTTTTTACTTTAGCCTTGTAAAAAGCTCGATTCCTTTCGGCGAACCTTTCCCGTAAGCTCTTTTGCCCGCTCCGCCTCCTCAGAGGTTTGTTGTGGCGCGGACAGGAAAAAGCCGGACAATCCTAACGGGTTGTCCGGCTTTTGTCATCTTCCGTAAATTATTTTCCGTAGTAGGCTCTCAGATACATTTCCTTGATTTCGCTCATCAAAGGATATCTGGGATTAGCGCCTGTGCACTGGTCATCGAAAGCCTGCTCCACCATTTCGTCCAGGGTGGAAAGGAATTTTTCTTCGTCAATTCCGTAATCGCGGATGGTCTTTTTAATGCCAACGGCTTCTTTCAGCTGTTCAATGGCCGCGATAAAGTTGTCAAATTTCTCCTGATCGTTCTTGCCCTGAATGCCCAGGAAATCCGCGCACTCCACATACCTTTGGAGAGTGTGGGGATACTGGTATTGAGGGAAGGTTCCCATCTTCGGCGGGCAGGGCTCCGCGTTGAAGCGCATAACCTCTGTGATCAAAAGGGCATTGGCAACGCCGTGAGGCAGGTGATGGAACGCGCCCAGCTTATGAGCCATGGAGTGGCAGACACCCAGGAAGGCATTGGCAAAGGCCATACCGGCCATGGTGGAAGCATCCGCCATTTTCTGCCTTGCAATAGGATCGTTGGGTCCGTCATTGTAAGCGCGGGGCAGATAGCCAAAGATATTTTTCAGAGCCTTCAGCGCGAGGCCGTCGGTATAATCGGTGGCCATCATGGACGCGTAAGCCTCCAGAGCATGCGTCATGGCGTCGATACCAGAAGCGGAGGTCAGCCCCTTGGGCATATTCATCATCAAATCAGCGTCAATAATCGCCATCTTTGGCAGAAGCTCATAGTCCGCCAGAGGATATTTAATTCCTGTCTCCTGATCAGTGATAACAGCGAAGGGAGTTACTTCAGAACCGGTACCCGCAGAGGTGGGAACGGCGATGAAATATGCTTTTTCTCCCATTTTGGGGAAGGTGTAAACTCTTTTGCGGATATCCATGAAGCGCATGGCCATATCCATGAAATCGACTTCCGGATGTTCATACATTACCCACATAATCTTTCCGGCGTCCATCGCGCTGCCGCCGCCCACAGCGATAATGCAGTCAGGCTCAAAGGAGCGCATGACCGCGGCACCTTCCTTGGCGCAGGCGAGTGTCGGATCGGGGGCGACGTCAAAGAAGGTATGATGCTGAATTCCCATCTCGTCAAGAGCGTCGGTAATCCCCTTGGTATAACCATTGTTATACAGGAAGGAATCAGTGACAATAAACGCCTTCTTTTTGCCCATAACATCCTTGAGCTCTCTCAGCGCAACGCCGAGGCAGCCTTTCTTAAAGTAAACCTTTTCCGGAGCTCTCAGCCAAAGCATATTTTCTCTCCTTTCGGCAACGGTCTTGATGTTAAGCAGATGCTTGACGCCCACATTTTCGGAAACCGAGTTGCCGCCCCAGGAGCCGCAGCCCAAGGTGAGGGACGGGGTCATTTTGAAGTTGTAAAGATCTCCAATGCCGCCATGAGAGGAGGGGGTGTTCACTAGAATACGGCAGGTTTTCATCGCCTCGGCAAAGACGGCGATCTTATCCCTCTGGGTTACCTCATTGACATAAAGGGAGGACGTATGGCCGTATCCGCCGTCCGCAACCAGCCTTTGGGCCTTTGACACCGCGTCGGCAAAGTCCTTTGCCTTATACATCGCCAGAACTGGGGACAGTTTTTCATGGGCAAACTGCTCTTCCGGCTCCACCGATTCCACCTCACCGATGAGAATCTTGGTTTTCTCAGGAACCTCAACGCCGGCCAGCTGTGCGATTTTATAAGCGCTCTGTCCGACAATTTTCGCATTGACAGAGCCGTTGATCAGGATTACATCGCGTACCTTCTGAGTATCCTCCTTGCTGAGGATATGGCAGCCGCGATCCTTGAATTCGGCTTTTACTTTATCATAAATTTTCTGATCGACGATGACAGACTGCTCGGAAGCGCAGATCATGCCGTTATCAAAGGTTTTGGAATGAATGATGGAGTTCACCGCCAGAAGGATATCCGCGCTTTCATCGATGATTGCGGGCGTATTGCCGGGGCCGACGCCCAAAGCCGGCTTTCCGGAGGAATAGGCGGCCTTCACCATACCGGGGCCTCCCGTGGCAAGAATGATATCCGCGCTGCGCATTACTTCATTGGTCAAATCCAGGGAAGGAACGTCAATCCAACCGATGATCCCCTTGGGAGCGCCGGCTTTGACAGCCGCGTCCAAAACAATCTTTGCCGCGGCAATCGTACATGCTTTTGCTCTCGGGTGGGGGGAGAAAATAATGCCGTTGCGTGTTTTCAGAGCGATTAAAGCCTTAAAAATCGCTGTAGAGGTGGGATTGGTAGTCGGAACAACAGCGGCGATGACGCCGATAGGTTCAGCAATTTTCTGCACACCGAATCCCTTATCTTCTTCGATTACACCGCAGGTCTTTGTATTTTTATAAGCGTTATAAATATACTCGGAGGCGTAGTGATTCTTAATAATCTTATCCTCCACAACACCCATGCCGGTCTCTTGGACAGCCATTTTCGCCAATGGGATCCTAGCCTTATTGGCAGCCATAGCCGCTTCAAAAAAGATCTTATCCACCTGCTCCTGGGTATAAGTTGCAAAAATCTGCTGTGCTTCCCTGACTTCCTGCATGCGGACAATCAAGGCATCCACATTATCCACAACCGCGGGAGAAACTGCTTGCTCTTTCTTCGCCATAGGAATATCCTCCTTCTCACACTTCAGACAATCATCCAATATTTTTCCGAATGGCTTTTCACCATTCAAACCAGCTGATAATTTTTTAACAATCTTATTATACACCTATTGTTATTTTTTTGTCAATCAACCTAATCGAAAAATAAACGATTTTTTCAGGAAAAATCTAGTTATTATTTACAATAAAAGCTTTTTCCTGTCTAGTCTTGTCCAAAATCCCCGAAGGACTTCAGCGTTCTCCAAAATTCTCTTTGATTTTGTTCAAAAAGGCCCCCTCCATCATCGCGCTTTTCCGAAAATGCAAACCGGCCCGGATGAACCGCCTTTCTTGCTCCCGCGGTTTTTTCCGGTCGGCCTGTGAGAGCAGCTCCCTCAAAAAAATTCTCCCGCATATGAGGGACATACACGGGAGATGGTTACTGTAAAAATTATTCGTAATCCACAACGTCGATCCACTTCATCAACAATTCTTTTTCTTCATCCCTGCTTTCCTTCAAATGGGCGGCGGCGACAATCGGAAGCCAATCCTGTACATATTTTTTTGCTGTCCCTGTCTTTTTGCAGAAAGTATCCATATACAGCTCCGCGGCTTTTGGATTTTCCAGCGACAGTAGAAGGAAAGTTCTCGCGACGTCGGCGCTGGCGTTGCCCTGGGTGGCGCGGATCCAGTCCACAATAAAAATCTGGTCGCCGCGCACGATAATATTGTGGGGATCAAAATTCCCATGGCACAGCTTTACATGCTTCGGCATACTGTCCAGCCGTGTAAGCAGCTCATATCTTCTGGTATCGTCAATGCAGTCCAGCTCCTTGATTTCCGCAATGAGCTTATCCTTCAGTTTTCTCAGCATGGGGCTTCTTTTGGAATGGATCTGCAGGTGCAAATCCACCATCTGCGTCACATAGGTTTGCAGATTCTCCGGGTCCTCCTTCATAATCTCATACATGGTTTTGCCTTCAATACAGTCCATGGAGAGAGTCCATTTTCCTTCAGCTTTGGAAATTTCCGTCACCTTTGGTATGGGCAGTCCGGTCTCCTCCACACGCGCCTGCACCAACGCCTCATATAACACCTCTGTTTTAGGATAATCCTCAACAAATACTTTTACCGCCTGATCTCCGCAGCGATAGACATTTACCTTCTCTCCTTTGGCCATTAAAGCGCCGAAATCCATACTTCTCAATCTCCTTTCTAAAATACAGGACGCTGCTCATACAGCTCCTGGAACTCTTTACTTGCTTATTTATATTATACTATATCACAAATGAATATCAAGTATTTTTATATTATTTGCACACAAACTTTCTGTTGTTTTCTTGGATAATTCGCCATATTTTTAGACATATCCTGAAAAACCGCACCTGTCCCAGATCCCAGCCACAGTAAAATATCCCTAAAAAACCGGCGCTCCATCCTCTTTCGGTAACGAAAGGGATACTCCGCCGGTTCCATCGCCGCGCTTTCTCCACGAAATTTAAATCTATTCATCCTCTTGTTCATTTCCTTCTTTATTATATTTATCGTTTATGCGGTATCATTCCTCTCCTGTTTTCAGCCGGAAGCCCAGCGCAGCGTCGCCTCCCCGCTTTCTATGGACCAACGCCTTGAAAGCGGCGACAATGCCCTTCGATGTTTATGATGAGGAATTCCATCAATGATTTCTTCGCCTCCCCGGTAAAACCGGGAATTTTGTTTTATTTCAGCCTGTACAAAAAACGCGCGGGGAATTTTTCCCCGCGCGTCTAAAACGGCAAAAAGTACAGTTAAAATCGGCCGTATACCTGGTATTCTATTCTAGCCACCTCAGAGCTCGGTGATTCCTCGCTGGAACCCTCTTCTGAGGCCCCCTCCTCTGGGGACTCGGCTCCCTCTTCCTCCGACTGGGTGCTGTCGGGGACACTATGCTCTTCGTCCACAATCACACCGCCCTCACCCTCATTCTGAGAACCCTGGCTTCCATTTGTCAGGACGCTCACCGCCGCCTTCAACTGCACATCCGTCTCTTCTGTCAGGAAGTAAAAAACATTCTGAAGCTCTTCCGGCAGTTCAATGGCAATATCAGGAGAAACCCCCACGCCGTCAAAATTCTCACTCAGAGGGGGGATGAATTTCGCAATCGTCAGATTCAGGGCAGAACCATCTGAAAGGGTAAACAGCTGCTGCATGGTTCCCTTCCCATAAGTCGTAGTTCCCACGACAGTTCCCTTATTGTAGTCCTGTATCGCGCAAGCAAGAAGTTCAGCCGCGCTGGCGGTATTTTCATTGACCAAAACCGCTATTGGTTTTTCATATTGTTTCGCGTCTGAGGTATAAAGAACCTTTTTAGTGCCTTCCTTGTCCTCTGAAAAAACAATATTTCCAGCCGGCAGCAGGGTATCTAAAATTCCAGATACACTTTCCAAAGTGCCTCCCGGGTTATTCCTTACATCAATCACCAGCCCCAGAACACTACTCTGCTGAAGAGCGTCCATGGCTTCCTGGAATTGGGCATAGGTATTCTCATTAAATTCTGAAATGGAGATATATCCCAAATTGCTGCTCAGGATGGAATATTCAACAGAATACACCTCATATTGATTCAGAGTAATCTCCAGGTCAAGCGTCTCCTCTCCCCGGAGAATATGGAGAACCTTTTTCTCCCCCAAATCCCCAGACAATGCGGAAATCACTTCATCAGAGCTGTTTTCACCGACCAGAATATCTCCCACGCCGGTTACAATATCTCCTTTAACAAGGCCTGCGGTCTGCGCCGGGGAGGATCTGTCCACATGGATCACCTGAAGAGTACCGTCCTCCAGCTGAATATACTGGGCGCCCATGCCCACACTGCTCCCCGTCAGTTCCGTCTGCATTTTTTTATATTGCTCCGCGTTCAGATAGATGCTGTGGGAATCCCCCAGTCCATCCATATAGCCGGACGCGATGGAATTATTCAGTTCTTCCTCATCGATGACGCCATAGAAATACTGCCGGACCTTCTGGTCAATTTCCTGAAGCTTAGTATACATCTGCTGGCGCTCATTGATATTGTGCACCCTTTCGTTGAAGGTGCTCATGGCAAATTGATAGGTCAGCGAAAGAGTAATGGCGGCAGTAATCGCCATCAACGCGATTGTTACTCCTAACGACATTCTTTTCTTCATGCAAAAAACTCCTACCTCATAAATTACTCTCCCTAACCCCTGTGTTTACGCGAGTACACATTGACTACTGCAAAGTAAAATACTGCATGGGATCGACCGGAACACCATTGATCAGCACGCCAAAGTGGAGATGAGGTCCAGTTGCGACACCAGTGGAACCAACCTGAGCGATGGCTTGTCCCCTTGTAACAGTCTGCCCCGCCGTAACCATAACATTGCTGCAATGTCCATACAGAGTGGAAACCCCGCCGCCGTGGTCGATAATCAAATATTTTCCATAAACAGCCGTATTGGCGTTAGTGGCATAGGCTACTGTGCCCGAATTGGCGGCCACAATGGTTTTGCCGTAAATGTTCGCGCCGTTGATATCCATTCCCCGGTGCCCGCGGCTTCCGCCAAATCCGTCGCCCAGGTTCGCCTTGCTGGCGTAGCCCGGCATGGGCCAAAGGAATGTTCCCCCGACAAACTCCTGATCATTTCCCTGTTCCTGCTGCTGTTCCTGGTATTTCTTATACCATTCCTCAATTTCCTTATCCACCTTTGCAAACTGGGCCTCTGTAGCCTGCTGCTGCTGGATGGTGTCGGACTCCGTCTGCGAAAGATTTTGAAGGATACGGTTGCTTTCGGCAATAAGGGAATCAAGATTCTTTTTCTGAACCTCGTAGTCTTTTCTTGAAGCCGCGACCTCTTCTCTGGCCGATTCTATCTCTGCCTTTTCCTGCTCAATGCTGGACTTGTCGGCCTGGAGGCTTTCGATCAGCTCAGTGTCGTGCTCCGCGATAGACTGAACCAGCTCCGTACGATTCATATAATCCACCAGGCTGTCCGCGTCAAAGAGCAGACTCAGGGAAGAAGCCTCGCCAGTCATATAAATTGTGCGCAAACGCTTCTTCAGTAATTCATAATTTTCATCAATTCTTTGATTTGTATCAGAAATCGCGGCTTCCTTGGTGCTGATTTCGCTGTCTAAAGTCTCAATCTGCGTATTCAGAATATTGATCTGCTCCTGTACATTGCTGATCTGACTGTCCAAAGACGCCTTATACTCACTTTCCTTTTCCTTTTTATCCTTGGTCGCGGCGAGCTTTTCATTCAGCTGCTGCTGCTCTTTTTTCAGGCTTTCCAGCTTATTATTCAGCTCGTCAAGATCGCTTTGCGTTACCTTTGCCTCCGCGACTCCCGCTCCGGCCATGGGGAGCTGAAAGGCAAATACCAGGCAAAGAGCAAGGCAGAGCCCCGCCTTAAGAATTTTTTTACCACCCATCGTTATCGCCTCCACTGGTCTTTAAATATCTCCCAATCGATATCACGCCTCCCAAACCGCCAAAAATCACTCCAGCGGCTACAAAGGCGATTAAAATTGTCAGAAAATAGTCGGAAAACGGAACCGAACTGGAAAGAAACATATCCTCCACACCGAAGGAAATATTTTCATACAGGTACTTCAAAATAAAGGTAGAGGAAACGCCCGATATCACTCCAATGATCATCCCCTCAACAATAAACGGAACCCGGATGAACCAATCGGTCGCCCCCACAGACTTCATGATACTGATCTCCCTCCGCCTGGAAAACATGGTCATCCGAATGGTATTGACAATGATAAAGAAGGAGACGATCACCAGGAGAATAATAATCCAAAAACCGGCAGTACGGATGGTATTCTGCAGGGAAACCATTTTTTCCGGAAGATCGCTTTCCCCTCTCACCTTTTCCACGCCCTCGATCGCTTCAAGCTGTGCCTTGGTGCTGTCATACCGCTCCAAATCCGTAATAGATACCCGGTAGGAATCAGGCAGGGGATTATCCTCCAGAAGCCCTTCCAACAGGGAACCGTCATCATCCACCTGATCTTCCATCAGCTGAGTCAACGCCTCGTCCTTCGGCACCAGGGTGCTGCTCTCCACATTGGGAACACTTTTTATTTCATCCCCAATCTGGACGGCCTCCAGAGTGCTTACGTCATCCTTCAGATATACCATCATCAGATTTCCCTGATTGAGCTTATCTATGTATCCGGAAATATTATTTGATATCAGGGCCGCGCCGCCGCTGAGCAGCAGGCAGGATACCAAAACCCCCATAGAGGCAAAGGACATCACCCGATTGCTCCAAAGATTGCGGAAGCCCTCCTTAATCAGATAGAAAACGCTGCTAATCTTCATGCTTCACCCCCAGCTTTCCGCTGTCGGCCACAACGACGCCGTCACTGATCTCCACCACACGCCGGTGAAACCTCTTAACCAGGGAGTGCTCATGGGTCACCATCAAAACTGTTGTCCCCCGCCGGTTAATCTCGCTTAATAAATCCACAATCTCAAAGGAAAGGGCCGGATCGATGTTTCCTGTAGGCTCGTCCGCGATAATCATGCTGGGATTGTTCACCAACGCCCGCGCGAGTCCCACACGCTGCTGTTCACCGCCGGAAAGCTCCGCAGGCAGGCTGCGCGCCTTGTCCTGCAGGCCAACCAGCCCAAGAATATAAGGAACCCTTTTTCTAACCTCTCTGGCCGGGGCTCCAATCACCCTCATGGCAAAGGCGACATTATCGAATACATTCATTTTGTCTATCAGCCTGAAATCCTGGAAAACGATCCCCATGGTACGCCTTAAATAAGGAACTTCCTTATGGCGAAGCCTGGAAAGCTTTCTCCCATTGACAATGATCTCCCCGGAGTTGGGCACCTCCTCATGCATGATGAGCTTTAAAAAGGTGCTTTTGCCTGCCCCTGAGGATCCCACAATAAAAACAAATTCTCCTTTTGAAATGGTAAGGCTGATGTCCCGGAGAGCCTTAGTGCCATTATCATATGTTTTTGAGACGTTTCTGAATTCTACCACGCACCAATCTCCCTTCCTAAAATTCCGCACACGCAACTATACACAGCGCCCTGCTGCCGACGGATTAATTCTTTGTAAAAATATCTTATCGTCAAAAAGCAATAAGAATATCATGGCTCTCCATTTATAAGCAAAATGGAGAGCCCCGGGCGCATATTCAATTTTTAATACTTGACGGGCTTCGCGGTCAAGTATTTCTTTACCATCAAAGCTACCTTAAATACAATCGCATCCTCAAACTCCCTGAGATCCAAACCGGTAATTTTCTTGATCTTTTCCAGCCTGTAAACAAGGGTATTTCTATGAACGAACAGTTTTCTGGAGGTTTCAGATACATTGAGATTATTTTCAAAGAATCTCTGAATCGTGAAGAGGGTTTCCTGATCCAACGACTCAATAGAGCCCCTTTTAAAAACCTCTTTCAGGAACATCTCACATAAGGTGGTGGGAAGCTGGTAAATCAGGCGGGCGATTCCCAGATGGTCATAACTGACAATCTTCTTTTCCGTATCAAAAACCTTGCCGACCTCCAGGGCAATCTGAGCTTCCTTAAAGGAACGGGCCAAATCCTTGACCCCTGTTACAGCGGTACCAATGCCCACAACCGCGTGAGTATAGAATTCACTGCTCAGGGTATCCACAATAGAGCCAGCCAGCTTTTCAAGATCCTTCGTCTCGATCCCGGCACGGATTTCCTTTACCAGCGCGATCTCAGTTTCATTGATATTAATTACAAAATCCTTTGTCTTATCAGGGAAGAGATTTTGGACAACGTCAAAGGCGGAAACATCGGTCTTAGACACAAGGCGGATGAGCATACAGACCCTGTCCACATCCCCGTTGAAACGCAGTTCCCTCGCCTTGAGGTAAATATCTCCCGGCAGGATATTGTCGAGGATTACATTTTTGATAAAGTTTCCCCTATCATACTTCTCATCATAATATTGCTTGATGCTGCTCAGGGAAATCGCCAGAAGAGACACATATTTCTTCGCGGCGTCATCCATTCCTTCCACGAATACCGCGTATTCCGGACGGGGCTTGCTGCCAAAGGGACGATAGGTGCAGCCGTTGGCTGTAAAAATATCGGAAGCCGCAATAATCTCGGTGGACACATTATCCACCACTTCGCCAATTCTTCCCAGTTCAGAACAAGCGATAATCACAGAAGTTTCATCCACGACGCCTATGGTGCGGTCTATTGCATCCTTGAGCTGATGGACAACGCTTTGGAAAAGTCTGTTTGACATATCGATTACCCCTCACTCTAATAAATTTGTTTATTTTATTCATCGAAAACTGCTGGATCAACAGATTTACTTTATATCATTTTCTATTTTACATAATTTATCACATTTTTGCAACCTTGAAGTAACGGAAATATAAGGATTCTGCGGAATTTATTGATGTTTTTACAAAAAGTTAACAATTTGTAAGATTTATTCTTTTTCTTTTTCCCTATGATTTCCCCCTTTCCGCCTACATAAAATACCCATAGCTCAGGCATAAAAAACACGCCCGTCAAAAGGCCAAAAGGCTGTTGAAAATAAAAATATTCCTCCTCTTGAATAAGTGAAAATAATCTTTTATGATATATAAAAACGGGCTGTCCCAGATATTCTGGGAGCATCCGCCCAACACAAAGGAGCCGCTGCTTATGAAACAGGATGTTCTTCACCTCATCGGCAATGCCCACCTGGACCCTATCTGGCTGTGGAAGCGGTCGGAGGGCTACGCGGAAATTAAGGCCACCTTTCAATCCGCTCTCGACAGAATGGAGGAATTCGGCAGCTACATATTCACCTGTGCCTGCGCCTCCTATTACCAATGGATAGAGGAAAACGAGCCGGAACTATTTGAAAAAATACGCGTACGGGTTCAGGAAGGCCGCTGGGCCATTGTTGGGGGAATGTGGGTCCAGCCCGACTGCAACGTTCCCTCCGGCGAGTCCTTTGCCCGCCACCTGCTTTATTCACAGCGGTATTTCGAGGAAAAATTCGGCCGGGCTGCCGTCACCGGCTATAATGTGGATTCCTTCGGTCATAACGGTATGCTTCCTCAGCTGCTTCGGAAATCCGGAATCACCAGCTATGTTTTTCAGCGTCCAAACGATCGGGAAAATCAAAATCTGCCCCATTTGTTTTTGTGGGAATCGCCGGACGGCAGCCGTGTTACCGCGTTTAAAATCTTATTTAATTACAATGATTCCTGGTGGGGCTATGAAGAGGATGAAGAAACCAAGGATATGAGCCCGTACCGCGCCAAGGCCGTCGTCACAAAACGTCTGGCCTCGGAATGGGGAATCCCTCTAATGGGTTTTTACGGCGTAGGCAACCACGGAGGCGGCCCTACCAAAGCCTGCCTTTTTGAGCTGGACGCCCTGTGCCGGGACAACCCGGATATCCAGTTTTCTTCCCCCGCCCGGTATTTTGCCGAAATCCAGGAAACCTGCCCAAACCTGCCCGTTATTTCCGGCGATTTGCAGCACCACGCCATTGGCTGTTATTCTGCTTACAGCCCCATCAAGCAAAAAAACCGGATGGCTGAAAACCGTCTCATATCGGCAGAAAAATATGACGTGTTGGCGGCGGAAAGCACAGGATCCCCCTCCCAAAGGGAGAGAATCCGAGAAGGCTGGAAGCTGCTGCTGTTCAACCAATTTCATGATATTCTCGCGGGCTGCTGCATTAAAAGCGCTTTGGAGGAGGCTGGGCGCTACATGGACGCCGCCTGGTGCCAAGGGGATCAGGCGGCGTCGTTTGCCATGCAGCGCATCGCCTGGCATATCAATACCTCACGGGGGATCGCCACACGCCCTTCCGGCAAGGAGGACTGGATCCTGTGGGAATCTGAAGGGGAAGGGGCTCCCGTGACAGTCTTTAATCCCCATTGTTTTCCCGCGCGCGCGCAGGTTGTCATCAATCACAGCGGTGTGGGAGCTCTTGAGGACGATACCGGCGTTTCTTATCCCCTCCAAAAAATCAGGGGACCCCAATCCCTGGGTTCCGACTTTCAAAATACGTTATTTCTTACTGAGCTTCCTCCCCTTGGTTATCGGACCTTCTACCTTTTCCGCAGAGAACGGCCGGCGGCTCCGGCTCTTTTTTCCACAGCGTCAGAACATTCCCTGGAAAACGACTGTCTCCGGGCGGAGTTCGATCCCGTCACCGGCATGCCCTCCCGCCTGACAGACAAGCGGAACGGCAGGGATGTTATCTCCGCCGCGGGTTCTGCCCTGATAATCGATGACAGCAGTTCCGACACCTGGGCTCACGAAAAATTTTATCTCAAGGATGTTGTCGGCCGTTTTGAAAACGCAAGGCTGGAAATCATAGATCGAGGACCTCTGGTTTCTACCCTGAGAACAACCAGCCGTTACGGAAGCTCCACTTTGGTCCAGGATTTCAGCCTCTACGCGGACAAAGCGGTTCTCTATGTGAAATGCAGAATTGATTTTCACGAGGATCACAAAATCGTCAAGCTGTCTTTCCCTGTCAATGCGGCCTGTGACAAGGCGGTTTATGAAATGCCTTTTGGCTTTTTGGAAAAAGAATGCGGCGGAATGGAAGAACCCGGACAGCGTTACGCCAGCCTGGGCGGAACCGCTCCCGACGGCGGAGAATCCCATTTGGCAATCATTAATGACAGTAAATACAGTTTTTCCGCCCAAGAGAATGAATTGCGGATGATCGCCGCCCGCAGCTGCGGATATGCCGATCATCTCAGCGACCGGGCTGTTCCCATCGAGCTGATGGAACAGGGAATCCAAGAATTCAGCTACGCTCTTCTCCCCCACAACGGGAACCTGGCGGAGGTCACCCGGGAAGCCATGCTCTTCAACCAGCCCCCTGAACTCATCATGGGCACCAATCACGAAGGGGAACTGCCCACTACCTACCGCGGTATCGAAATCGCCCCCCAATCCGTTATCTGCGAAAGCATAAAATACGCGGAAGAAGGGGATGGAATTATCCTCCGTCTATATGAAACCGCCGGAAAGTCGGCGCGCGCTGAAATCCATCTCCATATTCCCCATTACGAAGTGAATTTTTCCCGGACTTTCAGTAAAAATGAAATTCAGACTCTTTGGGTTTTGCCTGACGGAACGGTCAAAGAAACAGATATTGTCGAGCATAGGATGCGCTGAACAAGCGGTTACGGCAATGGGGCTCAAAAATCAACATCCTCACCCGGGCCATATGCCGACTTTGAGCTCCAAGTAAGAAAGCAGTCTTTCCTTTTTTATAAACCAGAAAACCGTAATCGCAAGGCTCCCCAAAAATAAAACGGCATCGGGAGATCTTAAAGGAGAATACGCTCACCCGACGCTTTGTCCTATTACAAAAAACTGTCATTTATCTGTTTTATGACATGCCGGCTTACTAAAATCACAGACTTTCATTCCTTCCATCCCTCGGCGGCAGAGACAGAAATTTTGGAACAAAGTCAAATAAATATCCCCCGGCTTTGCCGGGGGTATTTCACATGGGGTCAAAGCCCTAT